>JBAXME010000015.1:0-53234 GCA_037134455.1 Synechococcaceae cyanobacterium ELA445 | reverse complement strand
CAGGGCCTTGCGCACCCGCCGCAGGGGCCTGCGGCTCCAGCCCACCGCATCGCAGAGCTGTTCCAGCTCGACCAGATCGATCTCCCGCTCCTGGCTCAGCACAAGGGTCAGCTGGGTGTTGGTCACCGGGCAGAGGCGGTGCCCGGCGCCGTAATGCGGAATCAGGGCGGGGTGGGAGTCCAACGGGTCAGTGGAAGTTGGGGAGGGGCTACGCATTGGCACGATCCTGCCCGATCACCGCCGTTTTGCAGCAGGCTGGAGTTCCTTGTTCCATCCGACGCTGGCCCCGCCCGCTGCCGCCCAGGGATCTCAGGACCCGCTGCTGGTCTGCCTGCATGGCTGGCTGCTCTCGGGTCGGCTGTGGGACCCCCTGGGGGCGGCCCTGAATCCCCGCTGGTCGGTGTGGGCGCCGGATCTCCCGGGCTTCGGCGACCGACCACGGCCCCGGCAGCTCCAGCCCACCCTGGCCAGCTATGGCCGCTGGGCAGCCCAGGCGAGCCGCCAGGCGGCCAAGGGCCGCAGGGTCGTGCTGGTGGGCCACTCCCTCGGGGGCAGTGTGGCCCTCCATGCGGCGGCGGAGCTGGGGGACCAGCTCATGGGCCTGGTGCAGATCGCCGCCGGTGGGGGGGTCTACCAACCCCGCCCCTTTGCCCGGATTCGCCAGGGCGGGGCGACCTTCGTGCGCTTGCGGCCCCGCTGGCTGGCCGATCTGCCCGGCACCGCTGCCATCCGCTCTCCCTTGGTGGCGGATGCGCGGGCGGCCCAGGGGCTCCTCGCCTGCAGCACCAGCCGCCGCGCCGTGCGCCAATTGCCGGAACTGGCCGCAAGGCTGCAGGTGCCAAGCCTGTGGATCAGCGGCAGCCGCGACGGGGTGATGGCGTCCCGCTATGTGCGCCATCTGGCGGGCTACACCGAGCGCCATGAGCTGGAAGTGCTGGAGGGACTGGGCCACCTGCCCATGCGCCAGGATCCCGAGCGACTGGCGGGCCTGATCGAGGCCTGGCTGGAGGGGCTCCTGAACGAAGAGCTGTTGGACGAAGACCCTCAGAGCCGGGCCAATCCCCTCTCCTGGAGGTCGGCCAACTGCGCGTAGAGGCCACCGTCGGCCCGCAGCTGCAGGTGGGTGCCCTGCTCGATCAGGCGCCCCTTCCGCAGCACAAGAATGCGGTCAGCGGCCTCCACGGTCGCCAGCCGGTGGGCGATGACGATGGCCGTGCGCTCGGACAGCAGGGTGTCGAGGTCCCGTTGAAGGGTGGCTTCGGTGGAGGGATCCAGGAAAGCCGTGGCCTCATCCATGATGAGAACTGAAGGGTTGCGAATCGCCACCCGCACCACCGACAACAGCTGCCGTTCCCCCGAGGACAGGTTGCCGCCCCGCTCCCGCAGCTCCGTCTCCAGGCCATCGGGCAGCCGCTCCAGCAGGGAATCGAGCCCCAGGTCATGGCAAAGGCGACCCAGCTCGGCATCGTCGATGGGCGCATCGAGCCGCAGGTTGTCGGCCACGTTGCCGCTGAACAGGAAGGTGTCCTGGAGCACGACCCCCAACCGCTGACGCAGGGTGGAGAGCGGCAACTCACGGATGTCGATGCCATCCAGCAGGATGCGCCCCTGCTGGGGTTCGTACAGCCGGCAGAGCAGGCGGATCACCGTGGTCTTGCCGGAGCCCGTGGGTCCCACCAGAGCCACATGCTCACCGGCGGCGATGTGGAAGCTCAGGTCGGTGAGGATCGGATCATCGGAGCGGTAGGCGAAGGAGACGTTCTCGAACACCACCTCGCCGGCGCTGGCGCGCTCTCCGCCGCTGCGGAGGGCTGCGGTACTGCGTTGGGAATCCGGCAGGTCGGCAATCTCAATCGGTTGCTCCATCAACTCGTCGATGCGCTGGATCGCCGTCAGCCCCCCCTGGATCTGGGTGAAGCGCTCCGCCAGCTGGCGCAGGGGATCAAACAGCCGCTGGGAAAAGAGGATGAAGGTGGTCAGGGTGCCCAGTCCCATGGACCCGCCATCCACCATCACCCCGCCGAGGGCCAGCACCACGGCGATGGCCACCAGGGCCACCCACTCGATCAGGGCGGAGATGGCGCTGTCGAAGAAGATGGTGCCGTCCACGGCCTTGCGATAGGCCTGGGCCGTGGTGGCGAACTGGGCGCCATTGAAGGCCTCACGGCGGAACATCTGCACCACCTCCAAACCCTGCAGGTTCTCCTGCAGATCGGCGTTCAACTGGCTCAGCTCCTCACGCACCCGGTAGTTGGCTTTGCGATAGCGCCCCTGGAGCCAAACGATTGCAAAGGTGACAGGCACCTGAATCGCCAGCAGCAGCACCCCCAACCGGTGCTCGATCGAGATCATGGTGGCGGCGATCACCAGCAGGGTGACCAGATCGGCCAGCACCCCGATGGCCCCGCTGCCGAACACCTCGGCCAGGGCGTCCACGTCACTGGTGAGCCGGGTGAGCAACTTGCCCACCGGCGTGCGGTCGTGGAACCGCAGGGACAGGGCCAGGGCATGGCTGAACAGGTCGTCGCGGATGCGGGCCGTCAGCCGCTGGCCCACCACCTGGATGTTGAAGGTCTGCACCCCCTGCAACGCCAGCCGCACCAGCACCGCGAACAGCAGCAGACCCACCAGGGTCCGCAGCGCCTGGGCCACGCTCTGGCCCGTCAGCCAGGCCAGGGTGGGTTCATGGCGCAGCACGGAGATGGCCTGCCCCACCAGCAGGGGCTGCACCGCCGCCGCCAGGGCCACCGGAATCAGCAGCACCAGGCTCAGGGTGAGGCGCCGGCGCTCACGGCGGATGTAGGGAAGCAGCAGGCGAAGCCGTTGCCGGTCGCGGGAGGCCATCAGGTCTTCGGCCCCACGGAGACCGCCGCCAGCCGGTCCACCAGGGCCTGGAGCGGTCCGCCATCGAGGCGCAAGGAGAGGGGATGGCCGATCAGGCGGGCCGTGCTGTGGAACAGGTCTTCGATCGCCACCAGGCCGTTCTCCTGGAGGGTGCGGCCGGTGGCCACCAGATCCACGATCGCTTCGGACATGCCGGTGATGGGCCCGAGTTCCACCGAGCCGGTGAGATGGATCAGCTCCACCGGCAAATCAAGATCGGCGAAGAAAGCTTCGGCGCAGCGGGTGAATTTGCTGGCGACGCGGCAATGGGGCGGCAGGTCAGCCGCCCGGCGGTAGCCACTGCTGGCCTTGACGGCCACGGCCATGCGGCAACCGCCGAAACCCAGGTCCACCAACGAAGCCACCGGCAGCTGGTGTTCCCGCAGCACGTCGAAGCCCACCACCCCCAGCTGGGCCTGGCCGTAGGCCACGTACACGGGTACGTCGGCATTGCGCACCAGCAGGGCGCTGGCGCTTCCACAGGCACTTGGCACCCGCAGTTGGCGGTTGTCTGCGTCAAGCAGGGCGCTGAAGTCGAGGCCGGCCAGGGCGAAACGACGGACCGAATCCTTGAGCAGGGCTCCTTTGGCCAGGGCGACGGTGATCATGGTGTTGCACCGCAACGTTGACTTTACCGATGGGCCCGACCTCCCCCGTCCATGCGCCGGACCAGGCCGCCGCCCGCCAGGTGGAGCTGATTCCCGTGCTCCATGACAACTACATCTTCGTCTGGCATGGCGGGGCAGGCAGCGCGGCGGTGGTGGTGGATCCAGCCGTTTCCGAGCCCGTGGTCGCCTGGCTCAAGGAACGGGATCTGGAGCTGGTGGCGGTGCTGCAGACCCACCACCACAGTGACCACATCGGCGGCACGCCAGGTCTGCTGGCGGTCTGGCCCCACGCAGAGGTGATCGCCGCCGCCGCGGACCTGGAGCGGATCCCCCTCCAGACCCGATCGGTGCGGGGGGGCGACCGGTTCGAGTTGCTGGGGCGGCCCGTGGAGGTGCTGGAGGTGCCGGGACACACCCGCGCCCACTTGGCCTATTACTTACCGGCGATCGAAGGGACCACGCCGGAGTCCGGTGGCGGGCCGGAACTGTTCTGCGGTGACACCCTGTTCGTGGGGGGCTGCGGCCGACTGTTCGAAGGCAGCCCGGCCCAGATGCGGCACTCCTTGCAACAGTTGGCGGCCCTGCCGGAGGCCACCCGGGTGTGGTGCGCCCATGAATACACCGAGGGCAATTTCCGCTGGGCTACCGCAGCCCGCCCCAGCGATGGGGCCGTGGCCGAACGACTGCGGCAGGTGCAGGGCCTGCGGGCCGCCGGCCGATTCACCGTGCCTAGCACCATTGGCCAGGAGCGCGCTACGAACCTGTTCATGCGGGCGGCCGATGCCGGCGAACTGGGCGACCTGCGGGCCGACAAGGACCACTGGCGGGGCTGATCAGGAGCTCGGCAGGGCCTGCAGGGGGAGCCGGTCGGGGAAGAGCAGCGCCGGCTGATCGGCCCGCACGGCCAGGCGCACCCGCTGGCCCCGTTCCAGCTCCTGCTCCAGGGGCAACCGCAACCGCAGCCGCTGGGGGCCCGCCTCCACCTGATAGAGCCATTCACGGCCGAGGAACTCGCGGCCCACCACCCGGGCCGCCCCCGCCCCATCCACCTCAAGCCGGAAACCCGTGGGACGGAGGAAGACCTCCAGGGGGTCCCCCTCCCGGGTTCCAGGACCGGCGGGGGGAGCGACCGGAGTGGCCGGAGTGGCCGCGCCGGTGAGGGGTTCGAACGGCCCCAGGGAGGTGACGATGCGGCGGCCCTCCCACCGGGCGGGCACCAGGTTTCCCTGGAGGGCGAAGCGGCCCACGAAGGCGGTGGCCGGGTGGTCCACCAGCTCCCGGGGGCTGGCGCACTGATGCAGGCGCCCGCCCTGGAGTACGGCCACCCGGTCGCAGATGGCCAGGGCCTCCTCCGGATCGTGGGTGACGATCAGGCCACTGGCGCCGCAGCGCTGGAGCACGCCGGGCAGTTCAGCCCGCAGGCGCGTGCGCACCTCCACATCGAGGTTGGAGAAGGGCTCATCGAGCAGCACCAGGGAGGGCCCCGGCGCCAGGGCCCGGGCCAGGGCGAGGCGCTGGCGCTGGCCACCGGAGAGCTCATGGGGGTAGCGGTGCTCCAGCCCCTGGAGCCCCAGCAGCTCCAGCAACCAGGCGGCACGGCTGCGGTCCTGGCGGGGGCGAAGGCCAAAACAAGTGTTCGACCAGGCGTCGAGGTGGGGGAAGAGGGCGTAGTCCTGGAACACCATGCCGACGCCGCGGCGCTCAGGGGGTAACCAGTGGTGGGGTCCCGCCACCTCCCGGCCCTCGATGCCGATGCTGCCCCGGCTCGGCCGCTCGAAGCCGGCGATCAAGCGCAACAGGGTGGACTTGCCACAGCCGGACGGACCCAGCAGGCCCACCAGCTCACCGCTGCGCAGCTGGAAGTCGATCGCCGCCAGGGTCCAGTCCGCAGCCTCGCCCGCGTTGCCATAGCGGTGCCAGAGGTCCCGCAACTCCACCGGAGGGTGGGCGGCAGGATCGGCGGAATTCGAAGCGAGGGAAGCGGCGCTGACGATGGCGGACGGCCATAAGCTCAGCGGCCCATCCTCACCTGTCATGGCGACCATCCCCGTGCTCGAAGCCATCAACACCGACCGGGCGCCGGCGCCCGTGGGCCCCTACAACCAGGCGGTGAAGGCCGCCGGGCTGCTGTTCTGCTCGGGCCAGATTGCCCTGGATCCGGCCAGCGGCCTGCTCGTGGGGAACGGGGACGTGGAGGCGGAAACACGCCAGGTGCTCACCAACCTGGTGGCGGTGTTGGCGCAGGCGGGGGTCACGCCCCAGCAGGTGGTGCGCACCACGGTGTTTCTGGCGGACCTGGGGGATTTCGCCCAGGTGAACGCCCTCTATGCCGAGATCTTCGGTGCGGGTGTGGCCCCAGCCCGGGCCTGCATAGAAGTGGCGGCCCTGCCCAAGGGGGCCCGGGTGGAGATCGACTGCATCGCGGTGCTGGAGGGATGAGTCGACGGCGCCCCTTGCGGCCGTTGGTGCTGGTGGGCAAGGGGACCGAAGACCGTGGGCGTGGGCTGAACTCCAGGCCCAACGGTCATTGACTGGAACGGATCGCCCGATCGAGCAGGAAGCGTCCTGCGGGGATGGTCACTCGGTAGGACCGCCCTGCGGTTGGGTGCGCACCGTCAGCAGCTGGTCTTCCGGCTGCCAGCGCCAACGGGGCGCCGGCCCGGCGCTGATGACGGCCGGCGGGTGGGCCGCCCGCCAGGCCTGGAGATCGGCCCGGAGCGGGCCCTTCAGGTAGGCCTGGGCGGCAGCGATGCGACGCACATAACCGGGGTGGGTCTCCTGCGGATCCTCCGGTGCGAAATCGGCATCCAGCTGGGCGCCGTTCTGCAACTGCTGCACGCAGACGATCGGATCATGGCCGGCGATCGCCGTCATCAACATCGCCTGGCGATCGGCCGCCAACTCCTGTTGCTGCGAAAGGGTGGCCAGGGCTTTGCGGCGCTGGGGCTCCGGCAGGGAGCGGAGGGGACCATTGGCGGCCCTGGAGAGCAGGAAGGCGTGCCGCCGCAGGAAATGGGTGAGTTCATGGGCCAGCACGCAGCGGAGGGCTCCCCTGTCGTCCTCCTGGACGAGGAAGAAGGAGCGATCGAAGGTGATCAGGCCATGGGCATAGGTGCGGGCACTGGCACTGCCCAGGAGGTAAGCGAGCCGGTTGACCTGGCGCTGGGCCGGCGTGGCGGCCTCCTGGGGTGAAAGGTGGGCCCAGTGGTCGCAGGCGTCGCCATCGGTGGTCTCCTCCTTGGTCGCCTTGCACAGACCAGCTCGCTGGGCCCAGTAGGGGGCTGTCTCACCGGCCTCAAGGGCAAAGCGAATCGGCGTGGTGTGGATGGCATTGGCCCGCAGCAACTGGTCGGCGACCACCTGCACCTGCTGCAGTTCCCGAGGTGGCCTGGGGCCGCCACAGCTCGCCAAGGTCAGCACTCCCAACGCGGCAGCGAGGCAGCCGAGGGGGCGAGGGGGCCTCGGCAGTGGGGCGAGGGGCGACACGGGGAATCCTTGAAGGTACGGATTCTCCCGCCGGAAGGAGGTGGGCGCGTTGCGGTGCGACCGGCTCCGTCGCTGGATGCACCGGCCCGCACTCAACCAAGCCAAACGGTCAACGCAACAGCGGATGCGGCCCTGCGACCGGGGCGAGATAGGCTGCCCATGGCGGGGCGTGGCGCAGCTTGGTAGCGCGGGTGCTTTGGGAGCACTAGGTCGCAGGTTCGAATCCTGTCGCCCCGACTTACTTTTCAGGGATTGGCCAAGGGGCCTTGTTGATAAAGCGTTGATAAATCCAGCGCAGCAGCGCTTCTGTTGATGCCTGAAGGAGGCGTCTAGGCACTCAAGGCATGGACTGCAAGGAAGCGTGAGGCGACGCCGTGAACCGACTGAGCGGCCTTGGAGCGAAGACGGCTCCCCTTTAAGCCTCGGCGGAGGAGTCGCCCAGCCAGCTCACAAAGCCTCCGCGTGCCCTGTGTAAGCCACATCGGGGTCCGTCAGCGCAGCAGACACCGAATCAACCGTGCTAGTACAGATCTACTAGCAAATTCTGCCTATGGGTGTCCGTCTGCGCCGATCAACGCTGGAGGGCGGCGGGTCCTTGGAGCGGTCCATCGAGGAGTGGCCCTACCTCGATGAGGGGGTGCTGCGCCCCAGCCGCAGCCGCAAGGTCTGCCTCACCTGCCACTTCTTCAGGCATCACGCCGGGGTGAACTGCATCCCGCAGCTCACCTGTCAGCTGCACCAGGGATTGCTCGCTCAGGGCGATCACCTCACCCGCCGCTGCCAGGGCTGGACCGATGACCTGGCGCGGCAGCGGGGCTGGGCGCCCGAGGGGGCGTGACTGCAGCGGCCAACCAGCTCCCACCGCTCACCCCCAAGGAGGGCTGGCTGATCCAGGGCCGCCAGGTGCTCCGCTTCCGCCCGACCCGCTGGGAGCGGCATGTGCAGATGCTGGAGATCACCACCGGTGAGCTTTTGCCCGATCAGGAGATCCCCTTGCTCAAGCGCAGGCAGGAGTTGCGGCGACCAGAAGCCCTGAAGCTCTGGGGCGAGAAGCGCAAGGCGGGCTGGGTGCCCTGCAGCCCTCAGTGGTGAGCGGCCCCCCTTGGGAGTCGATTCCCCCACCGACTCGATCGGCTTGCCGTACTGACAAGCCGAGCTGGTGGATCTATTAATGAATCAGAGGCCTCGACCAAGGCAGCGCGAGCCCAAGCCCTGCAACCGGCCCAAGGGCGCCCGACACGGGGCGCCCTTCTCATTGGATCCGTCTAGCAACTCTCCTGTTGCAGCGCATCGAGTCAGAGGAGCTTCCGGGATTCCGTTGTGGTGCCATGCCCGCGCAATTGGGCATGCCTAGCGTTTGGGCAATGCCGCCGGGTTAACCATGGCCGTGGTGAACAGATGCGCCGTGGGGATCTACCCCAGCCAGGAGCTGCTCGATTGGGCCCAGGGGCTCGACCTGGACATCGATGCTGCTGGAGCCCGGGAGCCCTGCCTGTATTTGATCCCCGATTACGACACGCAAGAAGAGGCCGAGGAGATCCTTGAGGAGGTCTACGAGGCGATCTTTGAGGCGGAGCTTGATTTCTGGCATCGCGACACTGGCACCTGGCCGGCGGAGCGCACCTACTCGGTGTTCCGCAAGTGGTTCGAGGTGCGCTTCTACCCCCTGATCCAGGACCTGGTGGGTGAGGAAATCACCGCCACCGAGGTGGATGAGGAGTTCATCGGTGAGCTGCACACAGCGCTGGAGGGAGTGGAGCCGCTCCCCTGAGTGAAGGTACGCAGAAGTGCTGGCCCTCAGACTGGTGCGATGGGCCTGAGCCAGCCCGGCATCTCGCTATCGGGTCGCTGGGCCAGCACAACTTGTTACCCAAAAACTGGATGACGGACGGGCGTCACGTCACGGGCACAGAGCCCTTGATGGCATGGGCCCGTGCTCCCAGGGAGATCGAGCCGCTGCCAGCCGGCTGCAGGCGGACTCGCAGTAACTCGCGGAAACCGGAGCGTTCCTCCTCGTTCATGGCCGCGAGGGCCTGACCGGCACTCGGGCCGCCGAGAAGGGTGCTCCAGACATCGTCGAAGTCTGTGTAGGTACGTTCGACGCTGATCACTCTCGTCTGGATGTCCCCCAGACCGGCGCTGGCCCACAGGACCCGCAGCACATCGAGGCGTGAGGATTCGGGCCTGGGTGCCATGGGTGTGGACCGACCAACGGCATTGAGGGTTTCATTCACGATCCGATAGGGAAAGCCACCACCCTCCATGTCCCATGCGTAGCCGGCCACGGTTCCACCGGGGGCCACGACCCGCGCCATTTCTGCCACACCTTGGGCCGGCTCGGGCACGAAGAAGATCACCAAAGGCATGACCGCGAGATCGAAGGCGGCGTCAGCGAACGGCAGGGCCATGGCGTCGGCGTTCACAAACTCAGCGTTCTGCAGGAGGGGATGCTGCCGGGCAAACGTGAGTTGCGCCTCTGACGGGTCGATGCCAACGAGCGTGAGCGGTTCGCACTGTTCAGCGATCAATTCCGTGAAGGCCCCATTGCCACAGCCCACATCCAGCCAGCGCAAGCCGGGCTGCGGCGTCATCCAGTCGAGAAAATCCTGGCCGGCGAGACGGCTCCAGACCCCCATGAAGCGGTCGTAACCGGCCCCATCGGTAAAGCGGATGGGTTCACTGGTCATGGCCATCAGGTCCCACGGGGCTCAAGGCTGCATTCACGATGGCTGAGCAGGCTCGCGCCTGGCTTCGTCGTGATCCTTGAGGCTTCAGTCTTTTTGATCGTGATGGATCGCCGGTCTCAGCGGCCCGGGGCTGGACTGACGACCCGGCCCGGCAGCTGGGAGCGCACCGACCAGCGGCTGGAGCTGATCAGTCGAGAGCTGGCCCTTGATCCGGATCTGAGCAATAGGCAGAGCGGAAGGGTCAGTGCTGATGGCGGTGGTGCACGTCGCTGACGTGGGGGTGCTCGTGGACCAGCGGGTCATGGCGGTGGCGATGGCTGTGCCAGAAGGGTTGGTCAGGCTCGAGGTCCGCGAGATCCTCCGGTTGGTGGGGATGAATGTGGTGCTCATCACCGTTTACAGGGGCATGGAAGTGGCGGTGCTGGTGATCGAGTTCGGCATGGCGGTGCCAGTGGCCATGGCTTGATCGCAGCAACAAGCCTGTGCTGAGCCCCATGGTGGCCGCCGCCAGCACAAGCGATGGACTGAGCGGTGAACCCAGCAGGCCCACCGCCACCAGAGCGCCAAGGAAGGGAGCGGTGGAGAAGACCACGGCTTCCCTGGCGGCCCCCAGAGCGGCCAGGGCCACCATGTCGAGCCAGATCGACACGCCATAGCCCAGGCTGCCGATGCCGAGCAGGGCGGCGCTCATCCAGATGAACGGAACCGGGTGCCCCTGCAGCTGGGCCACGACCAGCATCGGCAGGGCAGCCCCGAGGGCCTTGGCGGCGGAGATCTGCAGGGGGTTGCGCAGGCTGAGGCGCTGGGAGAGGTTGTTGTCGATGCCCCAGCACAGGCAGGCCAGGGCGATCCACAGCACGCCCTGCCATTGGCTGCCGCCCAGGGGACCCGCCGAGAGCACCAGGGCTCCGGTGAGCGTCAGGCCGGCCGCCGTCCAGCCGTCACGGCCGAGATGCTCCTTCCCCACCCCCACGGCGATCAGCACCGTGAACACCGCCTCCAGGTTGAGTAGCAACGCTGAGGCCCCCGGAGTGAGTAGCGCCAGGCCCTTGACCAGGGTGATCGGACCGGCGATGCCGCCCAGCAGGGTGATCAGCCCCAACAGGGGGAGATCCTGCCGCTGGATCGGAGCGTGGCGGCTGCTCGGGGCCTCGGCCACGGCCAGGGGCAGCAGCACCATTGCCGCACCGGCGTAGAGCAGACCCGCCACGAGTACGGGAGAAGGCCCGTGGCTGAAGCTGCCGATCAGCGGAGCGCTGGAGCCGAACAGCGCGGCAGCGAGCAGGCCCGACAGCCAGCCGCGGCGCTGTTCTCGCGTCTGGGAGGTCATCAGGATCACCACAGCAACCGCACGGGCTCCATGGCAAAACTATTGGATCTCCCCAACATGTGGATCGCGTATCTGCCGATGTTTATCGGTGTCTATGTGGTGACGCAGTGGCTAAACAAGAAGCTTGGGGATTGAGTGCTCCAGCAATGATCCCGTCTTAATCAATTCTAGGTAGTAGATCAATACTGGCTTCGATGTTTGGCGATCGCCGCTGACTGGCCCCTACACCCGCCTCATGCCTGGACTGATGCCGCTGGAAGTTCCAGCCTCAGCGCCGTCAGGATTCCGCTCTCATAGGCCCCCGTATCAATCCCGATGCGGTGGGGCAGGTGGGTCACCTGGTAGTCGCTGCGGAACGTGTGCCCATGCACCACGGTGTAGGGCAGGCCATGGGGCCTGGAGAGAAAGGGCTGGCGGATCCAGATCAGATCCACGAAGTCCTGCTCCTCCAAAGGAATCCCGGGCCGCACCCCCGCATGCACGAACAGGTAGTTGCCGCGAATGGCGGTGACCGGCAGCTGCTCGAACCAGTCCCTGCGCTCGGCTGCAAAGGACACGAGCTCCCGATTGCCTCCATTCATCTCCCACAAATCCACTTGCTCCTCTGGTGCTGGTTGATCCATGGCCTCCAGCAGCATCTGCTCGTGGTTACCCATCAGCACGGTCACCCCGGCCAGCCCAAACGAAGCCGGGTTGTCCTGCAGCTGCCAGACCCGCTCCAGCACCCGGCGATCGCCGTCCGGTTCGGGGGCCCGATCAATCAGGTCCCCCAGGAAGATCAGCTCGGCCCCTGAATCCAGGTGCGGGGTGAGTTCCTGCTCCAACAGGGAGGCGCAGCCGTGCACATCCCCGATCGCTACCACCTCAGTCCTGCCCATCGTTCCGCTCGTAGACGTTGGTGCTGGAACGCATCGTCGCCACAGGGGGCCCCTTGCCTACAGGAAGCGGTCAGCTCCCGCCGACTGCCGTGAAAGAGATCAGCCTGCTGGAGGTGCGGGGACGTTTCGCCGCTCGGTTCGTGGCCATCTCCGGTGGGATCGCCTTGCTGATCAAGATCCCCTGGGTGATGCTCGACCTGAAGTGCCTTGCGTCGGGTTTCAGTCTGACAGCCTCCTCGCGTCTTTCCTCCTGATCCCTGAGCTCGAGCAGAATCGCTCCAGCCCCCTCCCGGTTCTCCATGGCCTTTGCTTCCCCGCGGTCCTACATGCTGCTCTCGGTGGCGGCTGCGGTGGCCACGATCGGGCTGAAGACGGCGGCCTGGAAGGTCACCGGTTCGGTGGGGCTGCTCTCCGATGCGATGGAATCCGGAGTGAATCTCGTGGCGGCACTTGGCGCTTTCTGGGCACTCACCCTGGCCGCCAAACCAGCCGACCGGAGCCACCACTACGGCCATTTCAAGGCCGAATACTTCTCCAGCGGCCTGGAAAGCGTGCTGATCGTGGTGGCAGCACTGGCGATCATCTCTGCCGCCGTCGGCAGGCTGCAGCAGCCCCAGCCCCTGGAGCAACTGGGGATCGGTCTGGCCCTCTCCCTGCTGGCCACGGCCCTCAACGCACTGGTGGCCTGGATCCTGCTGAAGGCCTCCCGCCGCTTCCACTCGATCACCCTGCGGGCCGACGCCCACCATCTGCTTACCGATGTCTGGACCTCGTTCGGCGTGGTGCTGGGCATTGGCCTTGTGAAGGTCACCGGGCTGACGATCCTCGACCCCCTGATCGCCATCGCCGTGGCCCTGAACATCGTGGTCACCGGCTGGAAACTGCTCCACGAAACGGCCTCCGGCCTGCTTGATCGTTCGTTGCCCGAGGACGAGCAAGCGCAGCTGGAAGCCCTGCTCGCCTCCCATGAAACGCAAGAGATCCGCTTCCATGCCCTGCGCACCCGGGTGGCTGGGTCACGCCGGTTCGTCGCCTTCCATGTGCTCGTGCCGGGCCGCTGGACGGTGCAGGCCGGCCATGATCTCTGCGATGAGCTGGAGCGGGAGATCGCTACCGCACTAACCCGCACCCATGTGCTGACCCACCTGGAGCCGATCGAGGATCCAAAGGCCTGGGATGACCAGGGATTCCGCTGGGAGGAGGGTTGAGACGAGCCAGGCCTGCTTCCTGCAGCTGATCCACCAGGCCGCCGATAGCGTTCAGGACGACCGGATCGTGGCGGGCTGAGCAGGCGGGCGCGATCGGCGGACGTCACTCCAGGGGGGCCTTCTGATCGATGGACCGGAGATTCATGAAGAGCAAACAGGAACTCCTCTCGATTCATGGCAAGCAGCCGGCAGGGGGTGGCCGCCTGGGCCGCGTTGATGCGGTGATGGCCAGGGCTGACCAAGCCACCTTCACCGAACACATCGCCCGCATTGAGAGGTTCATGAATGCCGGGTGCTTCCAATGCAGTGGCCTCATTGATCAGACTTTGCTCCGGGTCACACACCCAGCTCAAGCGCATACTTCCATCCAAGTCACCATAGAGAGAATTACCCGATTCACCCGGCTGGAAGATCAGATCGCCTGCTTCTCAGTTGAGACCACGATGGGAGGTCGCCAAAGCCCTCATGCTGATGAGAGCAGTAAGCGACATAATGACGCATCCCTACATCTCCACCGTGGCGACCAAAAGCTAACGCTGAGTTAAAGCGGATAAATTAGCTGAATGCTTTCGTCAACCGTTACAGCTTTTGTTCGCCGGTCGGCTCATCCGTCAGTGGCTTTCGATCACGGTGGCATGTTCCATGTATGGAGCAGCACCAAGCACTGTGTATTTTGCACACAGACTGTGAGAAACTGATTCAGCCCATAGAGGCTAATCTGTCTTGGCAGAGGCGCATGGTGAGCCCAGCAACACCCCATCAAAAAAAGGCTCGTCGAGCTGATCAGGAACAGAGCCCTCAGGCGTGCCTGAAACTTCCTGATGCATCTGGAGATGAGAATCCATTCCTAGAGCAGATTTCAGGGCAGTTGATCAATCTCTGCCGATCGATGGAAGCCATGGAGATCAGCGATGGCTCCGTTCTCAAGGCCATCCCACCCGACAACAGGGTCAGTGCCTGCAATCTGCTGCACTATGTTTCCCTGCGGCAGCATGACATCCGCGAGCTCCAGGTCCAACTCGCAAGCCTAGGCCTGTCTTCCCTGGGTCGCTGTGAGTCCAGTGTGATGGACAGTGTGCAGAGGGTGTTGGAGATCGTCAGATCCCGATCCGGGGTGGAAGTCCCGGCGCAGCCCCTGTCGGCCGTTCCTCTCAGCCATCGCACCGGACAGGAACTGGTTGCACGCAATTGCGATCGGTTGCTTGGCGATCGCAGCAGCACAGAAGGCTGCACGATCATGGTGACCTTGCCAACTGAAGCGGCTGACGACGACGTGCTGGTCCAGGACCTGTTGCGGGCCGGGATGACCATCGCCCGCATCAACTGTGCCCACGACGACAAGGAGGGATGGCTGCGAATGATCCGTAGGGTCCGGCAAGCCGTCACCGCAACGGGCCGACCCTGTCGGATCGCGATGGATGTGGCGGGCCCGAAACTCCGCACCGGACCGATTAAACCTGGGCCGCAGGTGGTGCGTTGCAAACCGCGGCGGGACAGCCTGGGGAGGCTGCTGGCACCGGCGAAAATTCTGCTCTCCCCCCATCTGGGTCCCACTGCTCCCATCCCTGGGGTGGATGTGGTGGTGCCCATCACGGGCGATGGTTGGAACCTGCTTGGGGTCGGCGACCGTCTTGAGGGAATCGATGCTTCAGGGCGGCACAGACAGCTTTGTGTGGAGCGCCGATCAGCCGAAGGGGTCTGGGCGACCACGACCCAGAGCTGCCACTTCACGCCTGGGCTGACGTTGGTGGCGGATCGTCGCTCTGGACGCAGCAGTGATCGACGCGAAGCGAAGCGGCTCACACTCACGGTTGGGTATATCCCTGCACTGGAAGGAAGCCTGCTCCTGCACATCGGGGATCAACTCAGTGTCGTGGCGCTGCCAGAACTCGGCCGGCCGGCGGAGAACGAAGCCGAGGGGAAGTTGCGGCGTCGTGCAGTCATTAGCTGCACTCTTGCCGAGGTCTTCGCCAACGTGAACTGCGGCGATCGGATCTTCTTCGATGACGGCAAGATCGGCGGTGTGGTTGTCGAAGTACGGCCCGCTGAACTGCTGGTGGACATCACCGCAGCCAAGCACCAGGGCTCGCGGTTGCGGGCTGACAAAGGCATCAATCTTCCCGACAGCCGACTGAGCATTCCTGCGCTGACGGCCACGGACATCGCTGATCTGGAATTCATCGTCGAGCACGCCGACATCCTCAACTTTTCCTTCGTGCACAGCAACGCTGATCTGCAGGTCCTTCAGGAGGAGTTGAGTAGACTTAACCATGCCGACTTGGGCGTGATCCTCAAGATCGAGACACGGCAGGCCTTTGATAACCTGCCATCACTATTGCTGGCCGCCCTGCGCTCTCCAGCCCCACTGGGTGTGATGATCGCCCGTGGTGACCTGGCGATTGAATGCGGCTGGGAGCGGCTTGCGGAGATTCAAGAAGAGATCCTGCGCCTCTGCGAAGCAGCCCATCTCCCCTGCATCTGGGCCACGCAGGTGCTGGAGGAACTGGCCCACGGCGGCAGACCCACCCGGGCAGAGATCACCGATGCAGCAATGGGGGCCAGGGCGGAGGGCGTGATGCTGAACAAGGGGCCCAACATCACCGCCACCGTGAGGATGCTGCACGACATCGTAATGCGGATGCAATCTCATCAGCGCAAGAACACCTCCACCTTCCGCCGCCTGGAACTGGCGGCTCATCATCACCCGCATGCATCAATGGATTGATCCTTTGGAACGCCACCATGGGTCATCGCGATGCTCAAAGGTTTAATCCGCCAGATCGTTTCGGCGTACTCACTGATTGAGCGGTCGGAGGAGAAGAAGCCGCTGCGAGCTGTGTTGAGCAGTGATTTACAGTTCCAGTTCTCCGATTGAGACCAGGTGCGGCTGACGATATCTTGTGTGCCAAGGTAATCATTGAAATCGGCTAACACAAAATAGGGATCTTTGCTAATGAAAGCCTGCACGATTGGTGTGAATAAATTGCCATCACCGTTACTGAAGTGACCTTTCTCGATCAGGGACAAGGCCTCCTTCACCAGCGGCATGGTATTCAGCAGCTCCCACCTGTTCGCGAATTTCCACATTGGCCCCATCGAGTATGCCAATGGTGAGCGCTCCATTCATCATAAATTTCATATTGCCTGTGCCGGAGGCTTCAAGGCCAGCCGTGGAGATCTGCTCTGAGAGGTCAGCGGCCGGGTAGACCCTCTCGCCAAGTTTGACATTGTAGTCGGCGAGGAACACAACCTTCAACAGACCTCGCACATCGGGATTGGTGTTGACTGCCTCGGCAATGCCATTGACGAACCGAATGATTAGATCTTCGCCATCGTGTACCCAGGCGCCGCCTTGCCGCCGAAAATCACACGCGAGGCACCATGCCATCGATGGTGCCATTCTTGATTCGCAGGTACTGGGTGATCACCTGCAGGGCATTGAGATGCTGACCCTCGTACTCGTGGATTCGCTTCACCTGGATGTCGAACAGGCTGCTGGGATCAACAATCAGCTGGGACTGATGTTCGATGATGGCTGCCAGGTGGCGTTTGCACGTCAGCTTGCAGGCCGCCCATCGCTCAAGTAAGGCTGGGTCGTCCTGAAAGGCTTCCAGCTGCCGCAGGCCATCGGGTCGGGCCGGCCAGTCGGCACCGATCGTGTCAGAGAGAAAATCGTTCAGCGGTGGATTGGACAGCGCGAACCAGCGACGGGGCACCACCCCATTGGTGACATTGGTGAATTTCCTAGGCAAGATCTTGGCGAAATCAGGGAACAGGTTGTTCTGAACCAGATGGCTGTGCAATGCCGCCACACCGTTGACGTGATGGGCGGCGATGACCGCCAGGTTGGCCATTCGAACGGCCCCGGGCCCATCCTCATCGATGATTGAGATGCGACGAAGAATCGCGTCGTTGCCTGGGTAGTGCAGACGCACTTGCTGGAGGAAGTGGCGATTGATATCAAAAATCAATTCGAGATGGCGGGCAAGAGCGAATTGAACAGGTTCAGATCCCACGTCTCGAGAGCCTCAGGTAGCAAGGTGTGGTTGGTGAAAGCGATGGCCTGCGTGGTGATGTCCCAGGCCTGATCCCATCCCAGATGGCCTTCGTCCACAAGCAGACGCATCATCTCTGCAACGGCGATGGCAGGGTGGGTGTCGTTGAGCTGGATGGCCCAGTGATCGGGAAAGTCCCGCAGTCCGATTCCCCGTTTGTCAAGATTGCGTAGCATGTCCTGGAGCGAACAGCTCACGAAGAAGACCTGCTGTTTGAGCCGAAGGCGGCGACCGGCATCGATGCCGTCGTTGGGATAGAGAACTTTGGAGAGGGTCTCGGAGTTCACCTTCTGCTCCACGGCACCGATGTGGTCGCCTGAGTTGAAGGCATGAAAGTCGAATGACTCCGAAGCTTCGCAGCGTCAGAGGCGCAGACGGTCACAGGTGTTCACGCGGTACCCGGGCACAGGACGTCGTGGGGGATGCCGATGACGACTTCGTCCGGAAGCCAGCGCACGCGCTCCTGCCCATCATCATCGTCGTCGTAGTGCTCGATGTGGCCGCCGAACCCCACCATGCAGCTCTTGTCGGAATGCACCAGCTCCCAGGGCCAGCCGCCCTTGAGCCACTTGTCGGTGATCTCCACCTGCCAGCCGTTCTCAATCAGCTGATCAAAGATGCCGAACTCGTAGCGAATGCCATATCCGGTTGCGGGGATCTCGAGCGTTGCGAGTGATTCAAGGAAGCAGGCGGCCAGACGGCCGAGGCCACCGTTGCCGAGCCCTGGTTCCTCCTCCTCGGCGAGGATCTCTTCATTGGCGGAGATCCCGAAGTGCTTCAATGCCGCAGCTGCCTGCTGCTGAATCCCCAGCATCAGCAGGTTGTTGCCGAGCTGGGGTCCGATCAGGAATTCGTCAGAGAGGTAGGCCACTGCCTTCGGCTGCTGATCCCTCAGGGCATCCTTGTAGGCCAGATGGCGCGTCATCAACCGATCCCGCACCGCATAGCTCAGCGCCATGTAGAGGTCATGGTGACTGGCGCCGACAGCCCGCCGACCGAGCGTGAAGAACAGGTGTTCGGTGATTCCGGCTACAAAGTCGCTTGCCGTCAGGCCATTGCGCTCGGGATCTCCTTAGCTGGAGGGATTTTGCAGATGATGGGGCTGGAAACCTGTTGGCTGAGGCAGGATGCCGGTCATGGCATGGAGTGAAGGCGATAGCTTCAGCCTGTAGGTCGAGGATTAAGAGACAGCCAACACGCCTGGTGTCTTCGGATCACTTAACACCTGCATCTCAGGTGTCGAGGATCACCTCCTGCCGCGTTTAAATTTTACTTTCGCTAAGAGTTGGACGTCGGGTTTTGTGACTGCCAGATCCGTTTCCAGGGTCGCTTCAGATGCCCCTGTGCTGGTCTGCTGTCTGGGTTCGCTTGGCCAGGCATGCCTGGAGCGCCTGCTTGCTTTCGACGTGCCGCTGCGCTGCCTTGACCTCCAACCGCCCAGCTGGCAGTCCCCAGAGGTGGAGGCCCGCCTGAACCCCCAGCTCACGCTGGGTGACATGCGGTTGTCCCACGTTCTGCAGCGGGCTGGTGCGGCTGAGGCCCGAGCCGTTCTGTTGCTCGGTTCGGAGAGCAATGCCAATTTCGAAGCAGCCCTGCAAGTGCGGCTTCTCAATGCCAGCGCGGACATCGTGGTGCGCTCCTCCAGCCAGCAGGCCAGTCTCGGAGCCTTGCTGGAGGAGCGCCTGCCCGGAATGGCCGTGGTGGATCCGTTGCTGCTTACGGCCGGGGCTATCTCGACGGCCCTCCGTCCGGGCCAGCCTGCCGCCAGTTTCGAAGCGGATGGTCAGAGCTTCCGGATCTTCGAAGGCCCATTGGAAGACCGACGCTATCAACGGCCCGTCCGACTGCCTGGAGATCAGAGCGAGGTTGTTCCAGCCCTGTTGACCCTGAAGACCTTTCGATCGCTGGAGCAGCTCGCGGCTTCAAAACCTCGAAGTCGTTTCTGGCAGAGGGGTTTTCGCTCCTCAACCGTGCAAAGGCTGCTGCTGTGGGGTCGCAGGCGATCTCCATTGCAGCTGACGGCTACCGCCCTGCTGGGGACTCTGCTTGTGATCGGGGTTCCCCTTTTCTCGCAGGTCGGCGGTTGGAAGCAGGGCCTGTTCGTGACCCTCGCTCTGCTGAAGGGGGAATACGTCGATCCGGTGAACGTGGTGCTGACGGGCACGGATGGTCTGCAGAACCTGAACGGCTGGCTGATAGCAGGCACTCTGTTCTATTCGCTGGTTGGCACACTCATCACCTCAGCCCTGGTAGCGATCATCCTTGAGCGTTTGCTGCGTGAACGCCTTGGGTTCGCGCGCCCGCGCAAGTTGCGACGTGAAAGCCATCCCATCCTTCTCGTGGAGGGAGGAGCCCTGGCCCTCCGGGTCTCCAAGCACCTGGTGCGGGAAAAACAGGTGGTGGTCCGCATCGATCCCTCAGGTCTGATGTCACAACCCGAGGAACGGAGCATCGTCTATGACCATCACGACGCGGCCATGGAAGCGCTTGAGAGCCACGTCGTGTCGGCGGTTGGTCTGCTCTCGAATGACTTGATCACCAATCTTCATGGCGCTCTCGCCTACCGGCTGCGTTGGCCTCAGGCCCGCATCGCCATCCTGGCCCATGCCGTCGGAGCGTCGGAGCAATTGGGCGAACTTCTAGGTGGGGTGACCGTGATCTCCACCGTGGATCTGGTGGCTGATGCCGTCGTGGCCACCGCATTCGGGGAAAAGGTGGAAGGGGTCCTGCAGCTGCGCGGCGCCAACCTGCTCCTGGTGCGCTACAGAATTATGGCGGGGGACACGCTCTCTGGCCGCAACATCTCACGAGTGGAGAATGGATACAACGTCACGGCTGTCTCCATCTGGCGGCGGCACCACACCACAGCCATCGAGTTGCCGCCGCCCGAGCTCGTGCTGGCCGAGGGGGATCAGTTGTTGGTGCTCGCAACTCTGGCAAGCCTGCGCCGAATCGAGCTGTCCGATGAGATGCTGCCGCGCTGGCGACTCCGGTTGAAGCTGTTAGGCAGTTCCTCAACGGAGCGGTGTTTTGAGGTTCAGCAATGTCTGGCCCGATGGCTTGGCTGTGTCCCTGGCGACGTGGCCCACCTGCTTGATGGCCAGGAGCATCTCTCGCCCCCATTGGATCAGGAGATCAGCGAGATGCTGATCAATGATCTTCGCCGTCAGGGGGTTCATTGCCTGCTCGAAGCTAATGAGGATTCAGGGTGATGTCATGCAGCCAGTGCTGAATCGACCCCAACGGATCGATGGCTGTTACATCTGGCATGCCGGCGAGAGTTTGCGTTCGCTCGAAGCAAAAGCTTTTCGGACTCAGCATTCAGCAACACACTTACATTGCGCTGGTATCGGTCGATGAATCCGTAGGCTTCAATCCCTTCGGGCACTGTCATGAAACGTCGAACAGATCCATCTCGAAGCAGGAATAATGGCATGGCTCGCTGGTCCTCTGAGCCCAAGCTAGCCAGAGGGGCATCTAACCGTCCAGAGGTTGACCAGATTAGAATGTTTTATGTCTTCCTGCGCACATCGGTCGTTGAAGATTGTTGCCGTCCAGGAGAGGTCAAGATGATCGATACCATGTCAGCTTCCACCAGAAAACTCCTGCCCGCGGCTGGTTTCCGGCCGATCCAGTGTGCCAAAGGAGCACTGAGTGATGAACGGCCTGAACAACCTGATCAGCGCGTTGCGCAACTTGGTCAGGAGATTCGCCGCAGGGGCCACCGTTCTCAAAAGACACCCATTGTGGTTCGTTTCGATAGATTTGTGGGTTCGCAAGACCCTCGTATTCGCCATGGTCACTTTTCCCCCGAATGGCTGTGTTCTTTATTTGATCTCCGAGATCTGCAAGTTCATTGGTTTCAATTTCCCGCTGAGGCGGGCTGCGCCTGGCTCGTTTCATGGTGGTGTTTCCGGCCCAGGTTGGCCGGCTGAGGACTCTCATCCACCGTGGACCGATTTCTGGGGGCAGCGTCACCGGCTGCCGCTCGGTTCGGTGGCGCTATAGACGATCAGCTCGGCATCAGCTACCTAGATCCAGCCCGCACCTTCCTGATCCAGCGGCAGGCGCTTCGCTCCGATCACCAAACCGCTGCAGGAACGTGTCGCCTCAGCTTCCGGTCGGCCGGGTTTTCCCAGCCACCGCGGAGGCCGGCAGATTACGGGTAATGCGCTGCAACTGACGGGTTTCGAGCGCCAGAACCCGTCGGGCGAAATCAGGATCGCGCTCCAGGGTGGCGTCGAAGCAATCCACCGCCACGGCCAACACCCTGGTGCCGGCCGTCTCGGCCACGATCGTGCTCTCGGTACTGCTGTGGGTGAGCACCTCCAGTTCGTCGAGCACCTGTCCCGCTCGCAGCGCACGAAAGCGCACCTGCTCACCGCTGCGATCTTCGACCCGGGCCTCCCCTTCGATCAACAGCAACAGCTCGCGGCAGGTGTCGCCCGCTTCGGTGATCGCCTCGCCCGCCGCGTAGCGGCGAATCTCGGCGTGATCAGCCAGCAGATCCAGCGTGTCCGTCCAGGTGCGGTGGAAGAAATCGCTGGTGGCGAGCACCACCCGTTTCTCGAACTCCGGCAGCGCCTCCAGCGGCACGGCCGCGAGCGCCAGCGGTGGCTTCAGCATCAGCAGTTGCTTAAGCGTCGTGTGCACCCAGGCGGGCCGTTCTGCGGCGGCCAGTTCGGCCATCAACGCGCGGCCCCGCTCCCAGTCGAGGGTGGTGCTGAGCACCACGGCGGCGGTGGCCGCGAGCGGGTCGGGGTCCTGGGCCAGCCGCTCCAGCTGCTGCAGGGTCGTCTCGACCGGCAGCTCGGCCACGGGCTGGGCCCCTGGCCGATCACGGACCAGCAGACGCTCGATCACCGTGGCGGGGAGCTTCGCCCGCCAGCGCTCCTGGCCCAGCAGGTCCGGCAGCGATGGTGATGCCGCAACGTTCAGACGTTCCAGCAGCTCCTCCCGCTCCGCGGCGGATTCCAGCTGGCCGAGGCATTCCAGGATCGCGCTGAGGCACAGTTCCTCGCGCAGCCGCAGCCGGTCCTGGAGTAAGGCGACCGGGGCGGGCTGGGTCCGCAGCATCACTTCACCCAGACTGCGGGCGGCGAGGCCCAGGTCTTCGAGGCGCTTCAGCAGCATCGCGGCCCGGCGATGGGCCGCTTCGGCGGGAGACACGGCCTCCAGGATGCTCGCTTCCTCGCTGGCGCTGATCGAGTACTGGCTGCTGATCGAACCGAGCCGTGCCGCATCCCCACCTGCGCCGACGCCGGAGTCGATTCCGATCTGGCTCTGCAGGCGCAGCAGGCGTTCCAGCGAGCGGCGGTAGCCGCTGAGCCGCACCTGATCCTCCAGGCTGCGGCGCTGGTCGGGATCGAGCAGCGCCGGATCCTCCACACCCAGTTCATCGAGCAGCTGGCGGTGTTCATCGTCGGAGATGCCGAGTTCCTGTCGCATGCGCCGCAGCACCTCGAGGCTGCTGGACACGTTCACATAGCCCTCGGCCAGGGCATCGCGCACCACCCCCTTGTAGGCCTCATGCCGCTGCTCGCTCCCGAAGCCGGGAAGAATGCGCGCCAGCACGTACACCTCGTCGGTGTTGAGGTCGTTGAGGCTGCGGCCCTCCAGGAACCGGCCCACATCAAGCCCCAGCTTCTGGAGCTGGCGGCGGAAGCGCTCGGCCAGATTCTCGCGGCCATAGAGGGCCGGACTGCGGTGCCAGTTGCGCACCAGCCAGAGGGAGCTGGTGGCGACCAGGGCCATGTCGAACAGGTACTGCACCCAGGCCGGCGCGAGCTGCAGGAGTGGTCTGCCGGCGAACAGGAAGAAGAAGTTGAACACCAGGAAGGTGGCCGCCAGAAAAACGCGATGGCGGATCAGGGTGCGATCGGGCTCCGCCCCGGAGCGGCGCACGCGGCGCTGCATCCAGGCCTCAACCGTCCTGCCGGCGAGCCAGCCCAACCAGCTGAACAGACCAAGAAATAGGGGCACGGCCACCAGCCGCGGGATGTTGATCGCCTGGCCGAAGAGATAGAACCCTGGGCTGAGCAGGGTTGCGAGCTGATCCGGCTGACGGACCCAGGCGCCGGAGAAGTAGTAGTCCCAGTTGCCGGCATAGAGGTAGTAGTAGAGGAAATACCCCACCACCAGGCCCACATAGCCATAGCGCTCGAAGGCAAAGGAGGGTTTCTCCAGCCGTGCCCAGTACATGCGCTCGGCGTCGATGTCGATGCAGGGTTGCTGGCAGGCCACGCAGGAGCTCTGCTCCTCGCCGTTGGCATCCACCGTGCGGCACATCGACTGGGTGATCGGAGTTGGGCTCATGGGGGCGGAGCTGCCCAGGAGTGACGTCGGTGTCGAGTAAATCGACTGCACCGGCGCCATCGGGCAGAAGTACTGACACCAGGCCTTGCCGCCGTACAGCCAGCCGACCGTGACCGCGGCGGCGATCGTGAACAGCAGCCAACCCGCCAGCACAAGCCGGTCGGCGTTGAAGAAAAGAATCCGGCCGCAGAGGCCGGCATAGAGCCAGCTGAACTGCAGGGCGGGGTAGTTCTTGGCCAGCCAGGAATCGGGGGGAACCCGCGCCAGCTGGCGGCGGATCTCGCCGGTCTTCGGGTTGCGTTTAGCGCTCTGGCGCTGGCGACCCAGGGCGCGGGGGATCTGGGAGAGAAAGGAGAGCGGGCAGATCCGCCGCCAGAGTTCATGGCCAAAGACCAGCAGGATGAAGATCGCCGCCGGCACCACCGCTCCCCAAAAGATCGTGGTGCCGAGCGGATAGGGAGCTTCAACCAGGCAGCGGCCCTGCACCGCCACGCAGTGGTCGGGCAACCGCAGGGGACTCCAGGGGTGATCCGCGTCCGTGAAGCGGGCCGTGAACGGATCGAAGAACAGCGAAGCGATGATCAGCAGCCAACCGGTGGTGAGCAGCCAGCGCAGCCAGTGCATGCGGATTTCGCTGACAAGGGAGCCGGCCATCGACAACCTCAATCATCCGCTCGATCGACAGTAACTCGGGTCCACTGCCTGTGCGCCGCTCTGGAGGCTGCAGTCCGTAGGGCTGTGCAGCGATGGCCTGGGCCGATAATGGGGGGGGTACGTCACTGGTGCCGCTCAGCCCCTTCTTCCCTTCGTCAGCGCGACGGCGGGTCAGCCGAGGGCATTGTTGAAGGCAGTGGGAGTCATCCAGGAGGTAGCCAGCGCTCGAGCATGCTGGCGAGATCTGACAATCGGACCGGCTTGCTGAGGTAGTCGTCCATACCGGCGCTCAGGCATTGTTCGCGGTCGCTCTGCATGGCATTGGCGGTCATCGCGATGATCAGCAGATGTCGACCTGCCTGCTCTTCGGCTCGAATGCGCCGGGTGGCTTCAAAGCCGTCCATCTCCGGCATCTGGCAGTCCATCAGCACGACGTCGAAGCGGTTGCCCTGGAGCGCCGCCATCGCTTCCTTGCCGTTGGCGGCCACCACCACGCGATGCCCGATGCGTTCGAGCATCAGGCAGGCGACCTTCTGGTTGATTGGATTGTCCTCAACCAACAAGACACTTCTCCTGAACGCCTCATGCCTGTCGCTGGAGTCGTCAGAGAAGGAGACGGGCTTGGAGCTCGGTGCAGCTGGCGCGAACAGGCCGTTGGTCAGCTGGCGAATGGTGGTGCCACGGGCCGGCAACCCCAGCGAAGCGCCGAATCGTGGATGCGCCACAACGGCGTCGAGCTGCGCAGGCGACATCGTGGTGCTGGTGACCACGGTCCGCACCTCAGAGAGTTCCGGGTGGTCAGCGAGGGTGTCGAGCTGCGTGGCACAGGCTGGGTTCAGTGGGAGCACGAGGAGCCGATGGGCCGTAGCGCGGCTGGCCAAGACCGTCAGAGCTGCCTCAAGGCTTGCGACCCGGTGCAGGTCTGCGCCGAGGCCTTCAAGGCGAGCCGCGAGGGACGCCATGGCCGTATCGGCGCCGTCGACAAGGACCGCAACCAGAGGCGAGATCGCTAGTGGCTCCGCAGCGGAATGGGCAGGGCTGGCAAAGGGCAACTCGAACTCAAACGTGCTGCCACTTCCAGGTGCGCTGACAACGCCGATGGTGCCGCCCATCATTTCGATGAGGCGGCGGCTGATCGCAAGCCCAAGACCGGTGCCACCGAATTTGCGGGTGGTCGAACTGTCTGTTTGGGAGAAAGCCTGGAACAGCAGATCCTGCTTCTCAGACGGGATGCCAACGCCGGTGTCACGAATGGAAAAGGCAACCAGGTGACAATCGTCGGCTCTGCGATTGCTCACATGAAGCTGTACGCTGCCCAGACGCGTGAACTTCATGGCATTCGACAAGAGGTTGGCGAGAACCTGTCGCAAGCGACCAGGATCGCCGCTCACGAATGGCGGCACATCCGGATCGATCCGACAGTCGAATACCAGGCCCCGGGCCGTTGCGGTGCCGGAGAACAGATCGACGACCTCGTCGACGATCTGGCTCAGGTCGAAGTCGATGCACTCGATGGAGAGCTTGCCTGCTTCGATCTTCGAGAAGTCAAGGATGTCATCGATGATGACCATCAGGGCGTTGCCCGAGCTCATCACCGTTTCGGCGTACTCCTGCTGCTGGGGCGTCAGGTTCGTTTCGCGCAGGAGGCTGATCATGCCCAGCACCCCGTTCATCGGTGTGCGGATTTCATGGCTCATGGTGGCCAGAAACTCGCTCTTTGCGCTGTTGGCGGCCTCTGCAGTCGCCCGTGCAGCGAGGATCTCCTCGCTAATTTCCTTGGCCTTGGTCATGTCTCGAAAGACGAGCACCGCACCCTGAGTCCGCACGGAATCCTGGAGCGGTGTCAAAACCATGGAGATATCGAGGGGCGGCCCGTTCTGTCGCAGGATCTGGGTGTCGTCGATGCGCACTGCATCTTCCTCGCGGATCCGGGCGTAGAAGTAGTCCCCGCGGTTGCCCGCCGGTCCTGCTTTGATTGACTCCAGAATCGGATTGCCGGCCAGTTCCTCCTCGGCAAGCCCGAGCATTGTGGCGCCGACACGGTTGATGAACACGCTCCGACCCTGTTGGTCGAGAACTGCGAGTCCGTCTCCGATGGCGTTGACAATGGTGCGCAGCTTATTGGCTTCGTTGGTGGCCTGCTCCTCTGCGGAGTTCCTCAGGTTGTCGTAAAGAACCTGCATCTCCTGGCCGGAGATCTGCAGAGAGCGTTCAAGGGTGTAGCGCTCCTGGTCGGCCTCGGAGTAGCTACGGGAAACCCGGGCGAGCAACTCCTGCCAGGCCTCAGCAGAAGGCAGTTGCTGCGGATCAGCGATCCCTAGTCGGGAGAGTAGGCGGCGCAACAGCCTGTGCAAAGGCAAGCTTGGGGAGGGCATGCCTGGCTCAGTCTTCGCCGATCGTCGTCAGGGTCATCGTCTGGTTGTGCAGGTCGCAGGTCCCGTCCATGCAGGATGAGATCTCTCCATAGGAGTAGAAGCCGATCTGCTTGGTGCCGGCGGGCAGGATCTCGAGCACGGCTTCCACTTCCTCTTCGGTACGTTCTCCGAGCACGAGCCGGCGGCCAACGCAGCTGATCACGAGCGAGAGCAATTCGCCAACACCCTTCTTCTGATGCAGGGTGACCATCGCGGCGTCGCTGGCTCCATCGATGAGACGGTCGAAGTTGGTTCTCATCAACTGCGCCATCGAGCCCTCGGGGATATCACCGGCGAAGGTCATGGACTGGTTGACTTCATCAATGGCGAGAATCGTCCGCACGAGCTGCTTCTCGTCGCCGGTCTTGCTTCGCAGCGCCAACGGGAACAGCAGTCCGGTGGCTGGTAACCCGGCCGCGCGGTCACCGAGGTAGTCCTTATAAAGCTGGAGCGCCGGACGACCATCCAACTCGTACAGCACGTTCCCAGAGCTGCGCGTGACCTTGCGCTCCGGTCCGAAGATGTCCCAGCCACCCTTGCTGTCGTGGCTGATGCACACCGACTCGCCATAAAAGCCGACGGCCGAGACGATGCCGGAATGGGGCACGCCGTGCAGCAGGTTCCACGTCTTACCGAAACGGTCTCCGTCACCGGCGAGGCCACCGGTGATGGAGACGCCCGCGGGCAAAACTTCGTTGATGCCGCGCACAAGCTCGCTGCCGTTCACCAGCAGGCCGTCGCTGAGCACGAACACGGCTTTCAGGTCGCTGGCGGCCAACTGTTGGGCGATGTCGCGCCCCGCTTGGTACGACTCAACCGCTCCAGCGACGCTGGAAAAGGCTGAGCGCAGATGGGTGCGTTCGAACTTGACCACCGCGACGCTGAGACTGCCTTCGCGGATCGATGGTCCGTGGATTTCTCCAGAGGTCGAACAGCCGAGCAGGTGGGAGTTCGGGTAGGCCCGCTGCAACTCTCCCAGAGGTTGTGGCGCATCACCGAAGCTGGGATCGCCAAACGTGATTACCAGAGTGGCCTCGGAATCGAGGGGAGGTAAGGGCTGCGACCAGCCAGTGCTCGCCTCAAAGCTCAGCGTCTCAAGTTGCATCGTGTCATTTCCCCCGAGGGAGCCTTACGACAGCCTGCTCCACCCTACCGACGGGGGGCGACCGGGCAATCTCTGAGAACCGGATGAGGAACCCACCAAACCGAGAGGGTGAGTCCCTGGGCTCCTGTGGGGCGCTCGCCGCCTGGTGGCCGAGCGAATCGCCTCCGCGGACCTGGTGCGTCAGGGCGCCTGGAGCGCAGGCTCCGATTTCTGCTGCTGGCAAGACAGCCTCCCCGAACTGGCTGGCCCCACCCTTGCCGTGGTGTGCATCGGCATGGAGGTGATCGCCCATCGGCGCGGTTCGTCCGGCGGCATGGCCTGCGATGGCACCGTGCCTGTGGTGCCGTTGAAGGAGCTGCTGGAGCGCTCGGAGCTGGTGAGCCTGCATTGCCCGCTCCCCCCCCGGACCCTCGGCCTGATCGATGGGGCCCGGCTCGCGACGATGAAGCCCGGCGCCCTGCTGATCACCACCGGAAGCGGCCCGCTGGAGGAGGAGGCCGATCTGGCCGCCGTGGCCGCCAATGCCGCCGGGATCCTGGCCGGCGCCCGAGCGTGAGGTCGCATCTATCGCCCGACTGGGGGTCCAGCAGGAAGAAGTACCCAGCAGGGGCTCATCCGCCGAGGTGCGGTGTAGTTATCGTGGCAAAACAACAGCTCTTGGGGCCCACAACGCTTCACTGGAACGCATTGATGGGTTGTCCGCCCAAATCGCCAAGAAAAAGCCCGCGGAAAACGCACTTGCCCCAGTTACCGGTGTCACAACAGGTGAAGGAAGCCATCATCCGGATCTTGCGACCCTGGAGGAAGAATCGACAAGGGTCTTTGGCATTGGTGGGATAAACCCACTGTTGGTTGCGCGAGTCGGTGACAAGGGCGCCGGTGTAGAGCCTGGTAAGCGTGCTCAGATCGCCAGGAAAACCCTTCGAGCGAGCGCGAGCCAAAATAGAGGGATCTTCTGCAGGAGAAATCCGCTGGCAGGTTTGCGGCACCAGGTCGATGGGTGCCTTCCCAGGACCGGCACAGTTGGCCCAGCCAGGCATCGCCAAGGTGAACAACAGGCCGAGCAACAGAGAACGGCATCGACGGCGCTGGAAGGACTTGACCTGCCGAAGCCCCGTCTGCCAAGCCAGCGTGACCACTGCTTGCGGTAGGAGGGGAAAGAATTGCCTGGAGGCTAAGGCAAAGAGACTGGTCGAGCTGAGAACACGAACTTGCACCATCTTTTTCGTGGCTGATTCATGGCCGAGGAGCATCTGCAATGTTCTGATTGCTCGGGAGTCCCCCTTGATTTTGTTACCCCTGAGAGGAAGGCTCCCCATAACGTCATCGCAAGTGTCCACAGCTCGCCCAATCCCTGCTGATGCATAGGGTTGCCAGCCAATTCAGATCAACTTGACCGTCGGCGTCACCCTGCCATCAGCACAGAAAGCAACGAAACCATTGGCTCGGGGGGCAATGCAATCCATCGCAGGCGATGGGAACGGCTCAACTGAGGGCACGCGCGGACATCATCATCAGCACCAGTGCAGCGTTAAGGAGCACCAAGCCATGGTTGGCGCTCCGAAGCGCAGGATCCGTTGCAAAAAGCGCCAAAGCCCCGTAGCCAATCCGGGGCACGCTGAACCTCGGCCGATGCTCATTGGATAGCCATTGCTACCCAAGGGCCGATGCGATGGATATGTTGGCGAATCACCCCCCTTCCAGCCCCGCCGGGAGCGCCAAGGGCGCAAGGGGCTGCCTGGGCAAGGTGGATGGGGCAACGCGGCTGGCGGAGCCCCCGGGTTCAAGACTGGGCAAAACAACCCGAACGAATCATCCACCTGACCCAAGCAATCCTGCATTCTCTGCGCAACTGGGCCACAGCAGAAATACAACGCCCGGCAACGGGCGAAGTGCGTTATTCGCCTACCTTTGCTTCATCATGAAAATATCCAGGGGAAGCACTAGCTGTGAACCTACAGCTCCATACGGATCCAATAGATCTACCCTATTTTCTTCCATGAACTCTAGCCCTAAGACCATGAGGCCAGCTCTCTGATCGGCGGAGAGATGCAGGCCCATCCACCACGATGCAATTTCGCTTCGTGATGCAGAGCACGCAAAGAGGCCTTGGCCGTAGCGCTGTTGAGAGATCCCACGAGAGTTCTAAGTGCAACGGAAGCCGCTCTCTCCCTTATCATTAGCGGATGACTTTCCTGAACATTCACTGCCTTGGTGGGGCTTCACTGCTCGGGGCGGCCGTCCTGCTGGCGGCCGGATCGGCGGCAGCGAACGGAAGCGGATCCGGCCAGGTGTTCCGCCTCAATGGGATCGGCCCATTGCATCTTGGAATGACCCAAGCGGAAGCAGTCGCCACCGGCTGGCTCGCCAAACCGACAACCGGTTGTGAGCTCGCCGGAACTCCGCTCCCTGTTGTCTACAACCTCACAGGCCCAAAAGCGCCAGCCGGAATCAAGGGCACGGTCGAGTTCAACCGAGGCACGTTGCGGGTCTTTGCCTTCTCGGCCGGTGTCAAGACAACCTTCGGCATCGCCATTCCCGGCAGCACGGCCAACGAGCTGGTGAATCGCGCCCGTGCAGCAGGGCTTTCGGCAACATCGACCTACGACAAGGTGTTCGACGGGCGGTTCGTCACGGTAGAGCAAAACGGCAAGCAGGTGCTCGGTGCGTTTGCCCCCAAGAGCGCAATTGCCACCATCGCGGTGCCGTACATGCCCCTCTGCGAATAGGGAGGGGGATCGATGGGTGGGTCATCCGCAGACCCTCGAGCCGGGCCACCATGGGCACAACGCCCCTGAGGCCTTCGGCATGGATCTGGCCTCGGCCCTCGCCTGGGCGCTGTTCACCCTGGCGGCCACGGCCGCCCTTGGCCTGATGATTCTGATCGCCGGCCTGGTGCGGGTGTTCGCGCGGGCGCCCAGGCTTGCGGAATGGCCGGAGCCGGGATCGGACACGCCAGCGTCCCTGGCCAGCACCTCGCTCACGGTGGTGGTGCCCGCCTACAACGAAGCGACCAACATCACCGCCTGCCTCACGAGCGTCCTTCGCAGCGAGGACCCCTGCGGCGATTGGCGGGTGTTGCTGGTGGACGATCGATCCAGTGATGCCACGGTGGCCATCGCCAGGGAGGCGGCAGGGGCCTGTGGTGCCAAGGAGTCCCGCTTCTCGCTGCTGGATGCCGGGCTCCGGCCGGTGGGCGAACGCTGGGTGGGCAAGAACTGGGCCTGCAGCCGTGCGATGGAGCAGGTGGAGAGCGAGTGGGTGCTGTTCGTCGATGCCGATGTGCGCCTGCAGCCGACCACCCTGCGGCGAGCCCTGGCCCAGGCAAGCGCCGACAGGGCAGACCTGCTCAGCCTGGCGCCGCGGCTCAGCTGCGGCTGCCTGGCGGAGTGGATGGTGCAGCCGATCATGGCCAGCCTGTTGGGGCTCGGCTTTCCGATCAAAGCCGCCAATGACCCCGCCAGTCCGGTGGCCTTCGCCGCCGGGCCGTTCATGCTGTTTCGCCGCAGCGCCTACGGGTCGATCGGCGGCCACCGGGCCCTGGCGACAGAGGTGGTCGAAGACCTCGCCCTGGCGCGCCGGATCAAGCAGGGCGGCCATCGCCTGCGCTACCTCCTGGGGCTGGATGCGCTCGAGGTGCGCATGTACGGCGATTTCGCCTCCCTCTGGGAGGGCTGGACCAAGAACTGGCTGCTGGGCCTCGACGGGGATGTGGCCAGGGCCCTGGCGGCCTCGTCGGTGGTGCTGCTGATGTTCAGCGGCCCCTGGTTGCTGACGCCGGCAGCGGCGCTCGCCGCCGCGGTGGTGCCCGACCAGCGGCCGGTGCTGCTGGCCGCCCTGGCCCTCGCCCTGGCGGGCATCGGCCTGCAACTGGTGTTGCGCCTGTGGACCCGCCGCCAGTTCCAGGTGCCTCTCACCCTCTGGTGGCTGATGGGAGCCGGTGGTTTGGTGGTGGCCGCAATCGGCCCGGTGTCGGTGTGGCGCACCCTCAGCGGCCGTGGTTGGACCTGGAAAGGAAGGCCCTTGGCCTGAGCGGTATCGATGGTGAGGGCATCAACCAACTTGAGGTTCACCACCGTGGTCGTCACCCCACCGGAGCTAGCGTCAGGTGCGGCCGGAGGGTCCTTTGCCCTGGTCGCCGAGGTTTTTATCGGCGACCACTATTTCTTCCGATGAGCATTGCAATGGGCAGGACAGCCACCTATCAGATCCTTCGCGATGACGGCCTTAGCGATGGCATCGCGGGTCAGCGCTTCCCTTCCTATGACCAAGCCCATGCCGTGTTGGAGCGCTACTACGGAGACCTGTGCTGCTCCGATGATCGCGAGGTTTACCGAATCGTGGAGGTGAACCAGGATCAAGCCTGAGAGATAACCACCGGTGGCAAGCCAGGCAGAAACGCGATCGGGTGCCGAAATCGCTGCACTGAATCCGATGGCGAAACGGATCGACTGCAACGACCACCCCCTACCCATCAACAAGGTTGCCGGTCCCCCATGACGGCAGAACATGCAGCCTGACACCCCCAAAGGCACGGCTCTTGGTTGAAAACGTCAGGAACCAGAAGCCACGCAGTTCAACTAGAACTACGCAGATAGCTTTCGGCCAGCAACTGGTGCGGCTTGGGCTCTTAGCCAAGAAAACTTCTTGCACTTTCTCGGCCAACGAAAGACATTGCCCAAAAAAGCAAGAAATGGCACCTGAGCCAAATCGTTAGGCCAAGTGAAGTCAATCAGGGGGGAAGAGAGATGGGTGCAAAGAGAGACTCTCCATCCGCAGAGTCTCCATATTGTCCACCCAAGAAGCTTTCATATAATCATCCAAGAACGTGCCTGGGCCGATCAAGCCATCGGCAAAGAGCATTCCTGCGTAGGTAGCCAATTTAGAAGGGGAGCACCAGCAGACCTGTGCAGGAAGCAAAAGCTGATCCTGCGTGCTCGGATGCCGAATAGTTAGGGGACCAATACTATTTGATTCCATCGGGGCATGGCCGGTCAGCAAGATACAGGCCCCAGCAGAGCTCACGTCCCACAACTGTCCTGAATGGACTTCACCACTGGAAGCTGTGTACACCACCGAAACAACCGCAAGGGAAGAGGGAAGGGGGTGACGCTTGTGCCTGCGAGGGGCCAGATCTGACTGGAGCACGACCGCCAATCGCAAAGGTCTGATGCGGTTCTGGCATTAACGCATCAATGCCAGCCCATTGATCAATTGAACTTTACAGGATCGCAAGGCCGTCCACCAGTAACAGCACTACAAAGGTGGAATGGTCCCCCATGGCATCAGGGCATGGGACAGTGCGTTGAACAAGCCGACCAGATCGGTTGCGGAAGCAGGGTTTTAGGTCGAAGTGTGGGCCTTGAGGAGCCCCAACACCAAGGGGCAAATGGTGAACTCCTCTGCCTTGGGCCAAGGCCTTGTTGCAAAAAAATGGTTGACTCGTCGACGGACTGAGCCATCGGCAGGGCAGCAGAAAGCGGTGTGGATGCCTGGTGATCACTTTAATTGAGTAAAAATGCTCAATTCACGAGGTCGGGCGCCCTCGACAATTCGCAAGCCCCGCCTAACCACCAATGACCAGGGTGCCGCGGGTGCGCCAACGGATTCACCACCATGGCCCGCCCACAAAAAGCTGAAGACAAGGGTTCTTGTCGATACAAAAGCCAGCTAATCCCTAGCCATCGGCCCAGGTATTCGGTGAAACATTCCCCTGTCACCTGGACAGCAGACGGCTTTTTGGTGTTTTCCCAGCCAGCCCAGCCCAGCCCAATGCTCACAGCGACATTTCGTCTGCTGAGCCGTGCCACAGCGCTGGCCGGATTCGAACGGATGGCGATCGAAGAGCATGGTGCCTCCGGCTGGCCCAGCTTTGCCGAGAAGGCGAAGAAACTGATTGATCAAGACCAGGTGCCCATGGTGTTAGGCGGTTGGACCTCCGTCAGCAGAAAGGCAATGCTGCCGGTGTTTGAAGCCAGGAATGCTCCAAAACCATCTGCACCAGCGATCCCGCCCCCGATCAACAAGCGGAACCCGCCCTTGACTGGCTGCTGAACAACAAGGGCATGAGCTCCTTCTCTGTGGGCTCCGACTCCATCTACCCGTACACCGGCAACACGATCATCAACAAACAGCTCAAGGCCGCCGGCATCACGCCTGCAAATGGCTGGGGGAGGAGATCCCTGCCTCCAAGAAGTACACCACTGACGGCAAGGCGACGTGGGGTATCAAGCTGGTCACCAGCGGCCCGGCCGCAACTGGCTGCGGCATGGTCTGGTTCTGGTCCAAGGGTGAAGAGAAGGCGGGAAGCACCAACAACCACAAGGTGCGAGAGGCCTTGATCAAGATCAGCTTCGATGCCCCTGAAGGCACCGTCAGGATTCAGCCGACCCCCACCTTGAGCGGCTGGTTCTGATCGACGATGTTCAGAGGAACGGCATGCTCACAATCATGGAGAACAAGGTCTTGATCAATCCACTTGCCTGGAGCCCGTATCTGCCTCAAACCAAGGGCTGAGCCCTGGATCAGACGGGCCATGGGGTGGCTATGGGCCCTAACCCCGCCAGCCCTGTCGGTGTGACTCCCTGGACCCATCACTGGCAGACTCAAGGCTGCGATCGTTTGGATCAGGGCAACCATGGCCGCGCCAGCGAACCCCAACCTGAGGCGACAAATCAATGGTGTGGAGCTCGTTCCCCAATCCCTGATCCACCAGAGTCCGCCCCAGTTCGAAACCCTTGCCGAGGAACGACGCTATCGGCTCACCCACCTGGCCGGTGCCCTGCGGGTATTTGGACGCTCGGGTTTCGGCGAAGGCGTGGCCGGCCACATCACCGTGCGCGATCCGGAATATCCAGACCATTTCTGGGTCAATCCCTTTGCCCTGTCGTTCCGTCACATGCGGGTTAGCGACCTGATTTTGGTGAACCATGCCGGTGAAGTGGTCTATGGACACCGGCCCGTCAATCGGGCCGCCTTTGTGTTGCATGCCGCCGTCCATGAAGCCAGGCCTGACATCCATGCGGCCGCCCATGCCCATTCCCCCTATGGCAAGGCCTTTGCCTCCCTCGGCCGGCTGCTCGATCCGATTACCCAAGATGCCTGTGCGTTTTTCAACGACCACGTGCTGATCGAGGCCGATGGCGGCAAGGTGGTGCTTGAAGTGGAATCGGGGCGCACCTTTGCCAGCCATTTCGGCAGCGGCAAGGCCGCCATTCACCAGAACCACGGCCTGTTCACGGTGGGGGAAACGGTGGATGCGGCAGCTTTTTGGTTTCTAGCGATGGAGCGCTGCTGCCAGGCCCAGCTGCTGGCCGAGGCGGCGGGCAGCCCCAAGCGGATCCGACCGGAATGGGCCTCCTTCACCCGCGAACACACGGCCAGCCCCCAGGCCGGCTGGTTGAATTTTCAATCCTTCTGGGAGGAGATCAGCCAGTCCGATCCTGAACTGTTCAACTGATGGCAGGCCTCCAGAAATCAGTTGCTGGAGCGGGTCGACGACCAGCCAACAAGGGCATGCTAACCGCTCTGCTTCTCGGCAAGTTGTAGGGGCAATCGATTGGGATCCTTCGTAAAATTGTTGCTGAGCTATACACCAAACACCCCGCAGCGATCCACTGACGCCACCGGGGATTGAGATAACATCGTCTTTGGGAACGATTGCCGCTACTCGTGGTATGGGTAAGCAAAAGCGATTAGGTCAACATTAACTGATCAACAGGGGAAGACATCGCCGGATCAATGCCGTGCCTGAGGATCAATGGAGCGCCTGAACGACAGACACCCCTAACGGGGCTCGATCGCCTCGCCCCTGGCCGCGATTCTGCTAATGTCGTTAAATCGCTCAGCCAAGATGATTCCGTCAAAAATAATTGGAAAAACCAGCGGCGAAAACTGGGTTGGCATCATCGACGCAACCTATGGAATCATCCTCACACTGCTTGTCATTGAACTCCCGGCGATCATTCTGGAGTCAATAGAAAAGAGCAAAAGCCATGGCAATTCACCAACCACACTGGTTGCAGCCACCGCGGTACTGCTAATAGGCTATTTTGCCATATTCACCATCATTTACGACATCTGGTCCTACCACAAAACTCTCTTGTTTGACGCCAAAAGACTCCGAATCTTTGCACTATCCACGGGCTGGATTCTATTTCTAAGCAGCCTGGTCCCTCCCTTCTACTACCTCGTCAATCACTTCTTAATCGATGAAGTGCTGCAGGCAGACAGCCACAGGGTTCTCCTTATTTACTCCAGAATTTGCGTCTTTGCCCTTGTGGCCATCATCTACCTACTGTTAGCGGCATTGGCAAAGTCTGAAAAGAGACAGCACGGACAAACCCCTGAAAAAAGAGAAGAGCTGGAGTTTGTATTTGGCACATCACTAACCAAAGCCTTGGCAACCTTCGCCATTGCAGCAATTGCCGACTCGCCCGGAACCTACCTGCCGCCACCAATAGGGATTACAGCACTCGCAATTTTAACCTATCTCCCCATCAACTTCTTTAAAAAGATCAATACCTCGCGAAACCAATAAACGATCACGTCCACTCAAAGATCCAAGCAACTGACATCAACACGTCTATCACACTGAACATTCTTGGAATTAGCAACCCTCCCTTCTCCATGCCGGTCGCTCCGTGCGCGTTTGCTGATTCGATCAAGAAAGTACCAACAACCTTCTGCAAACTGTGCGGAAACAATCAAAGGGAAAGCAGGTGAAGGGGGAGCCATTGGGCAGGGATGGAAGGCCTAGGCCCCAAGACCCCTGTCCATAGAACACAGCAGACCCCAACCCCAACCCCCATCAAGACCAACACCGCACCGCGCCACAGGGCCTACGCCCCATCGATCAGGATCAGCTTGATGGCGACATCGACGTGTAGGCCCGGTGATCCGTCACGACCCCAGGGTCAGATCCAACTCCCGCCAAACCGCCTGCCATGCGTTCCTCCCTGCGCCGCCAGCTGCTCCACCTGGCCACCGATCTGTCGGCCCTGGTGGAGAACCCCGACGATCTGGAGCACGGCTTCGATCTGTTCACCAGGAGCTACACCACGCCGGTGGCCGATGCGGCCCGCGCAGCCATTCGACTGGACCCCGCTATCGCACCACTGATGCGGGAGCGCTACTGGGGGGCCTGGCCGAGCCAGGCGGACATGCGTTCCATGGCGCCCGACAGCCTCGGCCACGCCTATTCCAGCTGGTTCTCCGGGGCCGGTGGTCAGCCATTGCCCGATCCCGTGCTGCAGGCCGGCATCGATGGCGACGACACCTGGATCCACCAGCGGGTGCGCCACACCCACGACCTCTGGCATGTGGTGTGCGGCTGCCCCCCCACCTCGGCGGGGGAGGCGGCGATCAGCGCCATCAACGTGATGCAGCTGCGCTGGCCCGGCAGCGCCATGGTGCTGGGCGCCGATCTTCTGCACCGCTGTCTCGAGGGCCCCAACCCAGGCCAGGTTGATGTGGGCCAGGCGGTGGCGTACGGCCTCGAACTGGGCCGAATGTGTGCCCCATTGCTGGCCCAGCGCTGGGAGGAGGGCTGGCATCACCCCCTGGCGGACTGGCGGGCGCAACTGGGCATCGACGCCATCGTGGCCCGTTCACCCTTCAGGGAGGGCCCAGCCCATCAACCAGATTGATTCGGCCCGCAGCATCCGTGCACGCACCCGTCACCGCCGATGACCCAGCTCCTGCATCACCGCCTCCCTCTGCAGACGGCCGGATCCTTCTGTTGCCATGACATCACCCCAGAGCTCCAGGCCCTGATCGATCGCAGCGGGATCGGCGACGGCCTACTGGTGGCCGTGGGACAGCACACCACCACCGCCCTTGCCCTCAACGAGAACGAGCAACGCCTACTGGCCGACATCGAGCGCTTCTTCCTCGAGCTGGCACCGCCAGATCGCCCCTGGCTTCACAACGATCTGGATCAGCGCGTGGGTATCCCAGCGGATGAACCGCGCAATGCCCATGCCCACCTGATTGCCCTGATGCTGGGCAACCAGCTCAGCCTGCCCGTGGTGCAGGGCCGGCTCGGCCTTGGCCGCTGGCAATCGGTACTGCTGGTGGAGCTCGACGGGCCGCGGGAGCGCGAGGTGCTGATCACCCTGCTGGGCAGCTAACGCAACGACCTCCAAAGGCATTTCTCTTCAGGTAGAACCAACGCCGTGAACCAGATCGACGGAACCATCGAGCCCATCGTTGCCTCGAGGTGGCCAGTTTTCAGCGATGGCTTAGCCGTAGGAGTAGGAGAGCTGAAGACAAGCCTGGCCCGTTGACTGCTTATAGGTGAGGAGAAGGTACTCAAAGGCAGAGCCACCGTCGAGGCGAAGGGCATTGGGGCGACGATCTGTGCTCCCGAAGGCCGCCAGCGGCGCGCTGGCTCCGACCACGCAGCTGGGGCCAGCAACAGCGCTGGGATGCGCTGGGGAAGACAGGGCCCCTGATGAGGAATTGATGCGCCCAAGCGCCAATGCCTGAATGACAGCCGCGGCCTCTGCCTGGGACAGACGAAGCGAGCAGGAGGCATCGCGGGTGGAGCCGACCATGCGGCAGTCAAGGCGCTGCGGTACGACCTTGGCTTTCTTCAGAAGATCGCGAACGTCTGACTCAAGACCCGCACGATTGGCGGCGTTCCAGAGTGGCTCACAGCCGAGAAGTGGAAGGCAGGCCAGTGCAGTGGCCACTCCAATAACGGTGAGTCTTGCCTCTCTGGGAAACCACCGAATGTTTAAGTGAAACGGGTGACAACGGCAGGACATCTGAGCGGAAGTAGGGCGCAGCTTAAGCGTGGAATTTGACCGCACGTGCCTCTCTGAGAAGGCGGACACCCCATCATCCACAGGTCGTCGAGAAATTGCAGGCCGAGTGACCAGCACACATTGTTGCCCCAAGCATTGGCCATGTCCCAAACGGTTGGCTTCTCTTTGAGCGGCGGCTGCAACCGGGAAATGGGCTTTTGCTCATTTGTTTCTCTGCGGCTCTAAAGAGGCAAGTCGCAGAATCTTCGCGGTGAGCTGGACGATCCTGAAAGAGGTCGTTGTTCCATTCTCGCTGATCTGAAGGATCATCTTGTTGCTCGGGCCCATTGCCCAACTGCACGGTTTGAAACGGTGGCCATCATCAGGGGAAAGAAAGTAGAATTCACAATCTCCGTTTGGAGCAAACTTGTAGGCCATCCTGAATCGGCTCGGCGGAAAAGCCCGTGACCCAGCTGGGCGGAAGACCTGAACCGTGCTGCCCGGTGGTTCCTCCTGACTGGAGTGGACCCAGTGCTGGAACAGGTGATGGATAGAGATGCCGGGGGATCTCTGGATCGCCTTCAAACCATCCACAGCCTGCGCCATGGGCGGTGCGGCACTTACGGATTGGGTGCATGGAGACAACCACAGACTCAGGATCGCCAATGGGCACAACACCGTTCTGTTCATCATCCAACTGCTTTCAATGCAACACCGCTTCGTTCCTTGCCGATGGGCAGCCGCCTGGCGCCCCCCGTTGACACCAGTTTAGGCCGGTTTGCCAGGCACAACGACCCCTACTCGCCCTTCAAGATCGGATAGCCCTCCGATTGGAGAGCGGCGATGACGGTGTCGCGATTGAAGCTCCAGAACACCACGCACGGAGGAACCTCCGGAACGGCGTGCTCAATCGCTATGCCCCTAGGGCCCACAAGCCGGATCGCACGGACCGAATCGCGCCCGAACTCATAGGCCCTGCCCGGTGTGCTGAGGTTGAGGGCGTCAGCGGCAACCCCCAGTCGGGCGAAGGGCCAAGTCCAGTTCCACGATCTCAGGAAGCTCCGGCCGATGCGAGACCCACCGGTATGGATCAATCCCATCGGTACCCCACTTTAGAACGGGAATTCATCATGCCTGGTGACGGACAAAACATCCTTGTCGTTCTTGAATGTGCACTCAACCATGTCGACGAGCGCCAGGACATCCTTGGAAACATCGACCTTCTTAAACATTGACCAGGACCATTTCGTTTCTCTATCGATCGAGGGCATGAGCGCATATCTCTCGGGATGCTCTGTGGCGTCGGGGTCGGAGTAGATGCAGAGCGCCATCTTGAACGCTCCACGTTCCACCTCTAACCACCAACCCCAGTCTTCGTTGCAGAAAAACGGCACACTGATTCCAGCGCGCGGCAGCTCGGATTGCAGATAGATGCAGAGAGCTTTTCCGTACATGTGCTCATTCGTAATCTCCCAATCCTCCCCAGGGAGGATCGGGAACTTCTTGCTTTCAATGAGAAGGCAGCTCTGTGGAATCATCGAATCTTCCCCCATCGGGCCAGGCGCTTTGTTGGCTGGTAACGGTGGTTCACGGCTTCGATCAGCACGGATTCAGCCACCTGACGCCCCCTCCAGGGCCTCGCTCCCCCGCCGGTGGATCTCGCGGGCGTACTCGGTCCAGGTGCCCTGGCCCCAGTAGCGGAAGCAACTGGTTTCCAGCAGCAAAAGGTGCAGCAACGCCCTTTGGTAGGGCTCGGTTTGGGTGACCGCCGGATCCTGGGCCACCAGGGGGTCAAAGCGCTGGTGGAACTGGGCGCTGAGGCTGTGGATCGGCTCCAGCACATTGGCGTAACCCTCCACCCAGCTCAGGTTGTTGGTCCAGGAGGCGCCGGCCATGGAGAGGGGGGGATCCTGCTGCTGGAGGTCGGTGATCGCCGCGGCCACGGTTTCAGGGGTGGGGGGACCGTCAAGGTGTTGCCAGAGCCTGTGTTGGTGCACCGCCTGAATCACCGGCAGATCCTCTTGTTGCACACCGGCGGCCTCCAGCAACTCCAGATACTCCGTGCCGTTGATGGCGACCGTTCCCGATCGGCCACCCTCCTGCCGGGCGATGCTGTGGTGAGCCTGCAGGAAAGCCGGCGGAAATTCATTCATCATCACCCCGCCATTTTCGCCGTCGGCGATCTGGGTCACGATCGACGGCACCGTTGTCCCCCCCAGCTCCTGCCGGTGAAGACCCAGGGCTTCGTGGTAGGGCTGCATCTGGCCCACCAGCTTGGTGTCGGAGCCCTGGGTTTTGATCAACGCCACGATCGAGGCCGTTTCCCCCCTGGAGTTACGCGCCAGCAGCAGATTGGGGATCACCTTCTGTTCCTGACGCAGGCTGCTGCCATCAAGGTTTTCAACGCTGTGTTCCTGCACCAGCAGCCAGCGATAGCCGCACTCCTTGAGGGCCTTCACCAATTCGTAGAGCGTGTCGGGGTGGTTGGGCAGGTGCATCTCCGGTGGCGAGAATCCCTTCACCCGTTGCAGGGCCCCCACGCCAAACAGGGCGGCGAAATGGTGTTGCCAGGCCAGGATCTGGAGTTTGAGATCGGGAATCGGGGTAGAGGGGGCCACGGCATGGCTCCAGAACGTACCCAGCCACTCCACATGGGGTTGGAGCGTGGCATCACAGGCGAGTCGTCGCAGGGCCTCAAGAATGTCCTGGCGGCCCATCTGCTCGATGCCCCAGAGCAGGTTGCCGGAATAATCCAGCATGATCCGCGGATCACAGCCGTCTGCAATCAGCTGAGGCAAGAGATCAGCCATCCGCTTGTAGCACTGGGCAAAGGCTTCGGCGTTGTGGTTATCGCCCTCGCCGGGGTGCTCGAACATGTATTGCAGATGGCCGATCAGCTCTCCCTGGGCCCCGGCGGGGATCGTCGGCTGATGCATGTGCAGGGCACAGGCAAACACCGAGCCGATGGGGGCCAGATCAAGCTGGGTCTGCCCCAGAACAACCGGCTGGGGCTGCTGCACCAGGGCCAGGAGCTCGGCTTCACGGCCGGCGATCGGCGGCAGGGTGTCGTGGCTCATCCGAGAGGCTCCAGGGCTTATGCCGAGCCTGGAGCATCGCCTGGGGGTGCTGCCCAAAGCCGCCTCCCCGGCCCGGAGTCCCCGGTGCGCGAGTCCGCACATTGGTCGCGACAACGCTTATCCGGGGCCTGCTCCCCCCTACTAGTGGAGATGACCTGAGGCAGATGAATCCTTGGTGAGATTTTTAGTGCCGCGAGAGCTTTCCCCCGGGGAGAGGCGCGTGGCCGCCACGCCCGAGACCGTGCGACGGCTGCGGGGCAAGGGGGTGAGCGTGGGGGTGCAGCAGGGGGCCGGCGCCGCGGCTGGTTTCCGCGATGACGACTACCTGGCCGTCGGGGCCGAACTGGCGCCGGAGGAGGGCCTGCCCTGGGAGGAGGCGGACGGGGTGCTTTGCGTGCAGGCGCCCCCGGCCTCCCACCTGCAGCGCCTGCGGCCGGGCGCCCTGCTGGTGGGTCTGCTCTCGCCCTACGGCGCCACCCACCTGGCCGAGACCCTCAACAAACGGGAGGCCTCGGCCATTGCCCTTGAGCTCTTGCCACGCATCAGCCGCGCCCAGAGCATGGATGTGCTCTCCTCCCAGGCCAACATCGCCGGCTACAAGGCGGTGCTGCTGGCCGCCGCCGCCCTCGATCGCTACGTGCCGATGCTGATGACGGCCGCCGGCACCATCCAGCCCTCACGGGTGCTGGTGCTCGGTGCTGGCGTGGCCGGCCTCCAGGCCCTCGCCACCGCCAAGCGGCTCGGCGGAGTGGTGTACGTGTCGGATGTGCGCGCCGCCGCCAAAGAACAGGTGGAATCCCTGGGTGGCCGCTTCATCGATCCGCCCGAACTCGAGGACAAGCCCGCCGAAGAGGGGGGCTATGCCAAGGCCGCCAGTGAGGCGTTCTTGGCGGCCCAACGGCAGCAGCTGGCCGACCAGCTCGCCCTCGCCGACATGGTGATCTGCACCGCCCAGGTGCCGGGTCGCACCGCACCGCGGCTGATCAGCGAGGAGATGCTTGATGGCATGCGGCCCGGCGCCGTGGTGGTCGATCTAGCCGTCGCCCAGGGCGGCAACTGCTTCGGCACCGTGGCCGGCCAGACGGTCGAGCGCCGCGGGGTGCAACTGATCGGCGCCGATGCCCTGCCCTCCAGCGTCCCCAACCACGCCAGCGCCCTCTATGCCCGCAACGTGGCGGCCCTGATCGAGCACCTGCTCGACGAGGAGGAACTCAGGCTCAATCCCGAGGACCCGATCCTGGCGGGCTGTCTGCTCACCCACGGCGGCATCTGCCGTCGTGAAGATGTCGTTTATCCCAACGGTTCCCGCAACGGAGGTTCGTGATGAGTGCCCTTTCCCAGGCCCTTTGGGTGCTGCTGCTCGGCAGCCTGTTGGGTCTTGAGCTGATCGGCAAGGTGCCCCCCACCCTGCACACGCCGCTGATGTCTGGCGCCAACGCCATCAGCGGCATCACCGTGCTCGCCTCCCTCACCCTCATCCAGAAGGCCGGTGACAACCAGGCCCTGCTGTTGATCGGGGCCCTATCCCTGGGCTTTGCCCTCTACAACGTGGTCGGTGGCTTCCTGGTCACCGACCGCATGCTCGCCATGTTCCGCCGCAAGGGAGACAACTGATGTCCACTGCTCTGCTGACCGATGCCATCGACCTGGTGGCGGTGCTGCTGCTGGGCCTCGGCATCAAGGGCCTCTCCAAGGTGCGCTCCGCCCGCGGCGCCAACCAGCTGGCGGCCGTGGCCATGGCCCTGGCCGTGCTGGGCCTGTTGATTGAGATCCGTCCGGGGCCGATGGCCTGGTTGTGGATTGCCGCCGGCAGCGCCGCCGGTGGCTTGGCCGGGGTGGTCACCGCCCTGCGGGTGCCGATGACGGCCATGCCCGAAGTGGTGGCCCTGTTCAACGGCTGCGGTGGTCTGGCCTCGTTGCTGGTGGCCGTCGGCGTGGCCCTGTTCGATTCCGACGGCGCCGACATGGTGGCGTTGGTGTCGATCGCCATCTCCGTCTTTGTGGGAGCCATCACCTTCAGCGGCTCGATCGTGGCGATGGCCAAGCTGCAGGGTTGGCTCAGCACCCCCGCCTGGACCCAGAGTTCCCTGCGCCATGTCGTCAACATCTCCCTGGCGGTGGCGGCCCTGGTGGGGGCCGTGCTGCTGCCGGGGGATCCCACCGGTCTGCCGCTCTGGTTGCTGGTGATCAGCTCCAGCCTGCTCGGGGTGGGTGTCACCCTGCCCATCGGCGGCGCCGACATGCCGGTGGTGATCTCCCTGCTCAATTCCTATTCGGGGGTGGCCGCCGCCGCCGCCGGTTTTGTGGTGGGCAGCCAGCTGCTGATCGTGGCCGGCGCCATGGTGGGTGCGGCCGGCCTGATCCTCACCCAGGTGATGTGCACGGCCATGAACCGCTCGCTGCTTTCGGTGCTGTTTGGTGGTGCCCTCGGTGCCAGTGCCCTCAGCGGTGGCGGTGGTGCCGGCGGCGAGGCCGGCTACAGCCGCATCACCAGCTGCAGCCCCGAGGAATGCGCCATGGCCCTCGAGCAGGCCGAGCGGGTGGTGTTCGTGCCGGGCTACGGCCTGGCGGTGGCCCAGGCCCAGCACGCCCTGCGGGAGCTCTCCAAGCTGCTCGAAAACCATGGGGTCGAGGTGAGCTATGCCATCCATCCGGTGGCGGGTCGCATGCCCGGCCACATGAACGTGCTGCTGGCCGAGGCCGATGTGCCCTACGAGCAGTTGCTCGAGATGGACACCATCAACCCCGAATTTCCCCGCACCGACGTGGTGATCGTGCTCGGCGCCAATGACGTCGTCAATCCCGACGCCAAGAGCGACCCCTCCAGCCCCCTCTACGGCATGCCCGTGCTTGAGGTGGACCAGGCCCGCCAGGTATTCGTGGTGAAGCGCAGCCTCGGCGCCGGCTACGCCGGCATCGCCAATGCCCTCTTCGAGCTTCCCCAAACGGCCATGGTCTTCGGTGACGCCAAGGCCGTGCTCAACGGCCTGCTCTCGGAGCTGCGCAGCATGGGCGTCGGCAAGGTGAAGGTAGGGGTCTGAAGCTTGGGGCGGGAAGGCCCCAGCCCTTAGGGGTGCTGCACGATCGGCCAGGTTCCCGTAGCGCTGGCAGCCCTGGCTGAAGAGCTGGCTTGGCTGACCCGCCCACCGGAGCGCCGGAGCCGCCGAAAGTCCCAGGGGCGGGTGATCCCCCCGGGCACCAGCCAAACGCCATAGCGGTGGCGGGAGGCCCGGTACTCGGCATCGAGATACTCCTTGGCGTTGCATTGGTTCAGGTAACGCCGATAGGCGAAGGCCTGGCCGTCCTCCAACAGCGCCAGGTTGAGGTTGATCTCCCCGATCACCTCCGCCACGGTGCGGCCGTAGCGATCGATCGTCTGCGGCAGCACCGTTACTGGAGAGCCAATCCGCAACCGGGTTTGCAGGTAGGCGCGGGATTGGGCGCCGTAGGGGGCCTGGGCCATCTCGGGGGCATCAATGCAGGCCAGCCGGATCGTGAGGCGCTGCTGTCCATGCAGCACCCTGATCGTGTCGCCATCGCCGATCGAGAGCACCGTGCCCTTGAGCGGTTCCGCTCGAAGACTGCCGCTGCTCAGCCCCGCCAGGGTCGCCAGCCCAATCGCCGCAACTGGGCCCATCCGGCCAGCGAATCCCCACCGCCCAGCGGGGGGAAGGATCACGCAACGTCGCCCCACTCCCTTCTGAAAACGCTCCATCGTCCTCCTCCTCGAAATCCCCATCGCAGAGGTCCTGGCTCGGGGCCTCGTTCTGGACCTCCAGATCGTGCCCTACGACCTGGAGGCAGCGGGTGGGCAGGAATGGGCGACCTTGGAGCCGCAGTCACCCCTCAGGTCATGCGGCTTCGGATCAATCGATCCCAGAGCGCGGTTGGGAGCAGTCGGTTCGCCAGGACGGAGGACGACTGGTGCCCGCAGAGGTAGCGGGCGGGCGGATTGGGTTTGTGGAGAGCCTGCTCAATCGTGGCGGCCACCTCTTGCGGCGAAGAGGCCCCGCGGTAGATCGCTTCCCAGCCCAGCTGCACCTTTCGCATCATGCCGCCATAGACCCCAGAGCCCTGGGCCTGGCGCATCGATGCAGCCGTGACCTCCGGGAAGGACGTACGGATCAGCCCGGGCTCGATCACCACAACCTCCAGCCCAAAGGCTTTCAGCTCCATTCGCAGCGCGTCACTGAGGGCCTCGAGGGCGAACTTGCTGGCTCCGTACCAGCCGGCGCCCGGCGTCACCCAGCGACCGGCGATCGAGGAGACGTTGACGATCCGGCCTCGGCCCCGTTCACGCATCGGCGGCACCAGCAACTGGGTGAGGCCCATGAGCCCGAACACGTTCACCTCGAAGATCGCTCGGGCACGCTCGAGCGGCATGGTCTCCAGCGGCCCCACCTCCGCGAAGCCGGCATTGTTGACCAGGGCATCGAGCGCACCGAATCGATCCCTGACCCGATCGGCCAGGGCCTGGCGGGACTGGCCGTCGCTGAGGTCGAGTGGCTCGACAATGGCCCCCCGCTCGGCCAGGAACTGCATGGTGTCGGTGCGCCGCGCCGCAGCGATCACCCGCCAACCCTTGGCAAGCAGCCGTTCCGCCGTGGCAGCACCGATCCCAGAGGAGGCGCCGGTGATCAGGACGGTGGGGGATTCGGCGGCCATGGGACGTCAGATGGATTCAGATCGGTGGGGCGCAGCCTTCATCCTTTGGTCTTGAAACCCGAGACTGCTGGCTTGCCTCATCTAACCAGGGGCACTCCACCCCCACGGCTGGGGCGAGAGTCACCATGCTGATGAAAGTTCCGTTCCGCCCTCGCGTTGCACCATGAAGCGCCTGTTCCCCCAGCTCACCGCCGCCGCCCTGCTCCTGGCCACCAACCTTCCTGGCAGCGCCTGGGCCGGCGGAGCCTTCAACCAAACCCTGAAGCTCCAGGGCATCAGCTTCCAGGTGCAGAGCAGCGGTGAGGGCTCCCAGCAGCAGCTCACCATCACCACCACGGGCGCCAAGCCGCCGATCAGGCCGATCCGCCAAACGGTCAATGGCCAGGTGGTGGGTGCCGAGGTGGCCGACCTCAATAGCAACGGCATGCCCGAGATCTACGTGTTCGTGCAGGGGGCTGGCAGCGGCAGCTACGGCGAAGTGGTGGCCTACGCCGTGATCAAAGGCGCCGAACTCTCCCCGATCACCCTGCCGGAACTCACGGGTGCCAACGCCCAGGGCTACCAGGGCCACGACCAGTTCCAGGTGGTGGAGAGCTGCCTGGCGCGCCGCTTCCCGATCTACAAACCAGGCGATAGCAACGCCAAGGCCACCGGCGGCCAACGGCAGATCTGCTACAAGCTCAAGGCTGGCGAGGCGGGCTGGATCCTGCGGCCCACCAGCGTGCTCAAGTTCTGATGCGGGCGTTCCCTTGCCGCTTGGCTGCATCCGTTTTGATCGGTGCAGCCCTGGCGCTTCCCGCCCGGGCCTATGACCTGCAGTACCGCCAGAACGGCACCAACTTTTCCGCCAGTGAGCTGCGCAGGATCTTCAACGGCGCCCTGCCGGCGGCTTACGACCAGCGTTTCCCCGATCAGCGCTGGACCACCTACTTGCTGCTCGATGCCCACGCCGATAAGGATCTGGTGGCCATCACCCTTGGCCTCAGCCCCCGGGTCGGTCCGTCCAAGGCGCTGTTGCCGGTGGCCACGTTCAGCGTGATCGAGCCAATGCCCCGCTCGGCGGCGCGCTGGCAGCAACAGCTCTCTGATCTGGCGGCTCGCTATGCCTCCCTGATGCTCGAGAACCGCAGCCGGATCATCAACCAGCCGTAAAGGCCGTGTCACGACAGCCCACCACAGCCAGAGCGAGAGCTCGTTCGCTCACCCACCTCGCGGTGGCGGGCTACCGCTCCCTGCAGCAGCTCACCCTGCCGCTCGGGGCCCAGCCCCATGGGGGCCTCACCCTGGTGTGTGGCCCTAACGGTTGCGGTAAGAGCAACCTGTATCGCTCCCTGGGGATGATTAGTGCCGCCGCCCGCGGTGATCTGGTGGCGGCCCTGGCCGCCGAGGGGGGGCTGCCGGCGGTGTTCTGGGCCGGGCCGGAGCGCACCACGCGGGAGATGCGCCGTGGGGAGGAGCCGGTGCAGGGCAGTAGCGGCAGGCGGGAGACGGCGCGGCTGCGGCTGGGCATCGCCGGCGAAACCCTCTCCTATGCCATCGAGCTGGGCTATCAGTCCGACGACCACACGAGTGCCTTCGTGCTGGATCCGGAGATCAAGCGGGAGTGGATCTGGGCCGGCGGCCCTTTCCATCCCCGCAGCCTGCTGGTGCAGCGCTCGGGGGCGGTGGTGGAGCGCTGCGGGGAAGGGGGCCGAGCGGTGCCGATCGCCCTGGAGGTCTCGCCCCACGAGAGTTTGTTCACTGCGGCCTCCGATCCGCTCGAAGCCCCGGAGGTGTTTCAGCTGCGGCGCACGATCCTGAGCTGGCGCTTTTACGACAGCTTCCGCACCGACCGCCAGGCCCCCGCCCGCAGCGGCCGCATCGCCACCCGCACGCCTTCGCTGGCGGCCGACGGGGGCGATCTGGCGGCGGCGGTGCAGACCATCCTGGAGATCGGCGACGGAGATGCCTTCCAGGCCGCCATTGCCGATGCCTTCCCCGGTTGCCATCTGACGGTGGATACCCGTGCACCCCTGTTCCGCCTGCAGCTGCATCAACCGGGATTGCTGCGGCCGCTGGAGGCTACGGAACTGTCCGATGGCACCCTGCGCTACCTGCTGCTGGCGGCAGCCCTGTTCAGCCCACGGCTTCCGCCGCTGCTGGTGCTCAACGAACCGGAAAACAGCCTCCACCCCGATCTGCTGGCCCCCCTGGCGCGCTTGATCACCGCGGTGGCTGAACGCACCCAGGTGTGGGTGGTGGCCCACGCCGAGGCCCTGATCTCCGCTCTGGAGACCACTCCCGGCTGCCGGCTGCTGCGGTTGGAGCGGGAGCTGGGGGCCACGGTGTTACCGGGCCAGACGGTGCTGGAGCGGGCCGCCTGGCGCTGGCCGGCCTGAGGAGAGGCCTTGGGCTAGGGGCAAATCAGCGCTGGCACTTGCTGGCGTCAGCCAAGGTGATGGACTTGTAGATGTCATTGGTGCTCAGAAAGGCCACGCAGCGCTTTTTATCCAGCATGTAGGTGAGCTTTCCCTGTGGCACCTGGGTTTCGCTCACGTACTTCGTGCCACGGATCACGAAGCCGAGCACGGCTGAGAGCGGAGTCTTACCGACCAGGTACTGGAGGTCCGGCACCGGTGGGCCCAGAACCAGTCCGCCGCCTGAACCTCCGTCGTAGCCGCCACTGGAGGAGCCACCACCGGTAGCGCCGCCAGTTTTGACCTGGAGCTTGTAGGTGCTGTTGCCATCATTCCAACTGAAAACGCCCTTGGAGCCCTTGTCCTCAAACAACACATTGGAGCCGTTGGCAAAGTCATCCTCAATCCTCAGGTTCTGACGATTGGGACCAGAAAACCGGAAGATCTTGCCGTTGTCGAACTTAACGACAAAGGCTTGTCGACCATCGCCTGCTTTTTCCTTTACCGTGCAATCGTCGTTATAAACAACCTCACCGTTCCTGCTGAGGCGGCACTCCGCATCGGATTTCGCCCCATTCTGGGCCTGCGCGGATGAGGGGAGCGATGCCAGACAAAGCAAGGCCAGGGCAGGGGCAATTGGCTTGATCAACATGGAATCGTCGATGGTGTGTCTGCCAATCCTCCTGTCCCAAGGGAACAGCGGAGAGATTTGTTGCCAAGAGTTATGGGCCCACTCTGGGCTAGCGAATAGGTGGGTTCCCCTCTGCCCGATCCCACAGGTCAGGCAAAGAGATGCCCTGGTGGCAGGGTAGGGAAATCAGCTGAATTGACTCAGTTGCACTTCATTTCGACCGGCCTGCTTCGATGCGTACAACGCACGATCGACCCTGGCGAACCATTGATCCATCGATTCACCTGGCCGCAGCTCTGCCACGCCGATGCTGACCGACACCGCAGGTCCATTCGGGAAGGGATGCACCGCAATCGCATCGCGGATCGTCCCAGCCAGTCGCAGGGCCTCCCGGCCTCCCGTTTGGGGCAACATGACAATGAATTCATCGCCACCCCATCGAGCCACGAGATCTGATTTGCGCAAATTAGACTTGAACAAGTGAGTAATCTCCACCAACACCTGATCACCAGACTGGTGACCAAAGCCGTCATTGATTGACTTGAAGTGGTCGAGATCGACGAGCAGCAGCGAAAGGGGCTGCTTCAAGCTCAGGCTTCTGTCAAATTGATTGGCGAGGGCCGCCTCGAAATGGCGGCGGTTGGAGAGACCTGTTAGCGAATCAGTGCTGGCTTGACCAAGCAACTGGGCATTGGCTGCAAGCAGGGCAAGGTTGGCCTGCTCCGCCGCATCCTTGGCCGCACGGAGATCCTGCCGAGTGGATTCCAGGGCTTCCATCTGGACCAGCAGCTGACAAGCCCGCAAATACTCCGCGTAGGAAAAAACATGAATAATTAATTTACTGATCGCAAGAAAAACCAGCAGATCCAGAAGAACAAGACTGGTATTGACGCCAAAGACGTGACCGGTGCCCCTATTGTGTAAATCAGGTGAACTTGCCGTGTGAAACAAGCCGGTGCCATGCCTAAGCAGGACAAACACCAGCTGGGCCCACAGCGCAACGTGAAGCTCGGTGAGGGGAATGGGAAGAGACTTGCGCTGCAGCCAAACAACCTCGGCGATTGCCCAAAGGCAAAATGCCACCAGCAGCAGGGCGATCAACCCATACTGCTCTGCATGCAAACCATGAGCCGCAAGCACCTCAAAGGTGCAATTGATAACAAAGACCAAAGTTGATAGAAAACCTACCAACTGCAGGGGCATGGAAAAGCTGGATTGGGGTGGGGAGCTCTTCCTCGATAGCCGGGGCCCGAATCGTTTGAAGAACATCAGCGCAGAGTAGGTAGGACTGTGAGATAAGGCCCCACCTTTGCTAACCACTCTCGACTGCAACCATGATGCAGCCGATCACAGACTGGAGCCCATTGGGGGAACAACTTACGCACAACAATCTCCTGCAGCAGGCGACGATCTCTGGCGGATGGTTCGAACCGCTTGACCCTGTGAGAATTCAATCCCCTACAGACTCCACCAGCATGGCAACGATTGATGTCGTCATAAAGTTTTCCCGAGTACCTCCAGAGTTCTTCCGTATAGGTATCAAATACTCTGGCAAACATCTTCTGCTGCGCGCGCGTCATGGCAGACCATGTGTCAAGGGAGATGACATAGCCATTGATTCCAGATTGGAATGAAATCGCCAAGGAGTAAGCGGCATCTTTCGTCCAGCCGGCTGAATTGGCTGATTGTGCACTGCTAATGGCGCAATCCACAAGGCCATTGGTCAAGGCGTCCCTGGTGTCCTCAAAAGCAATCACCGCAGGCTTGGCACCCAGTTCCGCCACCACGGTGGCAATCGCCGGACTGGCCACACGAACTCGCATTCCCCTCAAATCCGCCAGATGACTGACTGGCTTGCGGCAGAACAACTCCTGTGGGCCAAAGCTCCAAAGCCCAAGCAATTTGCTGTTGAAGCGCTCCTGCAAATAACGATCCAACGTGCTCCCATAGGCAGCCGCAGCCTGCCTGGCTGTCTTTCGATCGTGGATAAGGCCCGGCATATCAATGCCAAGGAGCCCAGGCTCCACCTTCACATTCTGCATGAAGCGGAGTGAAACAAGATCAAACGTGCCTTCTTTCAAGGCCTGCAGCTGATAGACATCCTTGAATCCAATGGCATCAAGCGGCTTATAATCTATCTTGATCGGCAGACCTGTGCTGGCGTGTAGCTGGGCAAAAAATGGCTCCTCCATTTTTTGCTGCAACGGACCAGTGGCCGAAGGCTGCCCAACCACAAACATCGGGATCAGCTGGCTATGTCTCCAAGCCCAGGCAAAGCCTGCCACCATGGCCAGAAACAAAACAATTCTGGGTAGGAGTTCCCTACGCATTGCCAAGGGAGCCCATCAAGCCAATGCAAAGCCAATGCTGAGGAGGCCTCGTGGTCTTAACGGACCGACCCATCGCTGAGAACTCTTGAGACAGCACGGGTTTCGGTCAATGTGGTGGGCAGGAAGCCAGAGGCCCCTAGGGCACCGATTCCCATCCAATCACCAGTGGATCCCCAGATGTGGTCCATGCTGAGCCAATCATTCTGCCGCCAAGACCCCTGATATCACCAATCCTAACCAAGCCCTACCCGTCGCAGATCAACGGCAAGGCCGAAGGGATCCCATGGCACGTCAATCCCGAGCGGGCATCCAAATCGTCGGCATTGAATCTCCCCCAATGCGTTGGACTGCAATGGTTTGGGGCACGCAAAGGGGGCTGGCAGAAGCCCCTCTCGGGTCCGGCGTTACGGCAGCCTCAGGTTTGGTCCACTCCATGGCCCGTACGGCAGCCAACGTTCATGAACTGAAGCTTGCGGCCACTTGCGTCGAAGGCGCAGGACCCGTGATGGACACAGGTGCCCAGCCCCATCCGCATGGAAAGGGGCCATGCGATCAAAGACTGCGTGGTTGAGTTGCGTATCGGCTTGAAACCCGGTGAGCCACGCTTACTCCCACCTGCTCAGAGGGGCAATGACAGGATCTGATTGAGACTCGAACGGCCCTTTCAGGTTCAAGGTGGACCATGCCATGGACATCAGGAACGGCCAGTTTCATCGGCGCTAGAGATGCTCAAACGCAACCTCGGCTTCCGGTTCAGCCTTCACGATCTGCCGATGGGGAAACTTCTTGGGCCTCCAACGCGTTCGGGCCACATCTTCGGCCAAGCATCGCCGTACGGGTCATCCATGAAAGCGGCAACGCGTGGGGAAGGCGTTTCCACTCCCGTCTTTGAGATTGGATCTGGGCCTCTTGGATTGGCTCCTTCATTGGTTACTTGGCACAGCGACCAGTCCAGGCCGATGGCCGTTTCGGGAGATCCACCAACGGCCCGCCCATGGGGTGCCTTCGCTGGTGCCTGGGGCCTTGCCAGGGTTGGGCGTTCAGCGCCGGCTCGCAAACGTGGGGGGGCCAGCTAGGCCGGCGGCCGCATCCAGGCTTGGTCACACCTGTATGCAGGGCAGACTTGTTCACCATGGGTTGCCTTGTTATGGCCAGGCCGTCGCGTCGGCTGTTTGTGGATCAGTTCTTCGTGGGCTGGGTCTACGGCCCATGGGTGGTGGCTAGCCTGCTGGTGATTCTGGCCCTGCGGCTGCTGGTGGAGGAGGATTTCGCGCTTCGCAGCAACGCCTGGGGGCTGTTCGGCAACGCCTCCATCTGCTTCTCAATCGGCTGCGTCTGCAAGCTCACCTGGGCAATGGCCCGCCACAATGCCGTGCGCCAGTTGGAACTGCAGCTTCGCGAGCAACTGGGCCTGCGCTGATGGGGATGACCCGCTCCCAGATCGCCATGGTCGTCACCCTGCCCTGGCTGGCGGCCGGGGTGGTGCTGCTGGCCATGACGCGCATCGAGGGTGAAACCCAGGAGGCGAAGATGGGCCTCTTCGGCAGCGCCGCCATCTGTTTCTCCATCGGTTGCCTGGCCCGCACCAGCCTGGGACTCCACGATCTGAATCAGGCGTCCCAAGCCATGGCAGCCCCGCCGCCCCTCCCCCCCCCCGAGCCGCCAACGCCGCCACCACAACAGCCAGCACCCCGGACCGAACCGTGATCAAGCGGCGTCACTGGCACGGCCTGTTTGCCCCCGGGCTGGCTTGGGGCCTCATGG
>JBAXME010000014.1:0-53499 GCA_037134455.1 Synechococcaceae cyanobacterium ELA445 | reverse complement strand
CCCCTGGCCACCCTCCCACCGCCGGCCAGCCCCACCGCAACCGAAGCAGCCAAGCCCGACGCCCCTTCTCCGGTTGCGGCGTCGCCCTTCCCACGGGCGCTCCTGGCGGAGCTCTGGCGCCAGATCGCGGCCTTCCATGCGACCTCGATCAAGGATTGGCTCCCCCTGCTGCGGTTGCTGGCCCTGGCCGTGGCGGCCGGCCTTGTGCTCCAGCTGGCCGGGGCAACGCTCCATGCCATCGATGAGCTGCCGCTGATGGGCGGTCTCCTGGAGCTGGTGGGGTTGGTGAGTGTGCTCAGCTTCCTGGCCCGCAATGCCCTGCGGCAGCAGAAGCGTGCCGAACTGCTGGCCCGCATCCATAAGCTCCGCCGCGACCTGCTGGGTTGAGAAGGTTGGTCGGCTGGCTCCTGCCCCTTCTCCTGGTGAGCCTGGCGCCGTTGCCGTCGGGGGCCCAGGTTCAGCGGGCCCCAGGCGAAACCCTCGCTGAGGCTGTGCCCGGCTGGCAGGTGGTGGGCGGCAAGCTGCACCGGGACTTCCGCTTCGCTTCCTTCGTGGAGGCCTTCGGCTTCATGGCCCAGGTGGCGTTGATCGCCGAACGGCTGGGTCACCACCCGGAATGGTCCAACGTTTACAACAGTGTTTGCATCGATCTCACCAGCCACGACCGGGGCGGCATCACCGAGCTGGACCGGGAGTTCGCCCGCCGGGTCAACGCCCTGCCGATGTTCCTCAGCCCACTGGCCGATTCCAGGGCAGCACCGCCAGCCGTCGGGCCATGCCGCACCAGCCGCTGATGCCAGCGAACACCAGCCCAGCGCCCACAAAACCGCTGAGCCAGATCCAGCAGCCCGCCCCGGTCCGCCGCTCCAGGGTTAAACCTGCCTGGTTCCAGGCGATCAGCCCCCCTCCAGGTCGCTGAGGTCGCCATGGGCTCCCGCACGACTCAGCTGGGGCAGGCGGCCAGCTCCTTCGGGCTGAGGCGGGAGAAGGTGGCCACGGGTGAAAGGGTGGGCAAGGGCCGCAAGCTAGGCGTGTAACAAGCCATCGGCTGTGGTCTGGATCCCCTCAGGGGGCCGGCACGGCATGGCAGGTGCCGTCGATCAGCTTGGCCCCAAGGCCACCGCTTTCGCTCAAGGCATGTTCGTCAAAGGTGAGGGCGCGGCGATCAATCGTGGTGCGGTGTTCCACGTCGTGGCGGTGATCGAAATGGATCACCATCGGGGCCACGTTGCCCGGAATGCCGAGGGCCCGATCCGAGGGGTTCGGCACCCCCAGGCCCGCCTCGTCGCTGTCGTTGTCGTTGATGTGAAAGCTGTTGGATTCCTTCTCCAGAAAGGTGATCTGATCGCGGGACACCTCCACCGGCAGAATCTGGCCGTCGGCGAAGCGCACCCGGTCGTCAGCTCGTCCCACGTCGATCCTGAAATCGATTTGCCCCTTCGGGTCGTCCCGGTGGCGGCAGACCATCGATTGGGGCCCCACCTCGCCGCAGCGGTAGAGGGTCAGGGCCACCAGGGCGAGGGCGCCCGTGAGGGCCAGCAGCCGGCCCTTCCGGTGACGCCCCTGGTCCCCATGCGCCTTCTCCATGGCCCCTGGGCCGCTGGCAAAACGCTAGTCCATGCTCATGGCGGATCCGTCTCCCCTAGGCGGGCCCCCTCCAGCCGCGCCCCCTGCAACTGGGTGCTGCGCAGGTCGCAGTTGCGCAGGTCGGCATCCCGCAGATCAGCACCGCGCAGATCGGCGCCATAGAGGCAGGCCCCCCGCAGGATCGCCCCGTGCAGCTGGCAGCCGCCGAGGCTGGCAAAGCTGAGGTCGGCGTCGCTGAAATCGGCTTCGCCCAGGTCGGTGAGTTGGTCCAGACCGGAGCCGAAATCCGCTTCCACCAGCCGCGCCTGGCGCCAGAGGCTGCCGGCGGCCACCACCCCCCGCAGGCAGCAGCGGTGCAACAGGGCGCCGCTGAAATCGGCCCTCTGCAGCCTTGAGCCCGAGAGGTCGGCCTCGTGCCAGAACGATCCGGCCGCCTGCAGGCCGGAGAGGTCGGCCCCCCAGACCAGGGCCTGCTGGAAGCGGGCACCCTCGGCGCGGGCACCACCAAGGTGGGTGCGGCCCAAGCGGGATTCCTGAAAGCTGCCGCCGCTGAGGTCGCAGCCCGTGAGGTCCAGATCCCCCAGGTCGGCGCCGTCAAGGGCCAGCCCTGGGAAGGCCCGCTGGCCGGCGGCGAGGGCCCGGCGCAGTTCCTCCACCGACGTGGGCTGGCCCTCAACCATGGCCTGAACTGCTGGGGGAGGTGCAGGGGTTCATCTCAGAGGTAGGAGGAGAGGGTGTTCAGCTGCTGGCGCCGGGCCGCCAACAGCAGCTTGTCCGCCTGCTGCAGCAACCGGAACACGCCCTTGTCAATCACTTCGTAGAACACCAGGCTGCCCTCGGGGCGGCGGCGCACCACCCCGGCGATGGTGAGCAGTTTGAGGTGCTTGGACACCAGAGCCTGGCTCAGACCGGTGTGCTCCACCACCGCTGTGACGTTGAGGGAGCCACCCCGCAGGGCATCGAGCACCGCCAGGCGGTTGGGCTCGGAAAACACCTTGAAGTAGTCGGCGAGAGCCTCCATGGGCAGGGGAGGGGCGCGTGGGGTAGCCCATCAAGGCTTAACTGAGTGTAGGGGGAAGGCTGGGTTGGTGACCATGGCTCCGTACTAGCGAGCTAGTGCAGTGCCGTGATGTTCCCCGCCGCGCCCCTGGAGGTTCCCGTGGCCGGCGTGGCTTGCGGCGGCCCAGCGGGGCATCGATGCTGGCCACGAAACCTCGGCCCATCGACCCGACGACTTTTGCCTAATTGTCCTGTAGTATCACGATGTCGTTATGGCGTTGATTGATGGCCGCCGTTCTCGAGCTGGTTGGGCCGCCCCAGGTCCGCCCAGTCGCCCACTATTGGCCCCGTGTCTGGAGCGAGCAGCAGCTCCTGCTCGAGCGCCAGCACGATCGACTGGAGGGGCTGCTGGAGCGCCTGATCCGGTCCCACTGCGACGGACGCTCCGAGCTGTCGCCCGCCGAGGAGTGTTCCGAAGGGACCGCCTGCACGATCCTGCTGCGCCAGCTGAGCCTCCACCTGCGGCTTGAGGAGCGCTGGCTGGCCCAATGGGGTGCCCTCTGCCGCGGCCACCGGGCCAGTCACCGGCAGGTGGCCGCGGAGGCGATTGACTCCTTCCACAGTGGCGGGCACCTGCGCCTGCAGCGGCTCCAGTGGCTGATGGACATCCACGAATGGTTCTGCCAGCACCGCGATGGCGCCGACGCCCTTGCCTATGCCCGTGCCAGCCATAACGCCAACCTCGCCACCCCCGAGCGATGACCACCTCCGCCCCCCACCTGCGCGAAGACCTGCTCACGCCTCGCTTCTACACCACCGAAATCGAGAAGGCGGCTCGCTCCGATCTGGAATCCCAGCGTCCCGCCTTCGAGGCGATGCTGGCGGAAATGGAGGCCGACTACAACCGCGACCACTTTGATCGCCGTGCTCCGCTTGATCGGCTCCGTGATCTCGCGGCCGAGGAAAAGGAGGCCTATGAGAGCTATTTGGTGCGCTCCTGCGTGTCGGAGTTTTCGGGCTTCCTGCTGTTCAAGGAGCTCTCCCGCCGCCTCTTCCAGGCCGATCGCCAGGATCTGGGACGAATGTTCCAGCTGATGGCCCGTGATGAGGCCCGCCATGCCGGTTTCCTCAACCGGGCCCTGGTGGCCGAGGGCATCCAGCTGGACCTGCCGAAGCTGAGCACCAACCGGCCGATCACCTGGTTTCCCCTGAGTTGGGTGCTGTATTCGGTGTTCCTGTCCGAGAAGATCGGCTACTGGCGTTACATCCTGATCGACCGGCACCTCAAATCCCAGCCCAACCACAACTTCGCCCCCCTGTTTGATTTCTTCGAGCCCTGGTGCCAGGACGAGAGCCGCCACGGCGACATCTTCAATCTGTTGATCCGCTGCTGGCCCCGGCTCACCGATGGTCTGCGCGGCCGCCTGCTCAGTCGCTTCTTCCTGTGGTCGGTGTTTCTCACCCATAGCCTCACGGTCTGTGAGCGGGGCGAGTTCTACGAATTGCTGGGCATGGATCCCGATCTCTTCGACGCCGAGGTGATGCGCCAGACCAACCGCACCGCCCGCCGTGCCTTCCCCTGGGTGTTTGAGTTGGAGGGCAGCAACTATCTGCCACTGCGCAATCAACTGGTGGCCTGCTACCGGCTGATCAAGGCCCCCGTTGTCGGCGGCTGGAGTCCTGGGGCCGCCTTCGCTCGGATGGGGCTGAAGCTGCGCTTCGCCGGGCTGCTGCTGCGCCAGTTCAGCCAGCCCATGGTGCGGGTGGAGCCCCGGCGGCTGCGCACCAGCTAGGCCTCCATGGTGGCCATCTGTGGCCTCGCGGTGGTGGCCCTTCCCTTTCCTTCCCTCCTTCCCATGTCGCTGTTTAGCCTCGACTACCTCTGCCCCGCCTACCGGGACGCCTATGGCCGCATCAACGCCATGGTGATCGTGGGCGAGGGGCTTGCCTATCGCCATTTCCGGTTGCTGGCGGCGGCATTTCCCGAGCAGGCCAGGGAGCTCAAGCACCTGGCGGCGATGGAGGCGGGCCATGCCCGGGCCTTCGTGGGCTGCGGGCTTCATCTGGGCATCCAGCCCGAGCTGGTCCTGGCTCGCAGCCTGTTCGCGCCCTTGCATGGGCTGTTCCTGGAGGCACGCGCCCAGGCCGATCGGGTGGGCCAGGTGGTGATTCAGTGCCTGATCGTGGAGTGCTTCGCCGTGGCGGCCTACAGCGCCTACTTGCCCGTGGCGGATGCCTATGCCCAGCCGATCACGGCGCGGGTGATGGCCGATGAAGGCAAGCATCTCGATTTCGGCGAACGTTGGTTGCGGCCCCAGATCGTGGCCGTCGGCGGAACCGTCATCGCCTGGTGCACCCGCGCCATACCGGTGATCCTGGCCATCCTCTCGCCCCTGCGCGCCGACGTGATCGCCATCGGCATGGATCCGGGTGAGTTGGTGGGCGAGTTCAGCGCCCTGCTCAGCGAGAGCCTCGGGCGGATCGGCTTGAGTCCGGAGCAGGTACGACGGCTGCTGGCCGCTGGCGCCGCGCCCTGGCTCGCTGGATCAGCTGCCTGAGCAGCCCTCAACGGGCTCCTCCACCCACTCGAGCACGTTGCCGGCGGGGTCGCTTGCGCCCACCCAGGCCTGGCGTTGGGCGGCCAGGCCCCAGCTGCCGATCGAACGGGACGAGCGGGGTAGATCACACACCGCCAGGGCGCTGTGGCCGAGCAGATCAGCGGCCATGGTGGGCACCCCGTAGGGGTGCTGCGTTGAAGGGATGGGCAACCATTGCAACGAATTTAATCTGTCATCACGTTAACGTTATAGCGTGACATTGTTGAGCTTGTTCCTCCCTCCCCACCCGTTCTCACCATGTCCTTCATGTCCGTCTCCCGCTCCCCGAAAGCCGACGCTTCCCTGTCGGTTAACGAAGATCCCTCCGCCCATGCCGGCCGCAAGCTCGGCCCCCGGGTGCGCAAGCTCCATGCCCGCATGGGCGCCGCCCACCGGCAGGCGGAGGGGATGGTGTTCTCCCGGGCCCTGCTGGCCGGTGAGGTGAGCCCCCTGCAGCTGGCGGCCCTGGTGCGGGCCCTGCAGCCGGCCTATGCCCGCATGGAATCGTTGGCTCCCCAGATCGCCGCTGAGCTGGGGGCCCGGCACCTGCCCTGGTCGACCCTCAATCGCACCCCCGCCCTCCACGACGACGTGGTGTCCCTCGCTGGCCTGGGGGCCACCCCGGTCTCCCCCGCCGCCGCCGCCTGGTTGGTGTCCCTGGAGGATCTGGCCCGCCACGCCCCCCACCGGTTCCTGGCCCACGTCTATGTCCGCTACGGCGGTGACCTCTCCGGTGGCCAGCAGCTGGGGGGGCAGGCGAATGGCGTGCTCGCTCGCCACGGCCTAGCTCCCCTTGCCTTTTGGTCGTTCGACCAGCCCGTCGAGGCGCTCAAGCACCAGCTGCATGGGGCCTTCGAAGCCCTGGAACTCAGCGACCTCGAGGAGGAGGAACTGCTGCTGGAAGCGGAACTGGCCTTTGCCGCCACCCAGAGGCTGCTGGCCGAGCTGGCCGATCTCGCCCCTGCCACGGCCCCGTTGGCCTCCTGAGCGAGCCGAGCCGTTCCCCGTTCCCTCCCCACCCTTCAACGCCGTCCATGGTCGCCACCCTCACCCCGTCCACCCCCCTGGATCTGCTGCTCAAGTACGACCGGCCCGTGCCGCGCTACACCAGCTACCCCACCGCCGCCGCCTTCACGGCAGAGGTGGGGAGCCAGGAGCTGGCGGTCCAGTTGGCCCAGCCCAGCGCGGAGCCCCTGTCGCTCTACGTGCACGTGCCCTTCTGCCGGCACGCCTGCTGGTACTGCGGCTGCAACCGGATCACCACCCAGGCGGGTTCCAAGGCTGTGGCGCCCTACCTGCAGGCCCTGGAAAGGGAGTTGGAGCTGATCGCGGAGCGCATGCCCCGGCGTCGGCGCTTGGGCCAGCTCCACTGGGGCGGCGGCACCCCCAACTACCTGAACCTTCAGGAACAGGGCCAGCTGTGGACGTTGATCGAGCGCCACTTCGACCTCGATTCCGATCTGGAGGCCTCGATTGAGCTGAACCCGGAGTTCCTGGACCGCGAGGGGGTGCTGCACCTGCGGCGGCTCGGCTTCAACCGCATCAGCTTTGGCATCCAGGACGCCGATCCCCAGGTGCAGCAGGCGGTCAACCGGGTGGTGCCCGTCGACCAGCTGCGCCGCGCCATGGCCTGGATGCGGGAGGCCGAGTTTGGGAGCGTCAACGTGGATCTGATCTGCGGCCTGCCGTTGCAGAACCGGGAGCGCTTTGCCACCACCCTGGCGGTGGTGAGGCAACTGCGGCCCGATCGCATCTCCCTGTTCTCCTTCGCCTACCTGCCCGAGCAGTTGCCGCTGCAGCGCCAGATCAATGCCGCCGATCTGCCCGGCCAGCGCGAGCGCCTGGGGATGCTCGATGACGCCCACCGGCTGCTGATTGAAGCCGGCTACGACGCCATCGGCATGGACCACTACGCCCTCTCCGATGACAGCCTGGCGATCGCGGCCCGGGAGGGGCGGCTGCACCGCAATTTCCAGGGCTACACCACCGGCTGCGAGCTGGATCTGCTGGGTGTCGGTCTGACGGCCATCAGCCAGTTCCCGCACCTGTTCAGCCAGAACCAGCGCAGCCTCAAGGCCTATGGGGCCGACCTGGAGGCCGGGCGCCTGCCGGTGGAGCGGGGGCTGGTGGTGACCGATCCGGCGGTGCTGGAGCGGCGCTCGATCATCGGCGATGTGATGTGCCGCTTCCAGGTGTCGCTCGAGCTGGCGCGGTTCAGCCGCGAGTGGAGTGATCTGCAGAATCTGGCCGCCGATGGCCTGGTGCGCCTGAGCCACAACGGCGGCACTGGCCTGGTGGAGGTCACGCCCCAGGGCCGCTGGCTGATCCGCACCGTGGCGGCCGTGTTCGACCCCAGCCAACGGCTGCGGGCCAGCGGCTCCCGGCTCGTGTGACGGGAGGCGCGGCCAGGGCAGTCAGGGCGGCCAGCCGTTTCTAGCCTGGGCGCAGCTGCCGCCGGCCCTGATGCCCCCCGACCCTGTCGATACGGGCCCGGATGGGTCGGGGGGTGGGGCTTTGCTCCCCGTCACGATCCCTGTGGAGAAGGCCCCCACGGGGATCCGGGGCTTCGATGAGATCAGCGGCGGCGGCCTGCCCCGGGGCCGCTCCACCTTGATCACCGGCTCGGCGGGGGTGGGCAAGACCATCTTCGGGATTCAGTTCCTGGTCAACGGGGCCGTCAGATTCCAGGAACCCGGGGTGTTGGTGAGCTTCGAGGAATCCAAGCCCTCGATTCTCCAGAACGCCGCCTCCCTGGGGTTCGACATGGCTGAACTGGTGCGGACCAAACAACTGGCCCTGGAGCACCTGCAGGTCTATCCGGATGAAACGGAGGCGATCGGTCGCTTCGATTTCGAAGGCCTGTTCCTGCGCCTGGAGTTGGCGATTGCCGCCGTGGGTGCCAAGCGGGTGGTGCTGGATCCGATCGAAACCCTGCTGGCCCGTTTCGGCAACACGGAGATCGTGCGGGGCGAGCTGCTGCGGCTGCTCGAATGGCTCAATGGCCAGCACATCAGTGCGGTGATCATCGGTGAAACGGGGCGCCGAGGCGAACTCACCCGCTTCGGCATCGAGGAGTATGTATCGGATTGCGTGATCAAGCTGGAGCTGCGGGTGGAGGCTGAAATCAGCACCCGTTTCCTGCGGATTCTGAAGTACCGCGGCTCCCGCCATGGCACCAACGAGTTCCCCTACATCATCTCCGACCGTGGCATTGAGATCATGCCGATCACCTCGGTGAGGCTTGACTACACCGTTTCCAGTGAACGCATCTCCACGGGCATTGTGGTGCTCGATGAGATGCTGGGCGGTGGCCTCTATCGGGGCACCAGTGTCCTGATCTCGGGCAACACCGGCAACGGCAAGTCCACCCTGGTTGCCTGCATCCTTTGTGAGGCGGCCCGCCGCGGCGAGCGGGCCCTGTTCATCTCCTCGGAAGAATCCGTTTCCCAGCTGACCCGTGACATGGCCTCGGTGGGCATCGATCTCCAGCACTGGCTGGATGCGGGGCTGCTGCGGATCTGGTCCGAACGGCCGAGCAGCCAGGGGTTGGAGCAGCGCCTCAGAAACCTGGAGCAACTGGTTGAAACCTTCCAGCCCCAGGTGGTGGGCCTCGATACGGTGTCAGCCCTGAGCCATGCGGGCGATCCACGGGCAACCAATTCCATTTTGCTGCGGGCGATCGAGCTGATGAGGGACAGGGCGATCACCTTGTTGATGACTGTTCTCACCCAGGCCGAGCATGAGCATTCCAGCGTGGTGAATATCTCCTCGATCCTCGACACCTGGATCTTGCTCAAGAACGTGGAAGCCAGCGGCGAACGCACCCGGCTGGTGATGGTGGTCAAGAGCCGGGGCAGCTACCACTCGAACCAGATGCGCGAGTTCAGGCTCACCGATCAGGGGCCCGTTCTCGAGGATGTGGTGATCGGTCCTGTCGGCATTCTCACCGGCTCGGCCCGCATCACATACCAGCACAAGGTTCTCGCCCGTACCGAACGGCAGCTGGCGGCGGTCCGTCAAAGACGCCTGGAGATGGAGCAGCATGTGGCGCAAGTGGAGGCCCAGATCGCCTCGATGCGGGCCCAGATCACCAGGGATCTGGCCGAACAGGAGCAGGCCATCTCTGACGAGCGGGAGTTGCGGGCTGTTCAGGCCAGCGATCTGCTCTGGAGAGAACAACACCGTGGAGACGCATGATGGGCGCTGATCAATCCACCCCGCGCTATCTGCTGACCCTCTACATCAGTGGCACCAGCCCCCGTTCCACCGCGGCCCTGCTCAACATTCAGAGCATCTGCGATGGCGAGCTCAAGGGGCAGGTGGATCTCCAGGTGGTCGACATCCATGACCATCCCGAGGCCCTCAGCGAGGAGCGGATCCTGGCCATCCCCACCCTGATCAAGCGGCTGCCGCCACCGCTGCGGCGCATCATCGGCGACCTGAACGACAAGCAGCGGCTCCTGAAGTCCCTAGATCTGCAGCCGGCTCCGGCGGCGGAGGCGCCCCCCGGCCCATGACCAGCCCCGCTCCCGATCCGGACCCCAGGCAAATCGAGGAGCTCCGCCAGCAGGTGGCCGAACTGCAGGATGCCCTCCAGGCGATCCGCAGCGGCGCCGTGGATGCGGTGGTGGCGGGCGCGGAGCCGGGTGAGCCCCTCCTCTACAGCGCCACCACGGCCGACAAGCCCTACCGCTTGATCGTGGAGCAGATGGGGGAAGGGGCTGCCACGGTGTCCCCCGACGGCAGGATTCTCTACGCCAACCAACGGCTGGCGGCGCTGCTCCAGTGCGAGCGGGAGAGCCTGATCGGCCGCGCCTTGCATGATCTTGTGCGCGCCAGCCAGCAGCCCCAGCTGGAGAGCCTGGGCGCCCTCAGCTCCGGCCAGACGGCCCAGGCAGCGCTGGAGTTGGTGCGCTCCGATGGCACCTGCGTGCCCGTGCTCGCCTCCATGAGTGCCCTGGTGATCGACGAGGCCGAAGGCACCTTGATCCGCAGCCTGATCACCGCTGACCTGACCGAGATCCACCTGGCCAAGAAGGAACTGACGGAGTCGGAGCTGAGCTTCCGAATGCTGGCCCTCAACGCCCAGGACGGCATCTTGATCCTCGATTGGAGCAGTGGCCGCATCACCCTGGCCAACCCCTACATCAGCAAGCTCCTCGGCCGTGAGCCCGAGGAGCTGATCGGCCAGCAGCTGTGGGAAATCGGCTCCTTTCTCGACAAAGACAAGGCCATTCACCTGTTTGTCGAACTGCAGGACACGGGCTACGTCCGCTACGAAAACCTGCCCCTGCGCGCCGCCGATGGCTCGCTCAAGGAGGTGGAGTTCGTCAGCAACGCCTACCTGGTGGGCGCGCAACGGGTGATCCAGTGCAACATCCGCGACATCTCCGATCGCCGGGCGGCGGAGCGTCGGGCCCAGGCCTATGAGAAGGAGACGCTGCGCAGCCTCCAGGACATGGTGTCGGCCCTGGTGTCCCTTTCTGAGGCCAGCGATCCCTACACGGCGGGGCACCAGGCACGGGTGGCGCAGCTGGCCACGGCGATTGCGAGCGAGATGGGGCTGGACCAGCACCAAATCGAGGGGATCCGCATCAGCGGCCTGGTGCATGACATCGGCAAGTTCGCCATCCCGGCTGAAATCCTGGTCAAACCCACGGCCCTCAAAAAGGAGGAGATCGCCCTGCTGCGCACCCATGTGCAGGAGGGGGCGGCCGTGCTGCAGCCGATTTACTTCCCCTGGCCGGTGGCCGAGGCGGTGCTGCAGCACCACGAGCGGCTCGACGGCAGCGGCTACCCCCAGGGGCTACGGGGGGAGGCGATCAGCCTGGAGGGGAGGATCCTGGCGGTTGCCGACACGGTGGAGGCGATGGCCACCCATCGGCCGTACCGCTTCGCCAAGGGCATCGGGGCGGCCCTCGCCACAATCGAGGCCGGCAAGGGCACGATGTTTGACCCGGCCGTGGTGGAGGCCTGCCTGCGGCTGTTTACCCAGAAGGGCTTCCAGCTGGCGAGTCTGGGGACGCTGCCGCCCCGGCTCCCCGTGGTGATGTGAGGCCCGCTTCGCCCCTGGCAGCGCCGGGGTCAGAGGCTCTCAACCACCTGTGCACCACGCCGCCCTCGGGCCATTGCCCGGCGAGCAGCTGGATGCCGCAAAAGCTGGCATCGGCCCCTGTCTCGCACCAGCGCACCTCCACCTCACTGCTCTGGGCTTGACGGCTGCTTGGATCGATGATTGTGAGGGTTCCGAAGGTATGGGCCGCCACGGTGGCGGCGGCGGGCAGCATCAGGGCCGCCCCCTGGTCACTCACGTTCCACAGCGTGGTCTCGAGTGCCTGCTCACCAACGAGCAGGTGGCCCTTGATCGCCTTCCAGTCCAAGGGCAGCAGAACGCGGGGACCGATGCGTTCATCCAGATCTTGGAGGAGGAGAAACTGATCGTCGACCACGACACGGGGATCCAGTGCGTGCTCGGACGACCAGGCGAAGGAGGCCAGCAGGCCCATCACCTGATCCTTCGTTGCCCTCCCCCTGGGCTGTTGCGGCTGGAGATGATGGGCAAGGTCGTTCTCGCCATAGATCCGTAGGTAGGAGGCGACGACCCGAGGGTCGTAGAGAATGCCTGCGTTCTTCTCGATCTCGGCCAGGGCCGCCTCCAGGCCAGGGGGAGTGCGGTAGGCATCGTTGAGCTGCATGGCGACAACCGTTTCGACGACTCCGATGATTCGGCCCTCCAGCGAGATGTTTTCCCCCTTGAGTTGGTTGGGGTAGCCACTGCCATTGAAGCGTTCGTGGTGCTCCAACACGCCCTTGAGGCAGGCTGCGGGTAGCCCCAGGCGCATCAACATTTCGAAGCCATCCTGCGGATGGGTCACCAGCAGGGCCTCCTCCGCAATCGTGAGTCCACCGGGTCGATCGAGGATCTCGTTGGAGATCTTGACCATGCCGACGTCGTGCAGAAGTCCTGCGATACCCACCGATTCGACCACCTCCTGGGGGGCGCCTAGTTCGACGGCGATGGCTATCGCCAACTGGGCCACCTCCAGCGAATGCCCGGCGTTGTAGGGGCTCTGGTCATCGATCAGGCGCCAGACGGCGTACACAAGCTCCGCCTTGGAAAGTTGCAACCGGCGCAAACCGCTCGAGTTAGGCATGACCACCGACGCCTTCCTTGAATCATGGACCCATCGAACGTTCCGGCATCGGAATTGGCGTGCACTCTGCCTTCTTATTGATGTGCGCGGGTGGTGATTGATGGAGACCAGGCCCAGCTAGGAGATCAGTGGCCCTTCGGCTCTGCGGTAACGCTCCAGCCGGTTGATCCAGGCAACCTTCATGTAATCGTCCAGAAAGCTGCCGGGCGCCAGCAGCCCTCCCCCAAAGACCAGGCCCACCGTGGTCATCGCCGGCGTTGACTTCGTCCAGCAGACCTGAATCTCCTTGCTGATCACGTCGGTGCCGTTGGGTTGATGCAGGTGAACCACACCGGTGCTGTTCTCGGGGATCGAGACGTAGTTTTCCAGATGCAGACAGACACCGGCAGAGCTGATGTCCCAGACTTGGGCCGCATGAATGCGGCCATCGGGGCCCTGGAGTTCAGCCTCCACCGGCGCCTGGCTGGGTAGGTAGCTGAAGCGCTCGTACTGACGATCCGGGAACTCCTCCTGGCGTGAAGGACTCATGCGAATCGGGTTCGCGAAGAGTGCTTCATCCGATCCCAGACCGGCAGACTGCTGTGACCGTAGTGGCCCCTCATCGCTGCCATGGTCAGCTAAAGATTGTTGCTCATGTGCACGTTCAGCCATCGATGCGGCCTCCAGGGGGGGGGCTGACCGCTGGGGAACCCCGCGTGGCCGCCCATGACTTCTGCGTCCGATCGGCTCAGGCCAGGCCCAGCGACGGCATGGCCAAGGCCCCGGCACCCATCGACTGGAGGTAGTGGGGGTTGAGCCAGCAGCGAGGCAGGGGCTCGTTGGAGAGGAACAGCAGATCGGCTTTGGCGAACGTTTGGGGGTCCTGCAGCTCCTCACCGGCGTGGAAGCGGCCCTGAACGGAAGCGGCGAAGGGATCCCAGAGCTGGGCGGGCTGCAGCAGCTCCACCAGGCTGTCGTCGTGACGGTGCTTGAGAAACACGGCAGTGCTTCCAGTGCTCTGTCTTCGTTCTAGGGACGGAACACAGGGGTGGAAGGTGGGAAGCGCGTTCGGCAGCCGGGCCGTTGCAGTTGTAGCAATTGTGAAAGCGTTGGCAGTGGTATTTCGTGCTTTCAGGCGAATGGGGCATCCGTAAGGGAAAGAAGAACCTGATGGCCTTCCCATGACCCAATCCCTCCAGGTGCGCCTGCTGATCGGAGTCGGAAGTCTTGCCCACGCCCAGGACACCTCAGAGACCGGCATTGGCTACGACTTCGGCGTCCTACGCACTGAACTCACCTACGCCTATGCGCACAGCAATCTCAATCAGATCCAGGTGAACGGCGGCGGCAACTTCTCCGCCTCCGGCGGCATCAACACCCACAGCCGTTCCACCTCCACATCGGTGGTGGCATCGGTTATCAGGCCAAGGTGGGCGTGAGCTACGCGGTCGCCCGCAGCACGGGCGTAGTCCTGGAAGGTGTTGACCACGGTGCCAGTGGCTTTGAATCCGCGCTCTTGCGCCCATCCGTGGCCTGTGGTGATTCACCTGCCGGGGAGCTTCCGTTCCTCGGTCTTCCTACCAAGGGAGCGGTGCTGACCACCGCTCTCTTTTTTGAGGCCCGTTCCACCTTGCCCTGGCGTGCCCTTTTGGGGGGTTGGGAATCAGAGGTAGAAGCCCACGGTGGTCACCACCCGGGTGCCCTGGCCGCGCAGGGCGCTGCGCAGGGCGATGGTGGACTGGTTGTGGAGCAGGTTTTCCCAGCGGTGCCGGGTGACGAACACCGGCAACACCACCGTGCAGAACTTGTCGCGGTCCTTGCGGTGGTCGATCTCGAACTGGCGCACGAACTCCTGCACCGGATCGATCAGGGAGCGGTAGGGGGAGTCGAGCACCACCAGGGGCACCTGCGGCAACTGCCGCTTCCACTGCTCCTGGAAGGCCTGGGCTTTGCCCAGGCCCAGATCCACGTGGACAGCCACCAGTTCGCCGGCGATGCTGCGGGCGTAGCGGATCGCCTCGAAGCTGCCCCGGTGCAGCTGGCCCACCAGTACCACCACCGGTGCGCCCCCTTGGGCCGGGGGCTCGGGCAGGTGCAGCTGCACATCCGACGCCATCCGCAGGCGCTTGGCCACGTAGCGGTAGTGCCCCTTGATGGTGAGAAAGACCGACACCACCAGCGGTACGGCCACCACCACCAGCCAGGCCCCCTGGGTGAACTTGCTGTACAGAAGCACCGCGGAGACCAGGGCGGTGACCAGGCTGCCGAAGCCGTTGATCAGGGCTTTGCCCAGCCAGCCGCTGCCCCGTTCCTTCCACCAGTGCACCACCATGCCCGCCTGGGACAGGGTGAAGCTGGTGAACACCCCCACGGCATAGAGGGGGATCAGCCGGCTGACGCTGCCGCCAAAGATCAGCACCAGCACCCCCGCCAGGGCGCTGAGCATCAAGATGCCGTTGCTGAACACCAGCCGATCGCCCATGGAGGCCAGCTGGCGGGGCATGTAGCCGTCCTGGGCCAGAAAGGCCGATAGGCGCGGGAAATCCGCGTAGGCGGTGTTGGCCGCCAGCAGCAGGATCAGCAGGGTGGAGATCTGCAGCACGAACAACAACATCCCGTTGCCGAACACCTGCTGGCCGATCTGGTACAGCAGGGTGGGACCGTTCTCTTCGTAGACGACCCCCAGTTGGTGGGCCAGGGCGCTGATCCCCGTGAACATGGTGGCCAGCAGCACCACCATCACCGTCAGCACTCGACGGGCATTGCGCCATTCCACCGGCCGGAAGGCCATGACGCTGTCGCTGATGGCCTCGATCCCGGTGAGGGCGGCGCAGCCCGAGCTGAAGGCACGCATCAGCAGCACGCCACCCAGGGCGGTCAGCTGCGTGCCATGGGCTTCGGTGAGCTGGCGGGTCTGTTCCGCCTCGGGTAGACCCACCAGCTCCCCCTGGGACAGCTTCACCAACCCCGCCACCAGCAGCACGAAGATGGAAACCATGAACAGATAGGTGGGCACGCTCAGCATCTGGGCGCTGGAGCGCAGGCCCCGCAGGTTGGCCACCATCAGCAAAACGATCGCCAACAGGCACAGGGGCACCCGAAAGGGCTCAAGTGCGGGCAGATAGGACGTGAGGGCCGAGATGCCCGCCGCCACACTCACCGCCACGGTGAGCACGTAGTCGATCGAGAGGGAGGCCCCCGCCACCAGGCCAGGGATATCCCCCAGGTTCTCGTGGGACACCCGGTAGGAGCCACCCCCCCGGGGGTAGGCCTTGATCGTCTGCCGGTAGCTGATGGCCACCACCGCCATCAGCAGCACGATCAGGCCGGTGATCGGCAGGGTGAAGCCCAGCCCCACGGCGCCGGCCATGCCCAGCACCAGCACGATCTCCTGGGTGGCGTAGGCCACCGAGGAGAGGGCATCGGAGCTCAGGATCGCCAGGGCCTCCGCATTGTTCAGCCGTTCTTCGGCGTGGGCGCTGGTGGGCAGGGGAGTGCCCACCAGGGTCCGCTTCACCTGATCCAGCAGTGAGCGAGGCATGCGGAGGCGGAATGCCCGCGGGAGTCATGGCGCTCAACGCTAGCCCTGCCTCCGACGCGGATCGGCACCGTCAAGCTGGGACAGTCGCGATCGGGTCGGTGGCACTTCTTGAACCCACCAACCTGCTGCTGCTGGCCTGTGCCCTGATCTACGGCCTGATCGGGGATGGCTTCGATGCGCTGGTGCTGCTCGGTTTCGTGGGCTTCATCACCCTGCTCGACGGCCTGCAGCAGCGCCGCAGCGCCAGGGCCCTGGCGGCCCTGGCGGCCCTTTCCGCCCCCCGGGCCCGGGTGCGTCGAGGCGGGCAAGACCTTGAAATCGCCGCCGACCAGGTGGTGGTGGGCGATCGGCTGCTGCTGGACGAGGGCGACCGGGTGGCGGCCGATGGGGTGGTGATCGAAAGCCTGGCCCTGAGCCTGGACGAATCCCTGCTCACGGGCGAGTCGCTGCCGGTGCCCCGGTTTGAGGCCGGGGAGCCGGTGCGGGCCGGCACTCTGGTGGCCGGCGGCCGCGGCCAGGTGCGGGTGGAGGCGGTGGGGGAGGCCACCGAGCTGGGCCAGTTGGGCCGCAGCCTGCGCACGGTCCAGGCGCCCCCCACCCGGCTGCAGCGCCAGACCCGCAAGCTCACCGGTCGCCTCAGCCTGGGGGCCCTGGGGCTCTGCGCCGCCCTCGCCGTCATCCACGGGGCCCTCAGCGGTGACTGGCCCCAGTCGTTGCTGGCGGGCCTGGCCCTGGCCCTGGCGGTGCTGCCGAATGAGATTCCGGTGGTGCTGGCCCTGTTCCTGGCCCTGGGGGCCCTGCGGTTGGCCCGCATCGGCGTGCTGGCCCGTTGGCCGGCGGCGGTGGAGAGCCTGGGCAGCACCACCGTGTTGGCGGTCGACAAGACCGGCACCCTGACCGAAAACCGCATGGCGGTGGATCGTCTGCTGAGCTGGCCGGAGGCGCAGCCCTGGCAGGCGGGTGAGGCACTCGGCGAGCCCTTCCACCATCTGGTGGAGATGGCGGTGCTGGCCAGCCGCCCCGACCCGGTGGACGCCATGGAGAAGGCCATTGTTCGCCTGGCCCAGCGGGAGCTGGCCGGCAGCGAACATCTGCACGACGACTGGCCCCTGGAGCGCGAGTACCCCCTGAGTGCCGACCTGTTGGTGTTCTCCAGGCTTTGGCGGGATCCCCAGCAGGGCTGGCAACTGGCGGCCAAGGGGGCGCCGGAGGCGGTGGTGCAGCTCTGCCATCTCGATGGACCTGCCAGCACCGCCCTGCTGCGGGCGGCCGAGGAGCTGGCCGCCACCGGGCTGCGGGTGCTGGCGGTGGCCCGTGGCCTGCCGGGCATCCCCCTCCATGACCGACCGGCTGGCCTTGGGTCGGAGCCCCTGCCCGAGCAGGTGCACGACTATTTGTTTGAGCCGGTGGGCCTGATCGGCCTGGCCGATCCCCTGCGGGCCGATGTGCCGGCGGCGGTGCACCGGGCGCGGTTGGCCGGGGTGCGGGTGGTGATGATCACCGGTGACGGCCCCACCACGGCCCGCTCGATCGCGGACCAGGCCGGACTGCCGCCGGGCGCGGTGCTCACCGGTGACCAGCTGGCGGCGCTGTCGCCCGCAGAACTGGCGGAGGCGGGCCGCCGGGTGGCCGTCTTCGCCCGGGTGCGGCCCGAGCAGAAGCTGCTGCTGGTGCAGGCCCTGCAGGCGGCCGGTGAGGTGGTGGCCATGGGGGGCGATGGCGTCAATGACGCCCCCGCCCTGCGCGCCGCCGACATCGGTGTGGCCATGGGCCGCCGTGGCACCGCCGTGGCCCGCGAGGCGGCCGATCTGGTGCTGCTGAACGACGCCTTCGCCGATCTGGTGGAGGCCCTGGCCATGGGGCGGCGCGTCTACGCCAACCTGCGCCGGGCCCTGGCGTACACCCTGTCGGTGCACCTGCCGATCGCCGCCCTGGGCCTGGTGCCCCTGGTCCTGCCCGGAGCGCCGCTGTTGGTGCTGCCGGTGCACATCGCCCTGCTCCATCTGGTCATCGAACCCGCCTGCACCGGTGTCTTTGAGGCCCAGCCGGGGGATCCCGCCCTGATGCGCCAACCGCCCCGCCCGCCTGAGGCGCCCCTGTTCGGGGCGGGGGCCTGGCGGCTGGCCCTCGGCCAGGGGGCGCTGCTGACGGTGGTGGTGCTGGCGGTGGCCCTGGCGCCTTGGGAGCCGTTGGCAGCACTGGCGCCTCTGGCAGCCCTCCAGGTGCGCCGGACCCTGGTGCTGTCACTGCTGCTGCTCTCCAGCGCCGGCCTGGTGGGGATCAACCGGGTGCGGTTGGCGGGCCAGCGGCCAACGGCGCCCATCCCGCTGGTGGCCCTCTCCGGTCTGGGGCTGTGGGCGCTGGCCCTGGCCTGGGATCCCCTGCGGGAACTGCTGGGCCTGGCGCCCTTCAGCCTGGCCCTGGCGGGCCTTTCCCTCGGGCTTGCCGTCGCCTGCCTCGCCCTGTTGGCGCTGATTACGGGCGGCGGCCGCCCTCCTGCCACCAACACCAGGCCTCCCGGTTGATCAGCAGGCCGATCACCACCATGGCCGCCATCAGGGCCACCTGATCCCCTCGGGAGTCGGCCACGACGATGTCGGCGACAAGGTGCATGCCATTGGCCACGCTGTAGAGGACGCTGAACCAGAACTGAATCCGGGGCCAACGGCGCCAGAAGCCTGGGTTGCCGGTGCCCCCGGGGGCGTAGCTGGTCAGCAGCAGGGCCACTACCGGCAGGGCGAAAAAGCCGAGCATGGCCCAGTAGATCGCAGGCAAGCCGGAGCGGGGCACCCTGCTTTCGATCTCGGGGGAGACCCCATGGAACAGGGGCATCAGCCCCAGATTCACGTGGAACAGCAGGGCCAGCAGCCAGCTCTCCCACAGGACGATCAGGCGGCGGGCACGGTCGATCCCAGGGGGGGCCATGGGGGTGGCTCCGCCCTCAGGCTGGAAAGAGCACGGGGGTGAGCTTGCGGCGCAGCTTGCCGAGGGCATGGCGCTCGATCCGCTGCACCTGATCCTTGGTGTAGCCCGTCTGCTGGGCCACCTTGGCGAAGGATTGCTGGTGCTCCTGGCCGTAGCGCAGCTTCAGCACCGCCGATTCCCTGTTGTCGAGCTGGCGCAGGTGGTCGTGCATCCAGGCGTAGTCGTCCGTGATCTGCGGTTCGCTGGCATCGGCCACCAGATCCAGCAGGGTCATCTCGCCATCGCCGCCGGTCTGCTGGTCAAGGGAGACAGTGTGGCTGCGGCGGCTGGCATGGATGGCGAACTGGAGCCGGGTTTCGGTTTCCCCCAGGCGCTTGGCCACCTCCTTGGTGCTGAGCTTGCGGTCCGTGCTGGCCAGCAGGGATTCAGCCCGGCTGGCCAGGTCGATCACGTTCACCGGCAGACGGATCGCGCTGCTGTGCTCCTGCATGTGGCGGCTGACCGCCTGGCGAATCCACCAGTAGGCGTAGGTGGAGAACTTGTAGCCGCGCCGGGGGTCGAACTTTTCCACCGCCCGCAGCAGGCCGATGTTGCCGGCCTGCACCAGGTCCATCGGCTCCTGGTTCAGGTGGGAGAGGCGCCGCTGGTGGCGCTTCACCACGGCGACCACCAGCCTCAGGTTGGCGGTGACCATGCGGGCCATGGCCCGGCGACCTCGGCGCTCCAGATCGCGGCAATCATCCTCGGCCTCCTGCCAGCGCTGCACGATGGTGCCCAGATGCAGCTCCTCGGCGGGGGTGAGCAGGGGGATACGGCCGATGGTGTGCAGGTAATCGCCAAAAGTATCCGAGGACATGAGGTGCCTACTTCGTCGTCTTTGATTATTGAATACGACCCGCTAAAACCTTCCACTTGGACAATGGTTCTGCATATCTGCAGCATCGTTGGCCCCGATCGCTTTGCAAAAGTTCGTTGATGTCAAAGACGCATAAGTGGCGCACCATTGGCATTGCAAAACTCACTCGTTTCGCAAGCCTGTGCCCTATGTGTGATGCGCAATTGTTGGGGTTTTTGAGGTTACGGGCCCCAGGCACACCAGCAGATTCCTGCTTCCAGTCTCTCGATCTTGCTTGAGGTGGCTTTAAACGTAGTACTGAATTTTTCCGCTTTTCAGGCCGCGCTAGCGGACTGAACCCAGTCTGATAAAGGGTTTTCAGGGATTCTCGGGATGATCCCCGGTGGCGGCTCCTGGATCCAACCCCCGTTTCGCCGGGGCGCTGCCGGTGGCCGCTCTACCCACCTGCACCGTGCGCGCCCGAGTTGGGCCCGTTGCGCTTGCTCCCGTTGCAGGGCCTGATGGGCAGGCTGGACCTCCAGGCCAGGCAAGAGTTGGAAGAAAATCGAAAGAAAAGGCCCCTCTGTTGCGCTCGTCAGCCCGTTTTCCTGCCCGCGTTCATCTGCTTGGAGCCCATGGCAATTTTGATGGTCCGTAGCCATCGAGACCCATCGCTCAATGCAGCGATCCTTCGTTTCCTGGTTGATCACGCCAGTGGTGGTGTTTCCTTCATCAACACCCCTGGGGCCAGGTCTCCTGCTGGGCCCATGCGGGTAAGGGCTTCCGGCCCTTAGAACGGTGGGCAACGGTTCCCCCTGCTATGGCTGCGCCCGAATCCGGTGTCCCCCTGGACTGGGGGCAGCTGGGGGCCCTGGTGGCGCCTGAGCCGGACCGGGTCCACGGCCCCACCTCCGCCCAGGCCCGTTTGCGCCTGTTCGGCGCCAGCGAAGCCGATGTGCGGGTCACCCTCTACCGCGACAACCACGCCTGGTGCCCCTACTGCCAGAAGGTCTGGCTCTGGTTGGAGGAACGGGGCATTCCCTATCGGGTGCGCAAGGTGTCGATGGTCTGCTACGGAGAAAAAGAAGCCTGGTACCGGCAACGGGTGCCCTCGGGGATGCTCCCCGCCCTGGAGCTCGATGGCCGCCTGATCACCGAAAGCGACGACATCCTGCGGGCCCTGGAGAGCGCCTTCGGTCCGCTGGGGGAAGGGCTCGACGATCCGGCCGTGGCGCCCCTGCGGCGGCTGGAGCGGCGCCTGTTCCGCGCTTGGTGCCACTGGCTCTGCTCGCCCCATGCCAGCGCCGGCGACGAGCAGCTGGCGGAGCAGCAGTTCGTGCGCATGGCCACCGCCGTGGAGGAGGCGCTGACGGCCACCGCCGGCCCCTTCTTCCGTCCCGCCTTCGGCACGGCGGATGTGGTGTTCACCCCTTTCCTTGAGCGCATCAGCGCCAGCCTCTACGCCTACAAGGGCTACCGGCTGCGCCAGAGCCATCCGGCCATCGACGCCTGGTTCGGCGCCATGGAGCGGCGCCCCACCTACCTGGGCACCCAGAGCGATTTCCACACCCACGTCAACGATCTGCCCCCCCAGATGGGCGGTTGCTACCAGCGGGGCACCGCTGAGCAGCAGGCCTGCTGGCACCAGGTGACCAGTGGCGGGGCGCCCGAGGAGACCAGCCAGCTGGAGCCGCCGGATGCGGCCCTGGAGGCCCTTGGCCGGGTGGTGCGGCATCACCGGGCGATTGTGGCGGTCAACCCCGACCAGTCGGACCGCTTTGAGGTCGCCCTCCGCTGCGCCCTCACCCAGCTGGTGGTGGCGGGCCCCCCCTGCCCGCCACCGCCTGGTTCTGCCGCGGGCCTGCGCCACCTGCGTGATCGCATCAGTGTCCCCCGGGACATGGGCCTGCATGCGGCCCGGCGACTGCGTCAGGTGCTCGAGGTCACCGCCAGCTTTGACAGCGCTCAGCAAGCTGCCCCCATTCCCACCCGCCATCGCCGTGACCAGGACCCCAGGCCCTTCCAGGGGGTGGCTGCCTGACGGGCCATCATGGGCCCCATGGATGTGAGCATCGACCAGCTCCAGGAGTTGTTGGGGCGTTGGGGCTACGTGGTCGTTTTTGTGGCCATGCTGCTGGAGAACGCCGGCATGCCCCTGCCCGGTGAATCGATCACCTTGCTGGGGGGCTACGCCGCCGGTAGCGGCCAGCTCAATGTCTGGGGGGTGATGGCCGCGGCCGCGGCCGGTGCGGTGCTCGGCGACAACCTGGGCTACTGGGTGGGCCGGCGGGCCGGATGGAACCTGATCCTGCGGGTGGGCGGTCTGTTGCGCCAGAGCCCCGAGCAGATGGAGGCCAGCCGCCTGCGGTTCCTGCGCCACTCCGGCAAATCCGTGTTCCTGGGCCGCTTTGTGGCCGTGCTGCGGGTGATCGCCGGGCCCATGGCCGGAGCGGTGGGGATGCCCTACCGCCGCTTCCTGCTGTTCAACTTTGCCGGTGCCGTGCTGTGGGCCAGCACCATGGTGAGCCTGGCCTGGCTGGGGGGCCGCTGGATCCCCATGGAGGCCATGCTCAAGGGGGTGCTTCAGTTCGGGCTCGGGGCCCTGTTGGTGACCCTGATGGTGATCCTGCTGCCGAAAGCACTGGCCATGGTTCAGACCCGCTTGTTCCCCGCCAGCGGCGAAGAAGCCGAACTCTGAGCCCGAACGAAGAATCGAACCAGCGGGTTTGGTGGTTGGGCCCGGGTCTTCAGCCCTGGGACTGCAGGGAGCTCTTCTTCTTGAGCAGGTAGTCCACCAGTTCCTCCTGCAGCACCACCAGCTCATGGGTGCAGCCCCGGAACGCGGCCCGGTGGCGGATTTCATCATGGCGGGTTTTGAGATCCCGCAGCATCAATTCGATCGCGTCGAGTTCGGGTGTGTTGACCCGCGCGGCTTCTGGGATGGTCACGCTCGCACCGCATGCATGGAAGGCAGCTTAACCAGGGTGGCCTGGCCGGCTTCCTAGGCTGGGGATTCGGCTGGAGGTGGGCATGGGGTCAGCTCGTACAGGTGATCACCGCAGCACCACCCTGCGGGCCAGGCTCGCCGGTGCCCTGCTGATGGCGGCGATCCCCCTGCTGGCGGTGGCGCCGCCCGCCCATGCCCTGGAACTGCGGGGCCAGACCTACTTCACCTCCCCCCCCTGGAAGGTCGACTTCCGCAACTATTACCCCTACGAGAACGAAGGCGGGGCCGAGTACTACTTCACGATCGAGCTCTCCGGGAAGGCCGGCGCCCCCCTGGGCGGACTGCAGATCCAGCAGACCCGCGGTGTTGATCGCAGTTTTGGTTTTGATCTGGTCCAGAGCCGGGCCTTCCTTGGTCTGCCGCGCCGCGAGGGGGCGCCGGTGCCGGTGGCGGTGAGCTTCGACCAGGACAAGCGGCTGTTCCTGGTCACGTTCCCCCAGCCGCTTCCCCCAGGCACGACCTTCACCCTGGCCCTGCGCCCCTACCGCAACCCTTCCCAGGCGGACACCTACATGTTCCAGGTCACCGCCTTTCCCGCCGGGCCGGATCCGGTGGCCAGCCCCGTGGGCTTCGCCACGATGCCGATCTACGAGCCGGTGCGCTTCTGAGCCAGGTTTCTCGCCCCAGCGATCAGAGCAGGTCCGGCAGGGCCCCGTTGGGCCATTGGGAGGGGGGGAGATCGGCCAGAAGGCTGAAATCGGCGAAGCTGAAGCCCGGTGCCACGCAACAGTTGACCAGGCTCCAGGCCCCCTCGCTGCGGGCCGCCTGCCACCAACCGGGCGGAATTCGGTGGGCCGGCCGCTGCTCGGGGCGCTGGGGGTCATCCGGCCCCAGCAGCAGGGCCTCCAGCAGGCCTCCTTCTGGTGGAAGCCGCCACAACCGCAGGGGACTGCCTCCGGCGTGGTGCCAGGTTTCTTCCGCCTGCGCCACCCGGTGCCAGCGGCTGCAGGCGCCCTGGGGCAGGAGGTAGTCGATCAGGGTGAGGGCGGGGCGTCGCTCGCCGTCGCCGCGAATCACCTCCAGGTTGGAGCGCAGCACCTCCCGGTAGTGGCCCCCCTCCGGGTGGGGCTCCAGCCCCAGCCGGGCGATCAGTTTCTCCATGGCTCCGTGGGTTTGGCCCGGTCCAGGGCCGCCGCCGCGGCGAACACCAGGGCCATCACCAGATAACCCAGGGCCCATGGGGCCCCGGCACCCCAGCCCAGGTTCAACACCGTGTCGGCGGCGGTGAAGCGCCAGGCGTGGATCAGGCCCAGCCAGGAGGCCAGTGAGGCCAGGGCGGCGATCAGGGCGGCGAGGGCGAAGCGGCGTTCGATCACGTACACCAACATCGCCGCCAGCAGCATCGCCGCCACGATCTGCCCCTGCTCGAGGGCGAAGGCGCCGGCGGCCCAGACGTCGGCCTGCTGCAGGGGCACCAGCAGCTCCGGCCCGAAGGGGTGCTCCGGGCTGCCGGCCCCGCCCGCCCGCAGGCCCGCCTTGAGCAGGAGCGCGCCCCAGCCCGCCAGGCCCGGCAACAGGCCCAGCACCACCGCCGGCGCATGGGCGGCGGGTGTGGCCTGGAAGCTCTGGGCGGCGATCACCAGGCCGATGTAGAGCACGATCGCCATGCCCGCCTCGATGGGCACCAGCTGGCCCACCAGACCGAACACCCCCAGCAGGCAGCCCAGGCCCATCACCAGGCCGTTCATCCAGGAGTAGCCGATGCGGGCCCCCATCGCCTTCCAGCCGGGGTGGCCGATGTAGATGGTGGTGGGGAAGCAGGATCCCAGGGCGGCGGCCACCACCGTGCCCGTGCCATTGATCAGCAGTGAGCTCCTCAGGGGGTAGCGATCGCCGGCGGCCTCGGCGCTCTCCAGGTTCTGCAGGGACCCGAGCACGTTGAACAGCCCCATGGGCACGATGATCCCCAGCCAGGGCAGCAGCTGGTCGCGGCCGGCCCAGAGGGCGGCCAGCTCCAGGCTGGGCAGGTGCAGTCCCACCTGGGCCGCGTTGGCCTGCCAGCTGGCTTGATCGATGCGCAGCAACCCCGTGGGAATAGCCAGGGCGATGCCCAGTAGCACCGCCACCAGCCCCCCCGGCAGGGGCAGCTTGATGCCGCCGTAATAGGTGACCAGGATCACCGCCAGCACCGCCAGGCCCACCACAGGCTGGGCATAGGTGCGCAGCAGGAATCCCAGGGAGATGTAGCCCAGGGCGATGCCGGCCAGGGTGGAGAGCAGGGCGGCCCGCGGCAGCCAGCGCCGCAGGGCCCCGAGGCAGAAGGCCCCGCCCGCCTCGATCAACCCTGACCCCAGGCAGGCCACCAGCCCGGCGCGCCAGGAGAGCTGCACCGCGGCCTCCAGTGATTGCCCCGCCCCGAGGGCCGCCAGCTTCACCGGCAGCATCACCAGAAAGACGTAGGCGAACAGGCTGACGGTGTTGATGCCGTAGGGCAGGGCGGTGCGGTCGCGGCGGCCTTCCCGCTTCGCCAGGCGATGGGCTTGGGCGGCATAGGCGAAGTTGCCCACCAGCAGGCTCAGGCCCGTGGCCGGCAGGATCGCTCCGAAGATCAGGCGGTCGGGATAGCCCAGCACCCCGCGGCAGAGGGTGACGATCAGCAGGATCTGGATCAGGTTGTCGAGGCCCAGGCCCAGGAGCCCATCGAGATCCCCCGCCACCCACCAGCGCGGGCCCCCCATGGCTTGCCCCTCTCCCTCACTGGCTCGGTCTGAACCTGTGGCTCCATCCGTCAACACACGCACTCCTGGATTCGCCTTTCCAGCTCGCTAACCGCCAGGATGGGGCCTGAGTCGGTTCGCTGCCATGGAAGCCCGTTGGAAAGGGGCGGTGATCGCCGCCAGTGAGGACATCGTGACCGTGGAGGGCAACGCCTATTTCCCGGCCGACTCCCTCGATCCAGCCCACGTGCGGCCCTCGGATCACCGCACCACTTGCTCCTGGAAGGGCGTAGCCCACTACCACGATGTTGTCGTGGATGGGGCGGTGAACAGCCAGGCGGCCTGGTACTACCCCGATCCCAAGTCGGCGGCCGCTGAGATCAAAGGCCGGGTGGCCTTCTGGAAAGGGGTTCAGGTCAGCTGAAATCAGGGCCCGGTGCCGCTCCTCCGCCCCGCGGCAGTGGAGCGTTGGGGCACCGTTGTGTCATCCGCCCCGTTGATGGCGCGCCAGGGTCGCCTCCGTGAAGCCATGGCCTGCCGCCTTGGCGATCGCCACGATCGCTGCGTGGGATTTGGCCTCCTCCACCTGCCGTTGCAGGTCGGGATCGTGGTCCACTTTGGCGAAAAAGGCACCGAGCTGGGCTTTCGACATGGTCGTCACGGTGCTGATGGCCCCTCCAGTGCTACTCCATTCCTGGCGGTGGCGTCGCGGTTGTAAGGATCTCCACCACCGCATCGGCGTTGAGGGTGCGGATCGCGCCGGTGTCGATGCAGGCCACCTGGAAGAAGGCGTTGGCGTCGCAGCGGGCTCCGCCCTCCCGGTGGATCACCCGGCCGATCCACCAGGCGCCGGCGCTGGAGGCCACCACCACGGTGTCCCCCAGGCCCACATCGAGGAAGCGCAAGGGACGGGCCTGGCGCAGGGGCTCCACCGCCTGCGGGGCCCCGCTGGGATCGACGCTCATGGGGATCGCCGGGATGGACGCCAAAGGGAGGAGATCACGCTAGTGCGTCCGTACTAGCGCCGATGGTGTTTGGCGCTTCCCGGCGACGGGCGGAATCCGGAGACAGTTGGATCCTGCGGGTGCCATCAGGGATTTCGGTGCATCATGGCAACCTCCGTCGCAGCCGCCCTCGCCGTTGCTCGGGGGCGTCATCGTCGGTGTCCACCGATGTTCAGAGAGGTCAGACCCTGCACGTGAACCAACCTGACACCGTGGGCTTCTGGCTGCAGCAGGCCGTTCGTATTCCCCTGCTTACCCCCGCCGAGGAGTTGCATCTCGGGGCGATGGTGCGGGAGTGGCAGGACTGGGAAGGGGGGCCTGACAAGGCTGCCCCCCAGGTGATTCGCCGGGGCCAGCGGGCCAAGGAGCGGATGGTGGAGGCCAACCTGCGCCTGGTGGTCAGCGTCAGCAAGCGTTATCTGCGGCGGGCCAGCGCCCGGGGGCTGCCCCACGAGGATCTCCTGCAGGAGGGGACCCTGGGGCTCAACCGGGGCTGCGAGAAGTTCGATCCCTCCCGGGGCTACAAGCTGAGCACCTATCTGGTGCCCTGGATCCAGCAGGCCATGGGCCGTCTGCTCGACCATGAAGGCGGTCCGGTGCGGTTGCCCGGGCAGGTGGGCTCCGCCCTGGCCCAGGTCACCTCCGGCTGGGTGCGCTTCGAGGAGCTGGCGCCGAGCATGCAGGCCCGGGTGTCTGCCGCCGCCGCCGTTCGCTTCCAGGCCCGCCTGGATGGCCGTATCGGTGACGGCGAAACCACCCTGGGGGAGCTGGTGGCAGCCCCCGGCAGCGATCCGCTTGAGTTGCTCGATCAGGAGCTGCTGTTGCAGCAGATGGCCGCCAGTGCCCCCCAGGAGCTGGCCCTCCTGCGGGAATTGCAGGAGCGCACCCCCGCCGAGGTGGCCTCTGATCTGGGCATCAGCCGCCAGGCGGTGAATGTGCGGGTGCACAAGGCCCGTCGCCGCCTGGCTGAACTGGGCCGCTGAAACAGGCCTGCTGCGGTAGGCCTGCGAAGACAAACAGAAACGCCCCCCGACCTCAGGCCGGGGGGCGTTTCCGGAGCTCCGTAGGGGTACGGGGGGCTCGGGGTCCGACGGGGTGGAGCGGACGTCGGTTCCTCCTTTCTAACCAGATGGGCCACGGGCTTGGCCCCGGCGCCAAGAAACGCAACACGGCGTGTCCAGGGCCATTCCTGTCTGTGACAACTGGCCAGCGGAGCAGCTCCAGACCCGCTGGTCCCCGGATTGATGGTCAGGATGGAGCCACGTCGAGAGGGAGGTAGGTGCGATGAAGGCAACCGGCCAATGGTGTGTGGCACTGAAGCCGTCCCGTCCCGGCCTGGACGGTCGCTGTCGCTGGCTCACCGACCAGGGGGCCTTCACCGCCGATCCCGCCAAGGCCCTGCGGGTGGTGAACGCGGAGACGGCGGCCCGTCGCCTTCAGGTGTTCGTGGAGCTGAGGGGCTGGCCCCTGAGGGCCGTGGAACGGCTGCGGCTGGTGCCCGCCCCTGGCTATGCCTGAGCCTGACCTGGCCCTGGTCCGGGATCCCTGACCAACCACGGCCCGCTCACCTGCAGCCATAGCGAATTGGTGTGTATCGATACAGCAATCCTTCACAGGCCGCGTCAGGACGGGATTTCCGTGCCCAGGATCCTCGATGGTTGAGTTGACCAGCGTCCAAACCGATGGCCGCTCCATCGCCGAGGCGATCCGTCGCCACCTCTTCTTCAGCCAGGCCAAGTCGCCATCCCTGGCCACTCACCACGACTATTACCGCGCCCTGGCGTTGGCGGTGCGGGACCGCCTGCTGCAGAGCTGGGTGGACACCGCCGAGGCCTACACCCAGGCGGGGGTGCGCACCGTGGCCTACCTCTCGGCCGAGTACCTGCTGGGCCCCCACCTGGAGAACAACCTGGTGAACCTGGGGCTGCGGGAGGCGGCCCAGGAGGCTTGCTCCGAGCTGGGGCTCGACTACGAATCCCTGCTGGCGGAAGAGCCGGAGCCGGGCCTGGGCAACGGCGGCCTGGGCCGGTTGGCCGCCTGTTTCCAGGAATCGATGGCCAGCCTGGAACTGCCGGCCATCGGCTACGGCATCCGCTACGAGTTCGGCATCTTCCGCCAGCAGATCCAGGGCGGAGCCCAGGTGGAGAGCACCGATCCCTGGCTCCAGTCCGGTAACCCCTGGGAGGTGATCCGCCCCGAGTGGACCTTCCCGGTCACCATCGGCGACCATGTGGTGCTGGGGGTGGCCTACGACACGCCGATCCTGGGGTACGGCGTCCACACCGCCAACACCCTGCGGCTGTGGTCGGCCCAGGCGCCCGAATCCTTCGATTTCGCCTCCTTCAACGCCGGTGATTACACCCGCGCCGTCCTGGGCAAGATCGAGTCGGAAACCCTCTCCAAGGTGCTCTACCCCAACGACGAGCTGGAGCAGGGCAAACGGCTGCGGCTCAGCCAGCAGATCTTCTTCGTGTCCTGCTCCCTGCAGGACATGTTCCGCATCCTCAAGGGTCAGGGGCTGGCGGTCACGGATTTCCACCGCAAGTTCGCCGTTCAGCTCAACGACACGCACCCGGCGATTGCCGTGGCGGAGTTGATGCGGTTGCTGATCGACGAGCACGGGGTCGACTGGGACACCGCCTGGTCGATCACCACCGCCAGTGTTTCCTACACCAACCACACCCTCTTGCCCGAGGCGCTCGAAACCTGGGGTGTGGAGTTGTTCGGCCGCCTGTTGCCCCGGCAGCTGGAGATCATCTACGAGATCAATGTCCGCTTCCTGCGCCTGGTGCGGCTGCGCTACCCAGGCGATCCGAAGCGTCTGGAGCGGCTTTCCCTGATCGACGAGGCCAACGGGCGCCGGGTGCGCATGGCCAACCTCGCCGTGGTGGGCAGCCAACGGGTCAACGGGGTGGCGGAACTGCACAGCAAGCTGGTCCGGGAGCAGCTGTTCGCTGATTTCGCCGACCTCTGGCCGGACCGCTTCACCAACGTCACCAACGGGGTCACGCCCCGCCGCTGGATGGCGGTGGCCAACCCTCCCCTCTCCAGCCTGCTGGATGAGTCGATCGGCACCGCCTGGCGCCGGGATCTGGAGGAGCTGGGGCGGCTGGAGGCCTTCGCCGCAGACGGCGCCTTCCTGGAGCGCTGGCGTGCCGTCCGTGACCAGGGCAAGCAGCGGCTGGCGGCCACCATCCACCAGGAACTGGGTGTGCTGGTGGACCCGGTCTCCCTGTTTGATGTCCAGGTCAAGCGGATACACGAATACAAGCGCCAGCACCTGGCTGCCCTGCAGATCGTGGAGCGCTACCTGCGCATCCGCAACGGCGAATCCCTGCCGCCCCGCACCTTCATCTTTGGAGGCAAGGCGGCTCCTGGCTACGCCATGGCCAAGCTCATCATTCGCCTGATCGGCGGCATCGCCGAGATCGTCAACATGGATCCCGCCATGGATGGCCGCCTGCGGGTGATTTTCTTGCCCAACTTCAGTGTGAGCCTCGGCCAGAAGGTCTATCCCGCCGTTGATCTCTCCGAGCAGATCTCCACCGCCGGACTGGAGGCTTCGGGCACCGGCAACATGAAGATGGCCCTCAACGGCGCCGTCACGATCGGCACCCTGGATGGGGCGAATGTGGAAATCCGCGAGCGGGTGGGTGAGGACAACTTCTTCCTCTTTGGCCACACCGCCGAGCAGGTGGCCGAGCTCAATCGCATGGGGTACCACCCGATGCCCTGGCTGGAGAACGATCCGCTGACCCGCGAGGTTCTTGATCTGATCGGCTCAGGCCATTTCAGCGAGGGGGATCGGAGCCTGTTCCAGCCCCTGCTCGCCAACCTCTGCACCAGCGATCCGTTCAAGGTGATGGCCGACATCGCCGATTATCGGCGTGCCCAGAACGACGTCGACAGGGCCTGGAGCGATCCCGCCGCCTGGAGCCGAATGTCGTTGCTGAATACGGCCCGCTGCGGCTTCTTCAGCAGTGATCGCTCGATCAACGACTACGCCGAGCGGATCTGGAAGGTGGCGCCGGTGCCGATCAACGCCTGTGCCGTCATCCCCCGCAGCGACCAGGGCTCACTCTGAGGGCAGAAGGGCCGCCTGGCTCGCATCCAGGCGGCCGGCGGAGCGCAGCACCCGGGTGATGCGCCCGATGTCCAGGACGGCATGGCTGCGGTATCCCGCCTGCGCGAGTCGTGTGCGGGCTTCCCCGCCGTGGTCGATGAACACCACCACGTCGTTCACCGTGAGACCCGAGGTCTCCAGCTTGGCGATGCCCTCCAGCACGCTGCCACCGGTGATCAAGATGTCGTCGATCACCACCACGGTTTCCCCTTCCAGGAAGTCCCCCTCGATCAGCCGCCGGGCCCCATGGGCCTTCACCTCCTTGCGGGGGTAGATCAGGGGGCGGTGGAGCTGCAGGGAGAGCCCTGTGGCCGTGGGCAGGGCACCGTAGGGAATGCCGGCGATCCGATCGAAGATCAGTCCCTCCAGCTGCTGGCCATAGGCATGCAGCATCCGATGGAAGAGGTTGGGATCGGAGATGACACGGCGCAGGTCGATGTAGTAGTCGAACACCTGGCCAGAGGCCTGTACGTAGCGCCCGAACAACAGGCAACCCAGATCGAACAGGTCCACGATCAGATCATCCAGGTTGCTGGGTGCCTCAGCAGGCTCCAGGGTCCGCTTCAGCGGCGGCGGCAGCCACACGCTGCAGCTGGCCCCGTCGCCCGCCTGGGTCTGGGCGACCCGCTGGCGCATGGTTTCGATCTGTCGCTTGAGGGCTCCGGTGAGGGCGCCGATGTCGTCCTCCACCAGCAGGTTCTGGGGCACCGGCAGCAGCAGCCCGTCGGCGGAACTGCTCAGACCCGCCTGCAGGAGGGATTCCAACCGTTCTTCCTCGCCCCAGAGGCTGCGCAGGATCAAGAACCGTTCAGGGGCCTCCCGGCGCACCCGTTCCAGGATGGCGGGGTCACTGGTGCCCACCTCCAGCAGGAGCTGTTCGGGGGTACCCCAACCCTGGCACTCCCGCACGATGGTGAGATAGAGGGGATTGGCCTCATCGGGATGGTGTTGCACCGCCCGGGCTCCGGGGTTGGAGCTGTGGCAGGTGATCACCACGGCCTTGTCGCCGTAGAGCAGGAAGGGGGCGGCGATGTCCTGGCCGGCCAGGGGGGAGAGGGTGACCGCATCCACCCCCAGATCCCGGAACAGGTACTGGGCCAGGGCGGAGGAGGTATTGAGATCGCCGTGCTTGGCATCGAGGATCAGGGGCAGATCGCCCGGCACCAGGGAGCGCACCTCGTGCAGCAGCTCCAGGCCGATGGGCCCCAGCGACTGGTAGAAGCCCAGGCTGGGTTTGTAGGCGCAGACATGGTCGGAGGTGGCCTCGATCACCGTTTTGATCCAGCGGCGGGCCTGCGACAAAAAGGACCCGCCCCCGGGATGGGAGCGGGCCCAGGTCTGGAGCATCTCAGGGTTGGGATCCAGCCCCGTGATCAACAGCGATTGACGGCTGCTGATCGCTTCAGTGAGGGTGACGAAGCAGCTCATCGATGCGGTGGGCCCTGGAGAGGTGTCCCCAGAGCCTGGCGCATTCAGCGGACGAACAGCAGCTCCTGGTAGCTGGGCAGGGGCCAGACCGCGTCATCGACGAGGGTTTCCAGGCCATCCACCGCGTGGCGGATGTTGAGCAGCAGCGGCAGGATCGTGTCCACGATGTAGCGCATGTGGGCCGCCGTGCCGTGGGGTGCCGTGGTCAGGGCTTCCTCAAGGGCATTGGCGTTGCTGAGCAGTTCCTGGTTGAGGGTGGAGATGCGGCCGGCGGTGGCCCGATCGGGGGGCAGGCCCAGGTTTTCCTGATAGCGCAGGGAGTTGGCCAGGGACCCCAGGTAGGTCATCACCGCGGGGTAGATCTGGGTGCGTGCCATCTGCAGCACCAGCTTGGCCTCCACCTCCACGGCCAGGACGTACTGCTCGGCGTAGACCTCGAAGCGGCTTTCCAGCTCCAGGGGGCTGAGCACCCCCTCCCGTTGGAAGAGGTCGCGCACCTCGGGCCGCTGGAGCACCAGCAGGGCATCGGCGGTGGTGGGCAGGTTCTCCAGACCCCGCTCGGCCACGGCCTTGTGGTGCCACTCGCTGGAATAGCCGTCACCGCCGAAGACCACGTTGCCGTGCTCCTGCATGATCGTCTTGAGCACGCTGGCGGCGGCATCCGGCAGGCTGCTGCCGGCCGCCAGAGCCTTTTCCAACTGATCGGTTATGTAGCCGAGCGAATCGGCCAGGATCGTGTTGAGGGCCACCAGGGGACCCGCCACCGATTGGTTGGAGCCCACGGCGCGGAACTCGAAGCGGTTGCCGGTGAAGGCGAAGGGGGAGGTGCGGTTGCGATCGCCCGGATCCTTGGGGAACTCCGGCAGGGTGTCCACCCCCAGCTGCATCAGGCCGCCGCTGGTGGAGCCCTTGAGGTCGCCCTCCTTGATCTGGTTGAAGACGTCCTCGAGCTGGCTGCCCAGGTAGACGGAGATGATGGCCGGCGGGGCCTCGTTGGCGCCGAGGCGATGGTCGTTGCCGGCGGTAGCCACCACGGCCCGCAGCAGGGGGCCATACAGATGCACCCCCCGGATCACGGCGCCGCAGAACAGCAGGAACTGCAGGTTGTCGTGGGGGGTGCTGCCGGGATCGAGCAGGTTGCCCTGGGTGGCGTTGCCCACCGACCAGTTGACGTGTTTGCCGGAGCCGTTGATGCCGGCGAAGGGCTTTTCATGCAACAGGCAGGTGAGGCCATGGCGTTTGGCCGTGCTCTTGAGCACGGTCATCAGCAGCTGCTGGTGGTCGGTGGCCACGTTGGCCGCCTCGAAGAAGGGCGCGATCTCGAACTGGCCCGGGGCCACCTCGTTGTGGCGGGTCTTGGCGGGAATGCCGAGTTTGTAAAGGGTGCGCTCCACGTCCTGCATGTAGACCTGCACCCGTTCGGGGATCGCACCGAAGTAGTGGTCGTCAAACTGCTGGCCCTTCGCCGAGGGGTGGCCGAACAGGGTGCGGCCCGCCAGCAACAGGTCGGGGCGAAGGGGAAGGAAGGCGCTGTCGATCAGGAAGTATTCCTGCTCGGCACCGCAGCTGGAATTGACCGGGGCCACCTCGGTGTTCCCCAGCAACTTCAGCAACCGCTGGGCCTCACGGTTCACCGCCGCATTGGAGCGCAGCAGCGGCGTCTTCTTGTCGAGGGCCTCACCGGTCCAGGAGATGAAGACGGTGGGGATGCAGAGGGTGACCCCATTGGGGGTCTCCATCAGGAAGGCGGGGCTGGTGATATCCCAAGCGGTGTAGCCGCGGGCCTCGAAGGTGGAGCGGATGCCACCGTTGGGGAAGGAGGATCCATCGGGTTCCCCCTGCACCAGCAGCTTGCCGGTGAACTCGGAGATGGTGGAGCCATCGCTCTGCACCGAGATGAAGCCGTCGTGCTTCTCGGCGGTGGAGTTGGTGAGGGGATAGAAAACGTGGGAGAAGTAGAGAGCCCCCCGGCCCACGGCCCACTCCTTCATGGCCTGGGCCACCACGTTGGCCACGCTCACGTCCAGCTTGCCGCCTTCTTTGACGGTGCGTTGCACCGACTTGAAGACGTCCTTGGGCAGGGCGGCCTTCATCTTGGCCAGATCGAAGACGTCGCTCGCCCATAGCTCCTGCAGGGAGGCTGCGGGAGCCGTGGTGGGCGCAGGCCGCTCCTGGATGGTCTTGATGGCGGCGAGGCGCTGGGGGCTGGGCATGGGTCCGGATCAGCTCCACCCAGCCAATGTTCTGGTGGGTCCCCTCGGTGAAGCCGTTGATACCAAAATCCGGGTTTCAGCGCTGGCCGAGCAGTTCAATCCAGGTGATGGCAGGGCTGGCTTCAGGCCGGTGGGGGCGGTCGCTGGGCCTGCCAGGGCGGGCTGCTGGGGGGTGAAGAAGCTGGGCGCGCGCCGGGGGCGCGGTGGTGGCGGCCGAAGGCCGCACGGGCATGAAGGGATGCATGGTGAGTTGTTTCTCGTTGGGTTTTGTGGGTTGCGGAAGATGGGAGGCCTGAACGCCTGAACAGAACCCCTCTCCTGGGGTTTCCACGGCTTGGTCGGTATGAAAATCTCTTGTCGAGCTCCTGGTCCGATCTCAAGGACTGCCCCCCGAAGCCTGGGGGATGAGTCGACGGTTCGCTGCCGGGGCCGTCTCAGGCCTTGCTGCGTCCGTGGGTCCCGGTGTGGGTGTTGAGCTTCCACCGGATCCATTCACCCTACACCGTGCACCCCTGTGCGATCGGGTAGGTGCCTGCGGTGGTCTCGGTAGGGATGGAAGCTTTCGTATTGTTGCCAAATTCCGGTAAATCCAGCCGGTTTTCGAGGGATCCATCGTTACGACCATCGACGTGTCCGTTCGACCCGAGTCCTTTTTGCTGTTGCCGCGGGATGGTCTGATCCTGATCAATACGGCCGGCTGGGTGCTTCACGTCAATTCCATTGCCCGTCAGCGCCTGCAGGTGGCCCCGGGGGCCCTGGAGGATCGGCAACTGGGGGAGGTCTGGCCCGCCCTGGCGGAGTTGATCGAGCGGCGCGGCCCCGAACTGCCCGGAGGGTCCCCCTTCGAGGACCGGATTCCCTGGTGCCAGGCGTCGATCCGGGTGCGGATCTTCGCCAGCGACGATGGTTTCGGGGTTGGCCTGCTGGCCGAGCAGGTGAACACCGCTGAGCACGGACCGCGCCATTCCCTGGTGGAAAGCGTGCTTGAGGCGGTCACGGATGCGGTCGTGGTCACCACGGCCGAATACGTGGATGCGCCCGGGCCGGTGATTCTCTATGCCAATACCGCCTTCCTGGCCCAGAGCGGTTATGCGTTGCAGGAGGTGCTGGGGCACAGCCCGCGCCTGCTGCAGGGTGCCGACAGCGACCCCGCCAGCCGCAGCCGGCTGCGCGACGCCCTGCGCAAAACCGAGGCGGTGCGCATGGAACTGCCGAACACCGCCAAGGACGGCACCACCTACTGGGTCGAGATCGATCTGGTGCCCCTGGTCGATGGCAAGAGTGAGGTCAGCCAGTGGGTGTCGGTGCAGCGCAACATCTCCGAACGGCGCTCCACCGAGCAGGCCCTGGCCGAGCAGGCCCTTCACGATCCCGTTACCGGGCTGCCGAATCGCTTTGCCCTCCATTCCCGCATCGAGCAGGCCCTGCAGCGGCTGCACCGTCGCGAGGGCCAGATGGCCGTGCTCTTCTGCGATCTCAACCGCTTCAAGGAGGTCAACGACATGCACGGTCACCAGATGGGTGACCAGTTGCTCGTGGAGATCGCCGCCCGGCTGAGGGAGGCCCTGCGCCCTGAGGACACCCTCTCCCGGCTCGGCGGTGACGAGTTCGTCGCCATTGCCGAGGACCTGGCCGAGGTGGCCGATGCGGTTCAGCTGGCCCTGCGGCTTAAGGAACGGCTCGGGGCCCCCTGGTTGATCGCCGGCCAGGACTACCGGCCGTCGATGAGTGTGGGTATTGCCATGACCGGCGATGCTGCGCTGGGCGTGGATGAACTGCTGCGCCGAGCCGACATGGCCATGTACCAGGCCAAGGAGGGGGGAGGGCCCGGGGTGGCCATCTATGACCGTTCCGTAGACGACCAGCTGAAGTTGTCGATTTCGGTGCGCCGTCAGCTGCACCACGCGATCGAGAGTGATGGCCTGGTGCTGGAGTATCAACCGATCGTCGATCTCCACGATGGCGAAATCATCGGTGCGGAGGCCCTGGTGCGCCTGCAGGGCTGGGACGGCCACCTGATTCCCCCCAACGACTTCATTCCCCAGGCGGAGGTGACGGGGCTGGTGGTGCCCCTTGGGGAGTGGGTGATTCGCGAGGCCTTCGGCGAACTGCGCCGCTGGCGGGATCGGGGCCATCGCTACACGATGTCGGTCAACGTCAGCCCCTCCCAGCTGCGGGTTCCCGGCCTGGCCTCCTATCTGTTGGCGACAGCGGAAAGCAGCGGCGTGGATCCCGCCTGGGTGGCGATCGAGGTCACCGAAACCGTCTTAATGAAGCACCCGAAAGTGACCTTTGATGAGCTTTCCATCCTCAGGGAGGCAGGCCTCAAGGTGCACCTCGACGACTTCGGCACCGGGTATTCCAGCCTTTCCTGGCTGACCCAGTTTCCAGTGGATGCCATCAAGATCGACAAGTCGTTCACCGCCGATCTGGGCATCGACAAGCGCAAGACGGCCATCATCCGCGCCTTCATCCAGGTGGCCCAGGAACTCACCTTCCATGTGGTGGCCGAAGGGATCGAAACCGATGAGCAGCGGCTCTGGTTGCGGGAGATGGGCTGCGAACGGGGCCAGGGATTCCTCTTTGCCAGCCCGGTGCGCCCTGAACGGGCCAGCTGGATCTGATCGGGCAACGGGCCCTCAGGCAACCGCCTGCTGGCGGGGCAGGGGGCCGTCGCGATCGGAGCGGAAAATCGGTAGGAGGCTAGGGGCCTGGGTCGCCAACAGTTCGATCAGGCGCTCAAAGGAGCGCAGGGTGACCGGTGACCCCTTCCCCATGGGCTCGCGGCTCATCACCACCACATCCAGTTCCGGGCCGCCGGACTGGGGCTGGACATCGGCGAACAGCTGCAGGGTGAGGCCTTCAGGAGTGGAACGGAACAGGGCGCTGAGGTGGGCCGGTGCCAGTTGATCGATGGTGGCCTGGAGGTCTTCGAGCACCGGCAGCAGCTGGGGGATGAGGTCCTTGGACTCCACGGGCGTGGAGGATTTCAGTACCAGAATCATCCGCGCCATGGGGCTTCTCAGTGGGGATCCATCTTGCCCTGTGGTTGGGCGGGCACGATCTTCCAGACGCTGCCGATCAGGATGAGCAGGGCATCCAGCGTGCCCACACGCCGCGGCTTCTGGTACCAGGCGGAGCCGTTGTAGATCAGCTCGATCAGGGCGGATTCCTGCCGCTCGCCCAGGGGGCCGAACTGCAGCCGCAGCAGTGCTCCCCCCCGATCTCCCCCAGCCGTGACCAGCTCTACGGGCACCTCCACCGAGGACTCCACAAGGGCCAGCTGCCCCGTGGCCCCCGGAACCTTGCTGGGGGCAGAGGTACCTGGTCGCAGCCTCACGGAGGCCCCCTGTTCGGAGATGTCAGTGGTGACCCCCCACATCTGGGTGCCCCCCAGATCCAGCCGCACGATCTGTTCCAGAGGGAAGCGGTCCGCCCCGCGCTCGATCGGCCGGTCGATGCAGGCCAGCAGACAGGTGAGCATCACCCAGGCGTTGTAGAGGTTCCAGGCCAGCATCAGGGACTCCCCCTCGAAGCGGGAGCGGCCCCAGGCGGGATTGAGCAGGGGAGCGCCGTAGAGCAACAGCAGCATCGCCGCCAGAACGGCCAGGTAGGTGAGGAAGGGCCAGGCGATTCCCAGATCCAGTCGTCCCCCGCCGCCGCTCACCTCCTTGTTGGTGACCAGGCTGCCGAGAATTCCGAACGGCCGCCGCAGGATGCGGACAATGCGGGTGACGGCCGGAAAGCAGAACAGAGCTTCGTAGACCTCGTTCCAGAACTGGAAATGGTGGTGGTTGGTGAGCCAGGTGGGGAGCGTGTAGAGCAGCAGGATGAAGGGAACCCCGTAGGCCAGGTATTCGATCGGTGGTGCCGCAATCAGGGTGAACCCCATCACCAGGCTGGCGAGCGGCAGCAGGATGTAAGCGAGCCGGAAGAAGGGTGTGAACAGGCTCACCAGCAGATTGAAGTAGAAGCTTTGCTGCCAGAACGTCAGTTTTGACCAGATCGGCAACTCCTTGCCGCGGTAGAAGATCTGGAAGTTCCCCTGCATCCAGCGCAGTCTCTGATCGAGGTAGTCGCGGAAGCTGCGGGGCACTTCGCCCAGGCTCAGGATCTCATCGAGATACACCACTCTCCAGCCCTGGGTAAGCAACTTGGTGCTGGTCTGGTGGTCCTCGATGATGCAACTGGTGACGTAGCCACCGGCTGCTTCGATTGCCGAACGGCGGGCCACGTAGGAGGTGCCGCAGCAGATGACGGCATTGAAGCGATCGCGGATCACCTGCAGATAGTTGAAGAAGTAATCCATGTCATCGGGCATCACCGACTCCAGGCCGAGGTTGCGGTTGTGGGCGTCGGCGTTGAAGTAATGCTGCGGGGTCTGCACCAGGGCGACGCCCGGATCGGAAAAGAAACCGGTGGTCCGCCTGAGGAAGTTCCGGAACGGCACGAAGTCGCAGTCGAAGACAGCGATCAGGTCGCCACTGGTGCGGGCGAGGGCGTAGTTGAGATTCCCTGCCTTGCGGTGCTGGTTGTCGGGCCTGCTGAGGTAGTTCACCCCCAGCTCCTGGGCGAGCTCCGCCATCGCCGGCCGGTGGCCGTCATCGAGCACCGTGATTGTTTTGCGGGGATGGTCGATGTTTTTGCAGGCGAGCACGCAGCGGCGCACCATTCGGGTCGGTTCGTTGTAGGTGGGGATCCAGATGTCCACGCTCGGGGGTTGCTCCGTTGCCAAGCCCGCCAGTCGGTCGGCCTGGCGACGGCGCCGCAGCGGATCGAAGAAGATCGACGGATAGAACTGCAGGGTGGTGGTGATCAGATACACCACCTCGCAGGCAAACAGCGTCAGGCTGGCCACCAGGCTGATCGGATGGGCGGTGTTGATGGTGGTGCTGCGCCAGAGGAAATAGCGGATCGCCGCCAGCAGCAGCAGGCTGAGCACCAGGGCGTGGCTCCAGGGTCGCCGCGGCAGGGTCGGCACCACCAGGGCCACCCCCAGGGCCAGGGCCACGGGCAGGATCACGTGGCGCCAGGGATCGCTCACCTGCCAGGGCTCCGGCAGGGAGCGTTGAACCAGGGGGTTGAGCTGCACCGAGCCGAGCCATCCCGGCTGCAGATTCACCACCAGCAGCGAGACCACCAGCAGCAGGATCGAGCCCAGCAGGAACCACCAGGCCCAGGGCTTGATGGTCATCGTTCGAACAGCACCCGGCCCGTGTAGCCCACGTAGCAGAACTTGAGCGGGGGGGCCGGCAGGTCGTTGAGGATGCGCACCCGCACCTCGCTTTCCCGGGCCAGATTGATCGGGATCAGCACCGACTCTCCCCCCAGGGACACCCGGCCCACGCCCGAGCGGATCAGGGCCACCTCACCGCGCAGGTCCAGGTCGTCGCCGATCAGGTCGATCCGGGCCGGACTGCCGATTCGCAGGCGCCTGAGGTCGCGCTCATTGACGTAGGTGGTGATCCAGCGGTCCTTGCAGTCGATCAGCTGAAGAACGGCCGCATCCCGCTTGAGGGAATCCCCCTGGTTCGCCAGCATCTTCCAGACCACGGCTTTGCGGGGGCTGGTGAGCAACTGCTCGCTTTGTTGATTGAACTGCTTCTTGGCCGCCGAGAGCTGTTGGGTCAACCCCTCGACGCGCTCCTTCTGGGTGTGCTGATGCCCCTCCAATTTCTGCAGCCGTAGCCGCGACTCCTGCAGGCGCACGGACGGATCGAAGTTGCTGCGGGTGGTGGTGAGGGTGAGGTTGCGGCGGGCTGCCTCCAGCACGCTGCGCTGGCCGGAGAGCCGTTGCTGGAGGCCCGCCTGCTGCTGCCGCTCCCGGTTCAGGTCGGTGCGGGCCCGGTCCACCACGGTTTCGGCGACGGCGCCAGCGCGGAACAGCTCCTCCTGGCGTTTGAGATCCCGCTGGGCGAACGCCACCTCCTCACCTGAACGGACCACTTCCGTTTCCAGGCGGCGCAGGTCGCTGGTGCCGCGCTCGATCTCCAGCTTCTGCTGGGCATCGGCATCTCCCTGCACGGTCTGGTTGAGCCGCAGTTGCTTGTTGATCTCCTCCTGCAGTTCCGCCAGGTCCCCCTTGGCGGTGGCCAGGGCGGTGGTCAACCGGCTCACCTCCTGGTTGCTGGTGAGCGGGTCGTCAATGCGGCCCAGCGTCTCGCCGGCCTTCACCGCCACGCCGGCTTTGACGTTGAGTTCCTCGAGGATGCCGCTGATGGGGGTCTTGAGGTCGATCGGGGTGGCCTCCACCACCGCATCGCGGGAGCGGGCCGTGAGGAAGTTGCTCAGGATCGCCACCGAGGCGACCACCAGGGTGCCGGCCAGCGTGAGGATCAGCCCATTGGCGAGGCGGCTGCGTCGAATCGGCGGTTCATCGGCGGATGGGTCCGGGGTCGGGAGCGTCATCCATCCAGCAGGGCACAGCCAAGGTTAACGATGCTGGCTCCACCGCCAAGGCGCAGCCAAGGGATGTCTCCCTTGAGAGCGACCGGACGGGGCATCAGATTCGCCGCATCAGGCAAGGGTTTGCGGGGGCTCCACTTAGATTTATGCAGCTTCTGAGTGCGCCACCAACTCCCTTGGCCCAGCTCTCGTGTCTCGCCACTTCTCCCATCGCCCGTCTCGATGATTTCCCCGGATGAGCTCCAAGCCCTCGATCTGCTGATCTGGCTGCGCACCGGCAAGTCGGCGGGGCATCACCTGGGCTGCAACCAGAGCACCATCTCCCGCCGGGTTGAGCAGGTGCAGAGGGTGCTGCAGGTGGACCTCAAACGGGTCAGGGGGGATTGGTGGGTTCATGGCAACACCCTGCTGCTGGAACTGGAGCGGCAGGTGCATCAGCTCTATCGCTGCTTGGGCCGGGCCCCCCTGCGGCTGGAGGCCAGCTTTCCGGTCAGCTCCAGGCTGCTGAACCCGGCCCCCGATGGCTGGATCAGCGGCCTGCACGACGAGATCGGCCCCAGGAGATCCCTGAGGCTGTTGAGATATCGGGTGATTGACGCCTGGCTTGCCACCAGCGTCGACGAATTGCCCGCTGATGCCATCGAGGAGTTCGCCGTCTTCGATCTCTACCGTGCACCCGTGCAACTGATGGCGGCGTCAGACCATCCCCTGGCCTCCGTAAAGGGACTCACCCAAGCTGATCTGGAGCGGTTTCCCAGTATGGCGCTGCCCGATGGTTGGTACCCAAGGACGGCCAACCATCTCCGTAGCCAGGGCCTGTGGACCATGCCGGAGCGAGATGGCCGCTACGACGAAAGCTCCTGGGAAACCAGGCGCTCGGAGGAGCTCACCCTTTCCTATGCCACGCCCAACCTGCGCGAAAGGGGTCCCCATCTTGTGCCCCTTGACTGGGATCTGGGGCTCCATGCGGTGGAATCCCTCGTGGTTCACCAAACCCTGTTAGAGCAGCCAGCCATCGCCCACTTGGTGGAGGAGATCAGGCGCCGGGCACGGGTCGAGGTCAGCCTCTTCCCCGAACTTGAGTTGCTGGAGCCCTGACCTGCACCCATGGTGGGAGGACCAGCATCCGCCTGGGGATGGCTTTGATCTCCAATCGGGTACAAAGTCGCTGGTGGGAAGTTGATGGGCAATTTCTTGATCGCCGTGCATTTCCCGTGCGGCAGCCCTAAAAAGCCCACTCCCATCAGGGCTTAGGACCAAAGGGGCAGTCCCCCAAGCCCAGGAACCGCCCAGTGGCCGGGGAATGCTTAGGGTTATCAAGAGGCCGCCAGCCACCGCCCAGCTGACCCCAAATCTCCGCTCCAGATCCCTTCCCCCAGACCTCCCTTCCCATGGATCCCTCCACCACCGCGTTGATTCTGGTGGGCTACCAGAACGATTTTTTTGCTAAAGACGGCATCCTTCGCGGGGTTGTAGAGGACCCCCAACGGGTGGACCAAGTGCTGGATCGAACCCTGGCCCTGATCCGGCGGCTCGCCCCGACGGCCGCAACCATCATCAGCACCCCGATCGTGCTGGAGCCTTCCTATCGCGCCCTGAACAGCCCGGTGGGCATCCTCCACACGATCAAGGAATCGGGGGCCTTCAAGGCAGGCACCCTTGGGGCCGAAACCATCCCCGAATTGTTGCCCTTCGGTGAGCGCATCCTCTATCTCAGTGGCAAGGTGGGCTTCAACGCCTTCTCCAACACCTCCCTGGAAGAGGAACTGGCCAACCGTTCGATCAAGAATGTGCTCGTGGCCGGCATGGTCACCTCCCTCTGCATCGACTCCACTGGACGGGCGGCCTACGAACGCGGCTACGACGTCACGATCCTTTCGGACTGCACCTCAGCCCGCACCAACACCGAACAGTCCTTTTTCTGTGACTCCGTCTTTCCGCTGTACGGGCAGGTGGCCGACAGCGCCGAACTTGACTTCACCCCCCTTCCCCTGGCTGCTGGGTAGCGGGGTGCGATGACCCTCCCCGATTCCGTCGACGACGACTCCCAGATCGCCGTCGATCTGCACGTTCAGGCCACCTATCGGCTCACCGAGGCCCTGTTCGAGGCGGAAGAGCGGATGCGCAGGCGCATCAACCTGCTCTCGGAAGTGGTTTTCGAAACCGACGCTGTTGACAGGATCGTTTTTCTCAACGATGCCTGGCAAGCCATTACCGGTTACCCCCAACCGACGTCCCTGAACCAGGCGATCGTTGCGTTCCTCCATCCGGATGATCATCCGGTGTGGACATCGCTGGTGGAGGCTTCCCGTGGTGGATCTGCCCAACCGGAATCAACCCTGAGGGTGGTACGAGCCGATGGCAGCATTGCCTGGATGAATGTCTCCCTGGCCCGGATCCCCGAGGGGGGGCTGGTGGGTGCCATGCGAGATGTCACCCAGAGCAAAGCCATCAAAGATGAACTGGTCAAGCTCTCCCTGGTGGCCAGCTACACCCAGAATTTTGTTCTGATCACCAATCGCGACGGGTTGACCGATTGGGTGAATCAGGCGTTTACGGAGCGCACTGGTTTTACCCTTTCGGACATGGTGGGGCGCAAGCCCGGCGATGTGCTCCAGGGGCCAGATACGGATCCAGAGACCGTGGAAGCCATCAGCATGATGTTGAAGGAGGGGATACCCTTCTCCTGCGATCTCCAGAACTACACCAAGACAGGCGATTCCTACTGGGTCACCATCAACGTCAACCCGATTCGCGATGCCGACGGGGAGATCCAGCGGTTCATCTCCGTGCAGAGGGATTCCACGGAATTGCATCAGACCCAGGAAGAACTGAAGGCGGCCAAGATTCGCGCCGAGGAAGCCAACGAAGCGAAATCCCGTTTTCTGGCCACCATCAGCCACGAGATGCGCACCCCCCTGAATGCGGTCATCGGCTCCAGTGAACTGGCCCTGTTGGACAGTGCTGATCCCGCCGCCCTTCAGGAGCATCTGGCGCGCATCCGCGACAGCGGCGATCTGCTGTTGCGTCTGATCAACGACATCCTCGATGTCTCCAAGATCGAAGCCGGTGAGATCGACATCGAAACCGGTCGGGTTCGGCTGCGCTCCCTGCTGGAGAGGGCCCTGGTCCCCATCACCAGCCGCGCCCAGGCGAAGGGCCTCACACTCTCCTTCGATTGGGATGACAGCCTGCCGCCCTATGTGATCAGTGACCCGGACAGGCTGCGCCAGATCCTCACCAACCTGGTGGAGAATGCGATCAAGTTCACCGATGAAGGCCATGTGCGCATCAATGTGATGCGCTTGCCCGCCAGCGACGGTGGGGCCGAGGCGTTTGAACTGTCCGTGGTGGATACGGGCATGGGCATCGCCCCGGAGACCCAGGTTCGTATTTTCGATCCCTTCGAACAGGGGGACAGCTCCACCACCCGCCGCAAGGGCGGGGTGGGGCTGGGGCTCAACATCGTGCGCTCGGTCGTGTCAGCCCTGGGGGGCACGGTTCAGCTCTACAGCCAGCCCGGTACGGGGACGGAAGTGCGAGTCATCCTTCCCCTGGTGGAGGCGGAGCCCCCCCCTCCTGCGGCCGAGAATCCCCTGGGCGAGGAGGGCGGCCTCCAGCCGGAGTCGGAGACCAGCTTCCACATCCTGGTGGCCGAGGACAGCAACGTGAATTTTGCGGTCCTGAAGGCGGTGCTGAGCAAGGGGGGCTACACCCTGGAGCGGGCCCATGACGGCCTGCAGGCGGTGGAAGCCGCCCAGCGCGCTGATCTGGTGCTGATGGATCTGGAGATGCCGAACCTGGATGGCCTGGAGGCCACCCGAAGGATCCGGGCCGCCGAACGGGCCCACCACCGTCCCCCGGTGCCGGTGATCCTCCTGACGGCCCACGCCCTCAAGGAGTACCAGGCCCGTTCCCTGGCGGCGGGCTGCAGCGGTTATCTCATCAAGCCCATCCGCATGGCGGAACTGCTCGACGCGGTCGGTAATGCCCTGCGGTCCAGGCCTGCTGGGCAGGTGGACGATGGGTCGGCGGATGGAAGCCCCTTCGGTGGGGGAGGTGAGCTGGAATCTCACCGCCTCGCGAGTCCCGAGGGGGCAAAACCGTAGAGAGGAGGCCGCAAGACGGCATCGCCCATGCGCTTTGCGCATAAATGCAGCATCAACGCAGCACGGGCCCGGTCTTCGGGGCCTGCGGCTGGTTCCCGGCGCTCTTATGCTAAAAATGCATTACTGCCCTCCAGAGGCTTGCCGTGCTTCCAGCGTTCTGCAGCTCTGACACCTTTGACCTGATCGCCTCCTTCATGGAGCGCGCCAATGTACCCTTGGGCGGACCCAAGCACCAGGCGTCTCGGCCAGCCCCGGTGGACCAGATGGGCGTTCACCTGGTCCTGACACCGTCTGATCGCTCCTCTTTCCTGGATCGGGCGCCTGACAAGGTGCTTGACCAGCTTGGTGTCCCCCAAGGGGCCTCGGTGGGGGCGCGGGTCCGCGGGGCGCTGATTGCAGCCAATTGGTCCAGCGTTTTGGCTAACTACGCAAGTGCCGAGGTTCTGTTGGAAGGGCAGCTGGCCGAGCTGCTGGCCAAGCCCTACAGCCCCATCCTGGAACTTCCGTCGTTGGGGGAAATCGCCAGCGCCTTGGCGGGGTACGAGTCAGCCTGTGAGCACCCTGGGTGGCCTGGGTCGGCCGCCTTCCACATTTGTGGGCGGGTGAAGGGGCTGATTGTGCGCCGGATTCCTGGCTATCACGACGGGCCATGGACCGGCTACCAGCGTGTGGCATCCGAGGCAGGGGAGTTGCGCCAAGCGATCGCCTGCTGAACGTCACTGACCTGCCGCCCCCATAGAGGCGCCCCACCGTTACGGGGCAGGAACCCACTGCTTCAAGCCTCCTTTTCAACTGTCTGTCCCTTACCCCATCTCTGTCATGAGCTCCTCCGGCAACAAATTGATTGATCTGCTCAACACAGATGTCTCCAAGTTGTTGTCTCCTAAGGAGAATCTCGAAGCCCAAGATACGGCCAAGGCCTCAAAGCAATGGGTGCAGCGTCAATCCGAGCGCATTCACCCCCCTTGCGGTTCCTCAAAGATTGATGGCCATTTGATCGCCGACCAGGGCAAGGACGTCTCCGTTGTTCTCTGGGATGTCAGTGAAACCGGAGCCTGTCTTCGCGGAACCATGAATATGGGCGGCTTGGTGAACGAACGGAAGACGCTCCTGATGCACAACGAAGGGCGGACCAAAACCTTTGAGGTCGATGTCATTCTCCGCTGGGTCGATCGGATCTCGCCCAATCTTTTCTTCACCGGCATCTCCTTCGACACGGACCCTGCCGTTATCCGCGGCTCCTTCCTCTCCACCTATCTCGCCTGATCGGCGGGCTTGGATCCGGCGCTCCCCAATCCCTACGCCACCGGATGGACAGGGAAGTCAGGGCGGGAGCCAGGGCCAGACCCATTGCCCCTGGTCGTCAAAATTAGGCAGCCCCGTCAGAGCGACGCCACTGGGCCAAGCCACCGCCCCGCCCCCTGGCGCCCAGCAGGTCCCCCTTGGGGGCGCCACCGATTAGGGCGAAGAAGGGCAGCTGGGAGGCCGATTGCTCGGCAAAGGATTGGGGACTCTCCAGGCTGCGTCGCAGCAGGGTCCAGGTACCAAGGCTGAGCTCCACGTTCTCGAAGCGGAACAGCAGCAGGGGGCGCCGACCCTCCAGGCGGGCCGGCCCGCGGAAGCGCAGCCGCAGCTCCCCCACCTGGACCTGGTTGAGCAACTCCAGGGGCCCGTCCGGCCCAGGGCCCCGATGGAGGCTCAGTTGGGCCCCCAGGCCCCGCAGCAGGGCGCCGTTGAGGGCCGAGGGGCCGGGGCCCCGCCGTGGCCACACCTGCTCCAGTTTCCAGGTGCCCAGCAGGTCGTCCACCGTCAGGCCGCTGCCCGCGTGCCGGCTGACACGCTCCTGTTCCAGTAACCATTCACCCATGGGCCCATTGTGATCGGGGGATGGCCAGAATCGCCGCCATGACGGACTCCCTTGCCAACCGGCTGGATCGTGCCCTGGCCCGGGTGGGGACCACCGCCCTGCTTCCGCTGGCAATCGTGGCCATCCCCTGGGGACAGGAGTTGATCGACCAGTTGCTGTTCGGCGGCAACTGGAACCTGCCAATGGTGCAGGGGGGCTCCTTTCTCGGGGTGCTCACGGCCCCCTTCAGCCATTCGGGCTTCGGCCATCTGATCAGCAACACCCTCTGGTTCCTGCCCCTCTCCTGGCTGGTGCTGGCCAAGGGCTGGCGTGACTACCTGGCGGTGTGGCTCGGTGTCTACGTCGCTGCGGTGCCGGTGTGGCTGTTCTGGCCGGTGGCCAGCCACGGCCTCTCGGGGGTGGTCTATGGGCTGCTGGGTTACCTGCTGCTGATCGGTTGGCTGGAGAAACGTCCCCTGGCGCTGCTGCTATCCCTGTTCGCGCTGCTGAGTTACGGCGCCCTGTTGCCCAGCCTGCTGCCCTTCGTCAGTCCGCCGGGGGTGAGCTGGATCGGCCACGTTTCAGGCTTCTTTGGCGGCCTGTTGGCGGCCTTCGCCGTCGCCCGGGACCGCCCCTAGGTTGAAGTCAGTTCGCCGGCCCGTGGGTGGCTTACCCGTCCGACATTGGCCCGCCCTCCAGGGGGGCACGCGCCTGGGATGCCCTTCGTCGCACGCCGCCGTTGGTCTTGGCCATGGCTGTGCTGTCCCTCGGCTTGGTGCTCTCCAGCTCGATCCTGATCAAGGGGTTTCGCAAGGCCAACGACAGCATCACCGTCACCGGAGCCAGCACCGAGCGGATCCGTAGCGATGCCGTCGACTGGACCCTGGAGGTGCGCCAGAGCGGAGACACCCAGATCGCCTCCTACGGGGGGCTGCAACCCGCCGTCGCCACCACCATGGCCTTCCTGAAGGCCCAGGGGCTCAAGGATTCTGAAATCCAGCTGGGTTCGGTGAAGTCGGAGAAGGAGGAGGTGCGCGACCCCAGCAGCGGCGTGCTTCGCTCCACCGTCTGGACCAGCCGCCAGCCGATCCTGGTGGCCAGCTCCCGCGTGGAATCGGTGGCCCAGGTGGCGCGGATGGTGTCGGAGCTCATCGGCCAGGGGGTGCCGCTCACCATCAATGACCCCGCCTATACCTACGCCAAGTTGGCCAGCAAACGGGTGGACATGCTGGCCAAGGCCACCCGCGACGCCCGGTCCCGGGCCGTGGCCATCGCCGGTGAAGCCGGGGCCCACATCGGCGCGATCGTCAACGCCGACACCGGCTCCTTCCAGATCACAGCCCCCAATTCCACCGCCATCGGCGACACCGGTTCCTACGACACCCGCACCATCGACAAGGACATCACGGCCGTGCTGGCGGTCACCTTTCGGGTGGAGTGACCCCGGTCTGAGCAGGGGAGGTCGTTCAGGGGAGGGCGCTTAGAAGGGATCCCGCTCGACGCTCACGTTTCTTGGCGTGAAAAGGAAGATCCGATCATCGAGTTGCTCCTGGTGGCCATCGATGGCAAACACGCCACCGGCCACAAAATCAGCTGCCCGCTGGGCGATGGCGGGTTCCATGGCCGAGAGGTTGAGCAGCACGGTCTTGCGTTCCCGCACCGCCTCCACCGCCAGGGACACCTCCTCGAAGCGGTGGGGCTGCATCAGGACCACTTCGTGGCCCCCGTCGGCGGTGCTGATCATGCCCTCAGGCTGGCGCCGATGGATCCTCCTGGCCAGTCCCCGGGGCCAGTGGTTGGCGTTCACGGCCCTTGCGCAGGCCCAGCCGCTGGGCGATCCCCTCCGCACTCACATAGAACACCGGGGTGATGTAGAGCGTGACCAGCTGGGAGAGCAGCAGCCCCCCCAGCACCACCAGGCCCAGGGGGCGCCGGGCCTCGGCGCCAGCCCCGAATCCCAGGGCAATCGGCATGGTGCCGATGATGGACGACACGGTGGTCATCATGATCGGACGGAAGCGGATCAACGAGGCCTGGTGGATGGCTTGCACCGGGCTCAGGCCTGAGCGGGAAGCGGAGATGGCGAAGTCGATCATCATGATCCCGTTCTTCTTGACGATGCCGATCAGCAGAATCAGGCCGATGTAGCTGTAGATGTTCAGTTCTGATCCGAACAGGATCAAGGTGGCCAGGCCCCCCACCGCCGCCGAGGGAAGGCTGGTGAGAATGGTGAGCGGGTGGATGAAGTCCTCGTAGAGGATGCCCAGGATCACGTAGATCACCACCACCGCCAGCAGGGCCAGCCAGCCCAGGTTGGCGAAGGATTCGCGGAACACCTTGGCGTCTCCCTGGAAGCTGGTGGTGATGCCAGGGGGCAGCAGTTCTTCGGCCAGGGCCGTGATCTGTGCGGTGGCGCTGTCCAGCGAAATCCCTGGCCGCAGGTTGAAGGAGATGGTGACCGCCGGCATCTGGGCGTTGTGGTTGATCGAGACGATGCCGCTGCCGCGCTGCAGGGTGGCCACCGCGCCGAGGGGAATCAATTTGCCTTCGCCATTGCGGATCGAGAGCAGATCCAGATCTGCCGGTGAGTTCTGATCGATCCGCTTGACGCCGCTGATCACCGCATACTGACCATCGGGTTTGTAGATCGTCGAGATCTGGTTGTTGGCATAGGCGTCCCGCAGGGCGGCCTGCAGCTGGGCCACGTTCAACCCCAGGGCCGCCGCCCGATCGCGGTCGATGTTGACCATCAATTTCGGGTTGTTGAGCAGCAGGTCGCTGTTCACATCGGTGAGATCAGGCATGCTTTTCATCCGGATCTCGAAGCCGGGGGCCACCTCCAGCAGTTGGTCCAGGTCGACCGCCTGCAGATTGAACTGGTAGCGGGCCTTGGTCTGGCTGCCGCCGATGTTGACGGCGGGGGGCTGTCGCACGAACCCCCGCAGCCCGGGCACGCTGTTCACCGTTCGCCTCAGCTTCTTCGCCAGTGGATCGGCCCCCAGGGGACGCTCGGCGCGGGGCTTGAGCCTCAGGAAGAGGCGGCCACTGTTGGAGGAGGCATTGGGGCCGCCGGCGCCAATGGTGCTGTTGACGCCGGAAATGTTGGGGTTGGCCAACAGCTTGGCCGCCAGTTTTTTGTGCAGAGCGGCCATCTCCTCGAAGGAGATGCCTTCGATCGCCTGGGTGTTCACCGTCAGCTGACCGGTGTCCACGTCGGGGATGAAGCCCTTGGGCACCAGGAAGAAGAACACCACCGTCAGCAGCAGCAGGCCGAGGGAAAACAGCTGCACGGGCTTTGGGTGGTGCAGGGCCTGGGTGAGGGTGCGGCCGTAGGCCTCGGTGATTCGATCAAAGCTGCGATCAAACCAGCGCAGCAGCCTGTTGGCTGGGGCGGGGTGGCCGTGGCCACCGGCCAGCTCGGGCAGCACCCGGGCGCTGAGCATGGGGGTGAGGGTGAGGGCCACCAGGCCGGAGAACAGGATCGCCACGCTCATGGTCACGGCGAATTCCTTGAACAGTCGGCCGACCAGGCCGCCCATGAACAGGATCGGGATGAACACCGCCACCAGGGAGATGGTCATCGAAACGATCGAGGGGGTGATCTCGGCGCTGCCCCGATCGGACGCCTCGCGCCGGCTCTCCCCCAGCTCCTGGCGGCGCACGATGTTCTCCACCATCACGATGGCGTCGTCAACCACGAAGCCCACGCTCAAGGTGAGGGCCATCAGGGAGATGTTGTCGAGCGAATAGCCCAGCAGCCCCATCACCCCGAAGGTGGCCACCAGGGACACCACGATCGCCAGGGCCGGCAGGGCGGTGGTGACCACTGAACCCAGGAACAGGTAGACCACGGCCACCACCAGGGCGATGGTGAGCAGCAGGGTGTGCTCCACGTCCGCGATCGACTCCTTGATGGCGGCGGAGCGATCAAACAGCACATCCACCTGAATGGCGGCGGGGATGGAGGCCTTCAGTTGGGGCAGCAGGTCCCGGATCGCCTGGGTGATCGCCACCGTGTTGCTGCCTGGCTGTCGTTGGATCGCCAGCACGATCGAGCGGGTGCCGTTGTACCAACTGGCCAACCGTTCGTTGGCCACTGAGTCGGTCACCTCGGCCACCTCGCCCAGATGCACCGGTGAGCCGTTCTTGTAGGCGATCGTCAACTTGCGGTAGCCCGCCGCATCGTCCAGCCGACCGTTGTCCTCCACCGAGTAGGTCTGTTTAGGGCCGTAGAGGTTGCCCGTCGGCAGATTGGAGTTGCCGCCGCGCACGGCGGCGAGGGCCTCATCGATGCCGATCCGTTTGGCGCTGAGGGCCTGGGGATCGAGCCTCACCCGCACGGCGTACTTCTGGGCCCCGAACACCTGCACCTGGGAGACCCCGTCCACCATCGAGAGCCGTTGGCCCAGCTGCACCTCCGCCGCCCGGTTCACCTCCGAGAGGGGCAACACCTCCGAGCTCAACACCAGATAGAACACCGGCTGCTCCGCCGGATTCACCTTGCGGAGGGAGGGGGGGCTGGCCAGGTCTTCCGGCAGCTGGCGGCTGGCCTGGGAGATGGCGGTCTGCACGTCCTGGGCGGCCGCGTCGATGTTGCGATCGAGGTCGAACTGCAGGGTGATCTGGGTACTGGACTGGCTGCTGGTGGAGGTGATCGTGCTCACCCCGGCGATGCTGGAGAACTGCTGCTCCAGGGGGGTGGCCACCGCCGTCGCCATGGTTTGCGGCGAGGCCCCCGGCAGGGAGGCGTTCACCTGCAGGGTGGGGAAGTCGATTGTGGGCAGATCGCTGATCGGCAATTGCTGGTAGCCGATCAGGCCGAACAGCACCAGGGCCAGGGTGAGCAGCACCGTGGTGACGGGCCGACGGATGGATGTGGCCGAAAGGTTCACGGCTTTGTGCGCCCCTTGTCGGCTCGGTCTCGCTTGCCCTGGGGCCGCTCGGCGATGGTGGCCCCGGGGCTGAGGGCGAACTGCCCCTTGGTGATCACCCGGTCACCGGCGCTCAGGCCCCGGTTCACCACCACCAGCCCGTCGGCGGCGGGGCCGGTGCCGATCATCCGCACCTGGGCCTTGCCCCCCTTGGCCTTGCCGGTGGCCACGTACACATAGGTGCCCTTCTGGCCCGTCTGCACGGCGGTCAGGGGCACGAGGAGCACGTTCTGCAGCTGCCGCAGCTGCAGCGTGCCTTTGACGAACTGGCCCGGCACCAGTTGTTGGTTGTCGTTGGCGAAGCTGGATTTGATCCGGGTGGTGCCGGTGCTGGGGTCAACGGTGTTATCGATGGAGGTGATCCGCCCCCGGGGGCCCGGCCCGCCTCCCGGTGCCTCCAGCTGGACCGCCAGGCCAGGCCGCAGCTCGCCGAGTAGGCGCTGGGGCAGGGCGAATTCCACGTTGATCGGGGAGAAAGTGTTGACCACGAGCAGGGGGGTGTTCTCCTGGTCCCGCACGTAGTTGCCCACGGTGACCCTCAGCTGACCGGCGCGGCCGTTGATCGGCGAGCGGATGAGGGTGCGTCGCAACTCCAGGAGCGCCGTGGACTCGGCGGCCCGGGCCGCCGCCACGTTCGCCTGGGCGCTGGCGATGGAGCTGCGGCTGCTGGCGGCGGTGGCCTCCTGGGCCTCGGCTTCGGAGAGGAACTGGTCCTGTTGGTCGTTGCTGACCGCCCCCTGGGCACCGAGTTTGCGGTAGCGCTCCGCCCGCACCCGGGAGCTCCTGGCCTGGGTGGCCGCGCGCCTGGTATCGGCCCGGGCCTGCAGCACCCCGGCTTCCGCCTTCTGCCGGTTGGCGGTGGCCTGGCGGAGGGCGGCCTGGAATTGGGCCGGATCCAGGCTGAGCAGCAACTGGCCGGTGGCCACCTGTTGGCCCTCCCTGAAATGCACCTGCTGCAGCAGCCCTGAGACTTCCGGCCGGATGGCGGCGGAGGCTACGGCCTTGACTTCGCCGGTGAGCGGGAACTCCACATCCAGGGAGCCTTGCCGCACCTTGGCGGTTTCCACCAGTACCGGGGGGCGTTTGCGGGGCTCGCCTTGTCCCTGGAGGACCCCTTTCAGGATCAGGCCGGCGATGAGGAGTCCGCCGGCGGTGAGGGCCAGAGGCCGGATCGGCAGTGGGGGTCGGGTCACGGGGTCACGTTAGGAGTCGCATGCCATCGGTTCGTGTGCGCCGCGCAACCCAGAGTCGCCAAGCTGTGACCAGGTTTTTCATCGCGCTTCTGCTCAAGCTGCCTTGCTGCCCCGGGGCGTTGGCCCAGCTTCGGGTGGCTCCATCAGCAGGCACGGTGCCATCGCTGCGGCAGACCCTTGATGCCGCCGCACCGCTGGTGGTGCCCAGCAGGTTCAGGGGCTGGGGGATCCTTCGTCCGTTCCCAGCAGGTCGTCGAGCCGATCGAGCACCAACTCCAGCTCCCGGGTGGGAAGCAAGGTCGCCCCGGCGTCGCGGCTCTGGAGCAACAGTCCCTGGAGGGCGAGCAGTTCCCCAGAGGCGCTTTCCAGCAGAAGGTTGAGGTTCAAGAGGCGAACCTCGCGCCCGTCATGGCCCTGGCGGGCCAGGTCCAGGTTGGCCTTCAGCTGCGACACCAACCGCCGTCGCTGCTCCTGAATCACACCGCTGGCGCCCTTGGCCCGTCGTTCCTCCTCCGCGAGCCTCTGGCGCAGGCGGTTGACGGGCACCAGGCTGGCGCCGGTTGAATCGAGTTGCCGGGCGAAGGTGGTGATCCGCCCAGGCAGTTCCTGGATTCGCTGGCAAAGGATCTGCAGTTCCGCCAAGGTCTCCATCTCGTCGGGGCCGTGGAGGCGGGCGCTGGCGTCCTGGCCCAGCTGCTGGGAGCGGCGCCCCAGATCCAGGGCGCTCGCCTGGGCCTGCTCCAGCGCCGCCTCCGCGTCGGGGCCTGGCTTGATCTGGGGTTCCAGCTCACTGCGACGCCGCAGGCTGCCCACCGCGACCGAGCAGGCCACCGCTGCGCTGGCGCTGATGGGCACCCCCAGGCCCGTGGCACGGACGCCGACCACCAGCACCACACCACCGGCCAGCACGGCCAGGGGGAAGTGGAGCGGGTTGGGCAGGTTCAGGGCGGGGAGAGCCATGGGGAG
>JBAXME010000013.1:0-55297 GCA_037134455.1 Synechococcaceae cyanobacterium ELA445 | reverse complement strand
CCACCACCCCCATGCAGGACAAACTCACCCTGATGATTCCCGGCCCCACCCCGGTGCCGGAAACGGTCCTGCTGGCGATGAGCCGCCATCCAATCGGACACCGCAGCGCCGACTTCCTGAAGATCGTCAAACGCACCACCGAGCAGCTCAAGTGGCTGCATCAGACCCGTAGTGATGTCCTGGTGCTGGCCGGCAGTGGCACCGCCGCCATGGAGGCGGGGATCATCAACGTATTGAGCAAGGGCGAGCGGGTTCTCTGTGGGGACAACGGCAAGTTCGGCGAACGCTGGGTGAAGGTGGCCAAGGCCTATGGCCTCGACGTGCAGGTCATCAAGGCCGAATGGGGCCAGCCCCTCGACCCCGAAGCTTTCCGGGCCGCCCTGGAGGCCGACACGGCCAAGGCGATCAAGGCCGTGATCCTCACCCACTCCGAAACCTCCACCGGGGTGATCAACGATCTCGAGACGATCGCAGCCCACGTCAAGGCCCATGGAACGGCCCTCACCATCGCCGACTGCGTCACCAGCCTGGGCGCCACCAACGTGCCCATGGATGCCTGGGGACTGGATGTGGTGGGTTCCGGCTCGCAGAAGGGCTACATGATGCCGCCGGGCCTGGCCTTCGTGGCCGTGAGTGAAAAGGCCTGGGCCGCCTATGGGCGCTCCGATCTGCCCAAGTTCTACCTGGACCTGGGCAAATACCGGAAGTCCGCCGCGGCCGACAGCAACCCGTTCACCCCGCCGGTGAACCTCTACTTCGCCCTCGAAGCCTCCCTGGAGATGATGCAGAAGGAGGGTCTTGAGGCGATCTTCGCCCGCCACGAGCGCCACCGTCGCGCCACCACTGCGGCGATGAAGGCAATCGGCCTGCCCCTCTACGCCGCCGAGGGCCACGGCAGCCCCGCGATCACGGCCGTGGCCCCTGCGGGCCTGGATGCCGAGGTGCTACGCAAAAAAGTGAAGGACCGCTACGACATCCTGCTGGCCGGCGGCCAGGACCACCTCAAAGGGAAGGTGTTCCGCATCGGCCACCTGGGCTTCGTCTGCGACCGCGATGTGCTCACGGCCGTGGCCGCCATCGAAGCCAGCCTGCAGGAACTGGGGGCTTCCCCTGGAGCTGTCGGCGCCGGCGTCGCTGCCGCAGCTGCGGAGTTTGCCCGCTGACACGTTGGCGGAGGGGGATACCATCAAGCTGGTGCCCCCACCTGCCCCCTAGGCGTTCATAGGGACCAACGCCAAGGAGTGATTTGCTAAAGTATGGGGTATGCGGGTGTAATTCAGTGGTAGAATGTCAGCTTCCCAAGCTGAACGTCGCCGGTTCGAGTCCGGTCACCCGCTTTGGCAACAATCTGCACAAATAATCCATCTAAACCAAGCCACAGCTGGTTTTAGAGCCTTAAGCCATCGGTTCTTTAGAAGGGTATCCGAGCCCACTGAACAAGTGGACGAGTTGCGGGAGCCCTGATCGTCAGGATCGGGGCTTGATCAATTGGAGCACCTGGGGCCCCAGACTTCCGGCACGCCGTTCACAATCCAGGGCCTGAAGAATGGATCGGGCCGATTCGGCCAGATCACCACGATGGGCTGATGCTTCAGCTGCTGCCAACAATGTTGAAGCCTGATGCAACAGCAGCGAACGTTGATCGCCCATCCCAGAATGTTGAATGTTCTGGCTGGGGCGGGACGGCACCTGGAGCGTGCTGGCCACTGAACTACCTGATTGTGAACCGATTGTACGGCTGGAGAGGCCGATGGCCAGTGTGATGATTAGGTGCCGGGTTCTTCACGGTTGCCACCGAGGGCTGCAATCTGGGCTCGAAGTTGCTCCGAGCGATGCACATCACCTCTGGTGATGGCCACCGCGAGGGCAAATTCAAGTTTCTCAAGTTGGTGGCCCCCTTCAAAGGAACTCACCGGCTGACGACATGCCGGTGTGCCGCTGAGGTTGGTGGAAGCGAAGGTCCTGGATCCGGTGTGAAGCCCGTTGGAGCTGCCCATGGGTCGCTTTCTTTCCATTCTGACACCCCATGCCAGGGGCAGCCGCTTTTGCTCAGGCGGCGTAAGCGTGATCCAGCCCTTCGTAGGTGGACGCGGCCTCCAGGGATAGGTCCTCCCCAGGGGCCGATTCCTCCAGAAGACTGCGGCAATCGCTCAACAAGCGCTCCACACTCTCGAGGCTCGCCAGTTCGTCCGCCCCGGGCTGAGCGTGGCTGGTCAGTTGCAGTTCCAGACCGGTCAGCCGTTGCTCCAGCCGCACCAACCGATGGGAGAGGGCACTGACGGTGTTGGCCAGATCCTCGGCCGTTCGTGTGATGCGAAAAGAAACCGACTCAGTTGCCATGGCGGGAGGCTACGGACGTTGGGCCGATGACAACACAGAAACACGCCCTACTCAAGACATCGCGCAGACTGAACCCTCCCCTCCGCTGCCGCTCCGGCCGGCCATGAGTGCTTCGCTGAATCTCTTCGCCTATCTCCTGGCCGGCCTGGGCGGCGGCCTGCTGGCCCTGCGAACGGGCATCCCGGCCGCTCCCCTGGCGGGAGCCCTGTTGGGGGCTGGCCTGGTAAGCATGTCGGGGCGCCTGGAGACGGCCATCTGGCCCGTGGGCACCCGCACCCTGCTGGAAATCGGCATCGGCACCGTGATCGGCACAGGGCTCACCTCCTCGTCCCTGACCGAGCTGCGCCAGCTCTGGAAGCCCGCCATCTTGATCACCGTCACCCTGGTGGCCACCGGTTTAGTGGTGGGTTTGTGGTGCAGTCGGCTGCTGGGGCTTGACCCGATCGTGTCGCTGCTGGGCGCCGCCCCCGGCGGCATCAGCGGCATGAGCCTGGTGGGGGCCGAGTTTGGCGTAGGGGCTGCCGTCGCCACCCTCCACGCCGTGCGTCTGATCACGGTGCTGCTGGTTCTTCCCCTCACGGTGCGTTTCGTGACGTCGTTCACAGCTGGTCACGCGTCCAGCTGAGGGGGTTGGCGCCCCCCCCTCGACAGCACCGGTTGGCTGGATACGTTGGGCAACGATCCCCCTCCGTCCGGTCCCACCCAATGGCGAGCCGCCCTCACCCCAGCAGCCGACGACCGGTCACCTCCCTGGCCGCCGCCGCCCTCCTGGCCGGCATCGTGCTGCCGATGGGGCTCATCCCGTTGCCGGCGCGGGCCGGCGCAACGGACACACCGGGTGGCAAGGGGGCGCAGGTGTACTGCTTCATGCGCGGGGCCGGCAACACCCATGAAGTGAGCTGGATCGCCGCCTACGCCTTGATCAAACGCCAGAGCGCCGGCGTGTTCAAGACCTCCCCCGAAAACGCCGCGGTGCTGATTACCGAGGCGGTGGTACAGAACCCCGGCACCTTCCCTGACTGCGGCCGCTTCCTTGGTTCCCTCTACGAGAAAGCCGCGACTCCGCCAACGGCCGACGCCCCGGCCACCGGTACCGGTTCGAGCTCCAATCCAACCGGCGACCCCGGGGCACCCCGGTCGAACCGCTACGGCTACTGAACCAGGACCTCACCAACGCTTCAGCAGATCCCGAACCATGGCCGGTAGCGGCTGTCGTTTCAACCGGCAGGAGCGCTGATCCAGCACCAGGGAGATCCGTTCTGCTTTGGAGGCGATCAGGCCATCGACGAACTGATCGGCCACCCCCAGCTGGAGCCAATGACAGGTGAGGCCGCCCTCCATACCAATGCGGTGGCACCGATCCTCCGCCTGCTCCGTGTCCCCGGGGGTCCAGGGACGTTCAAGCAGGACCACGTGGCGGGCCCGGTGCAAGGTGAACCCCAGACCACCGGCCCCGAAGGTGGCAGTCAGCAATGGCTGTTGACCAGCTTGGAAACGTTCCACCTGTCGCTGGCGCTCCGGGGGGGGTAGCCGACCCGTGAGCAGGGCGCCGCCAAGTCGATCCTGCAACAGTTCCGCCGTGGCCACAAAGGCGGTGAACACCACCACTGCTTCAGAGCGGGCAAGCAACTCCTCCACCAGGGCGGCGGCGGCAGGCAGCTTGTACTCGGCGCCAATGCGTCGCAGGGCCGTGAGCACCGCCAGAGCCTCAGCATCACGGCGCACTTCACCGCGGGCCGCCCGCAATCGGTAGTCATCAACCGCCAGCTGGAGCCGATGCTGGAACCCCTTCCCCTGGTTCCCATCCAGATGGACCGGCACGAGTGAACGATGCTTGGGCGGCAGATCGAGGCAGTGGTGCTTGGCTCGGCGCAGCATCAACGGTCGGGTGAGGCGCTGGAGCTCGCCCAGCTGACTGGCCCCTAGCGCATGCCAATGGCGCACCCCGCCGGACTCCCGCCAGTGGCCAGCGCAGAACAGTTCCTCGAAAGCCCTCTGGTCCAGGCCAAGGGGGTGGCCGATGGCCGCCAGCAGCGGAAAGAGCTGGACCGGGCGCCCGTTCTTCATCGGCGTGCCACTGAGCAACCAGATCGCCCGCAGCCGGGGATGGCGAGCCAGACGAAGAAAGCGCTGGGTACGGACCGAGGAAAGGTTCTGGGCATAGTGGGCCTCGTCGGCGATGAGGATGGTTCCCGCTGCTGGCAACTCCTCGGGCAAAGCGGCCCAGCTGTGGAGTTCGATCTCCAGGGGGACGCCCGCCGCCTCTTGGCGCCAGAGGGCATGGAGCCCCACCGGCGCGATCACCATCACCCGGCAGCCGGTCATCCTGGCCAGGGTCCGAGCCGCCACCAGCGCCGAGAGGGTCTTGCCCAGGCCCATGGCGTCCGCCAGGACTGCGCCGCGGCGGACCATCAACCAACGCACGGCAAGGCGCTGGTGGGGCAGCAGGCTGCGCCCATCCTGAAGGGGGCGATCCACCTCTGCGGCCGCGAGCAGCTGCCGAAAAGGCGGAAGTGGGGGCAACGGCTGATCCAGCCACAGGAACCAACGGGCCAGCTCGGGCTCAATGGCGAAGCGATGGGCCAACTGATCCTGAAGAACCCTCGCCGCCGTGAGGGGGAATTCCCAGCAGCCACGACGGGAACGCCACTGGCCCCGTGGACGGATGGCCCGCAGCTGGGCCTGGGTGACCGCGTCGAAGGGGGACACCACCTCGATCAAACCAGCCGGTCCGAGCCGCAGCAGGCAGCGTGCGTGGGCCTGGGCTCCGCTGCTACGGGAAATGGAGCGATGGAGGGCTGGTGCGCTCAGCGGCATCAAGCCAACTGGAGCGAGTGTAAATCTAGTGACTTACGGCGAGAAAACAACGGGCCGGGGCCAAAGCGGAAAAATGCAGTCTTCGACACATTGACAGCCCAGTGATGGTCGGCAAACTGCTGTCAATCGAGGCCTGCAGATGCACGCGAGGGACGGGGTTTTCCTTGAGGATCTCTGCCCAAAGTTCCGTGTCCGACGCTGGCGACAATCCCTGCATAAGTACACCGATCAATGCTGTATTTACTGCGGCCGGCCCTCTGAATCCATTGATCATGTCTTGCCACGCAGCCGTGGTGGCCTCAGCGTGACCGAGAACTGTGTGCCCGCCTGCCTGGCCTGCAACGGCCATAAAAGTGATGCAGACGCCTTTGAGTGGTACAGGCAGCAGCGCTTCTATGACCCACGCAGGGCGATGGCGATCCGGGCCTGGATGGATGGCGACCTGCGCCTCGCCCTGCGGTTGCTCCAATGGGCCAATCCGACTCAACCCTGCCCAGCCCCGAAGCAACCGGCTCCCCTGCAAAGGAATCTGGACACCGGTGGCGGAGGCTGGGTCCTGCAGGCGGCCTGATTCACCAGACCCTGCAGGCCGCCGGTCCGTTGTGGCGTTCGCAAATGGAGCCCTGCTGAAGGGGCTGCTCAGGGGCCACGAGGGCAGCCACCACCATCAGCACAAAGGCCATCGCCAGCGCCGAAGCACAGGATCCGGCGGCATCAGCCCCGGGGCTGGAACGGCGACGGGGCTGCGCCAGAGGACGCTGGGTCCCGGCGGCGGCGGCATGGGGAGTAAAGAAAAGGGAAGCGGTCATGGCGTCGATTCGCGACTAATACATCTGTACTCATGGTCAATCAGACTGTCAACCCCCTGGCCGCGGATAGCCAATCGGATCTGGGCCAGGGTCGGGTACTGGTGCTGGGGGGTGGCTACACCGGTCAGCGCTTCGCCCACGCCCTGAGCGCCCTTGGCATCGCCGTGCGCCTCAGCCGGCGTCTCAGCTCAGACGGCAGCCCCCCAGCCACCTTCGATGGCCTGGAATGGCTGAACTTCGATGGCGATCGAGGTGTGGTTCCCCCTGCCGAGGAGCTGGAGGGCATCACCCACGTACTGGTGACGATCCCCCCCGACCGCAGCGGCGGCGATCCGGTTCTGACCCATCTCGGGGAGGTCCTGGGTCAATTGCCGTTGCGCTGGATCGGCTATCTCTCCACCACGGGGGTCTACGGAGACACCGGGGGCGCATGGGTGGACGAGAACGCCCCCACGCCCGCCGGCCCTGGTCGCAGCCAGGCCCGGCTCCAGTGCGAGGCCGCCTGGCGCTCCAGCGGGCTGCCCCTGCAGGTGTTTCGCCTTCCGGCGATCTATGGCCCCGGACGCTCCCCCTTCGCCGCTCTTGCCTCCGGCCAGGGCCGCCTGATCCACAAACCGGGCCAGGTGTTCTGCCGCATCCATGTCGATGACATCGTCGGTGCCCTGCTCCACTGCCTGGCGTTGGATGACTGCAGACGACCCGAGCTGCTCAACCTGACGGACGACTGCCCGTCGCCTTCCAGCGAGACCCTCGGCTTCGCAGCCCATCTACTGGACTGCCCACTGCCGGAGGTGCAACGCTTCGAAAACCTCACCGCCGAGATGAGCCCGATGGCGTTGAGTTTCTGGAATGAGAATCGCCGAGTAAGCAACCTCCGACTCAAGCAGGATGTGGGCTACTCCCTGCGTTACCCGAGCTACCGCGAGGGGTACCGGGCTGTGCTCGCCGAGGAGCGGAGGAGCTTGAATACGCCAGACCCATTGGGCATCATTTGAATTTGATCAGATCGCTTAATGCCTTGTACGTTGGCGCTTGAGGCTGACTGGCTGGATCCTCTTTTGTTTGATCAGGAGTTTTATAAATATCCTCCGTCCAGTTCGAATTCGGTAGATGCAAGTCCTTTGACATGAGATCCCAGTTCAACACAAGCCATCCGTTATTCACACCAACACCCAGCCCTGCCAGCAACAGACCCAACAGGAGCCAACGAAACATGAATGCCCCATCTATCACATCAAATAGTAACGCGATCCGCATCGCGATTGCAGCAGGGGATCCTGCAGGCATCGGCACCGAAGTGGTTCTTAAGGCCCTGCATCGGCTTCGGAACCAGGGCCTGCATCCCCTTCTGGTGGGCTGCCGACGCCAGATAGAGCTTTGCTACCACGAACAAGGGCCGCTTAGCCCTGAACCCCTGGCCGATCCAGGAGGCCTAGAGATTCTCGACCTCCCCCTGGAGGGCCCCTCCACACCTGGACTGGCAACGGCCAGCGGTGCCGATGCCAGCTTCCGCTGGCTCACGGCCGCCGCCGAACAGGTGCTGGCGGGGAACTGCGACGCCCTGGTCACGGCACCGATCAGCAAACAGGGTTGGCAGGAAGCAGGGCACACCTATCCAGGCCAGACCGAACGGCTGGCGGATTTGTGTGGGATGGCCAAGGCCTCCATGCTGTTCACGGCCCTCGCACCCCACGGCCGCTGGCGCCTGAACACCCTTCTGGCCACCACCCATCTGCCCCTGGCCGAGGTGCCGACCGCCCTTACTCCTGCAGGTGTGGAGGAGAAACTGGAAGTGTTGCTGCGGTTCGCACGCTGCTTCAACCCGGCACCCCGGCTGGTGGTGGCAGGCCTCAACCCCCACGCCGGCGAGGGCGGCCACCTGGGAAAGGAGGAGGTGGACTGGTTGATCCCCCTGCTGGAGCGGTGGCGGGCTCGGCATCCCGATGTGGAGGTGGTGGGTCCGCTGCCGCCAGACACCTGCTGGCTGGAGGCCGGCCGGGCCTGGCAGGGGAGCACCCAGGGCCCCGACGGTTACTTGGCCCTCTATCACGACCAAGGTCTGATTCCCGTGAAACTGCTGGCCTTCGATGCCGCCGTGAACACCACTCTGGGACTGCCTTTCCTGCGCACCTCCCCAGACCACGGCACGGGGTTCGATATCGCTGGCCTGGGAATCGCCCGGGCCGACAGCATGCAGGCAGCCCTGGAGGCCGCCCGGGACCTCAGAGCGGTTTGACCCGGATCAGCACCTGGCCAAACTCCACCGGCGTGCCGTTCTCCACAAGGATTTCCACGATCTCGCCGCTGTGCTCAGCCTCGAGTTCGTTCATCAGCTTCATCGCTTCGAGGATGCAGACGGTTTGGCCAACGCTGATGCGCTGGCCCACCTCAACGAAGTTGGGCTCCCCGGGAGCTGCGGCCCGGTAGAACGTGCCCACGATCGGGGCGCTGATCTCCAGAAGATCGCCACGGGCGGCGGCGGCCGCAGGCGGCGCCGCTGAGGGTGGGCGAGCTGCGGGCAAGGGGGCAGGTGCCGCCGCGGCCACAGGTGCCTGGGGCGGCAAGACCACCGCCTGGGGTGCGGGCAGATTGCGCCGTACCTCCAGCCGAAAGTCGTCGCCCTCGAGCTTCAGCTCCTGGATGTCGCTGGCACCCAGAAGGGCCAGCAGCTTCTGCAGTTGGTCGTGATCGAGCTGCATGGCGGTGCCTCAGGACTCCCGACCGAGGTAGCTGTCGGTGCGGGTATCGATCTTGATCTTCTCGCCGATCGTGATGAACAGCGGGACCATCACCTGGGCACCCGTCTCGACAATGGCCGGCTTGGTGCCGCCGGTGGCGGTGTCGCCCTTGACGCCGGGGTCCGTCTGGGTGATCTCGAGCACGACGGAATTGGGCAGCTCCACCTCAAGGGGCTTGCCGTTCCAGGAGACAACGCTCACCTCCATGCCCTCCTTGAGGTACTTGCGGCTCTCGCCAATCTGCTTGCCGGTGAGGCGGGTCTCCTCGTAGCTGGCCATGTCCATGAAGACGTAGTCGTCTCCTTCCATGTAGGTGTGCTGCAGGGTGGCCTTCTCCAGCACGGCCTGGGGCATCGTCTCGCCAGCCCGGAAGGTCTTCTCGACCACGTTGCCGCTCTGCACGCCCTTCAGCTTGGTGCGCACGAAGGCGGAACCCTTGCCGGGCTTCACATGCAGGAACTCCACCACCCGCCAGACCACGCCATCCAGCTCGATCGTTGTACCGGTGCGAAAGTCGTTGCTGGAGATCATTCCGGCGGAACGGGTTCAGGCGGATTGTACGGCTGTGCCAGAGTCCAGACAGAGGCTGGGTTGGCCATGGCGCAGGACGAGCGACGCAGGCAGGGAGAGGGGGGGACAGGAACCCTCCTCGGACTACTCGCCCTGGTTCTGACCTTCCTGTCACTGGGTTGGGGTTGGACAGCTGCCCCCGCCCTCGCGGCTCTTCCCCCTGGCAACGCCGTCACCGACCCCTCGGCCCTGTTGCGGGACGCCCTGCCGGTGGACCAACCGCAGCTCAAGGAACTGCAACACCGGTTGGAAAACACCAGCAACGACCTGCGCGCCAAGCGCTGGGGGGCCCTGGCCAACACCGTGCGGCGCACCCAGTCCCTTGCCACTGGCCAACGGGCGGGGATCCTGGCCAGCTTCCCTGAAGCGAACAGGCCGGAAGCGGAAGCCCTGTTCGACCAGCTGGACCAGCAACTGCAATCCCTGGCCGACGCCAGTGAGGCCGAGAACCGTGAGGGTTTTCTCAACGCCAGGCGCCAGGCCCTGGGCGCCATCGGCAGCACCGAGTCTCTGCTGGTGGGCCCGTTCCCCTTCACCATCCCCGAGGCCTTCACCGACCTGCCGCGGCTCTTGGGCAGGGCCACGGTTCGCCTCACCACCACCAAGGGCGATCTGACTGCGGTGGTGGACGGCTACAGCGCACCGCTCACGGCCGGCGCCTTCGTTGACCTGGTGCAACGGGGCTTCTACGACGGCCTTCCCTTCAACCGGGCCGAAGACTTCTACGTGCTCCAGACCGGGGATCCAGCGGGTCCCGCCGATGGCTTCATCGATCCGGTCAGCAAGCAGCAGCGCCGGGTGCCCCTGGAGATCAAGGTGCCCGGCGAGGCCAGCCCCTTCTACAACCAGACCTTCGAGGAGCTGGGCCTGTTCAAGGCCAATCCCACCCTCCCCTTCGCCACCAAGGGCACCCTGGGCTGGGCCCACTCCGATGCCGCCCTTGACGATGGCTCCTCCCAGTTCTTCCTCTTCCTTTTCGAGGCGGAACTGACCCCTGCTGGACTCAACCTGATTGACGGCCGCTACGCCGCCTTCGGTTACGTGGTGGATGGCTTCGATGTGCTCGCCGAACTCACCGCCGATGACGGCATCGTGAGTGCCAAGGTGCTCGAAGGAGCCGACAACCTGCGGGCCCATGGTTGAACCGGCCACCCTGGCCCAGCTGGGGGAAGCCGAGCTGATCAGACGCCTAGGGGCCTATGCCGCCCCTGGCCAGTTCAACGATGACGCGGCCCTGCTGCAGGAACGAAGCGACCGGGTGCTGGTCCTCACCACCGACGTTCTTGTGGAGGGCGTTCACTTCAGTGACGCCACCGTGGCGGCCACTGATCTGGGCTGGAGGGCCGCAGCGGCCAACCTGTCCGATCTGGCGGCCATGGGCTGCCGTTCCGTGGTGGGGCTCACCGTGGGACTCGTGGCCCCGGGCACCACTCCCTGGAGCTGGGTGGAGGGGGTCTACGGCGGCCTGGGGGAGGCCCTCGATCGCCATGGCGGCCAGCTGCTGGGCGGCGACTGCAGCGGCGGCAGCCAGCGGCTGTTGGCCATCACCGCCCTGGGGCACCTGGGCTCCGGCGGGCCGATCCGGCGGGCCGATGGCCGCCCCGGGGATCAGCTCGTCTGCACCGGCTGCCATGGGCTGAGCCGCCTGGGGCTGGCACTGCTGCTGCAGGAAAACCCGCTGCCGCCCCTACCTGAAGGCCTGGGGGCCCGGGCCCTCCAGGCCCACCGACGCCCGGTGCCCCGCTTCGATGCCGTGGCCGCCCTGGAGCGCAGTCGCCCGCCCCATCAGCCCTGGCGGGTGGCAGGCACCGACAGCAGCGACGGCCTGGCCGCCGCCGTGGCCTTGCTGGCCCAGGGAGCCAGCTGCACAGCCCTTCTGGAGCGAGACCGCCTGCCGGTCGATCCCGCCATGGCGGAGTTCCCCGAGGCGGAGGAATGGTGCCTGGGGGGAGGAGAGGATTTCGAACTGGTGCTGGCCCTGGCGCCCAACTGGTGCGACGCATTCCTCGGGGCCCTCCCCGGCAGCCGCACCATCGGCAAGCTCAGCGAGGGCCCGGCGGAGGTGCGCTGGGCCGACACGGATTCCGCGTTGGAGCTGACCTGCCTGGGCTATCGCCACTTCGGCAGTTCCTAAAGGCATACCTGTCACTCACCCCCCCCCGAAGGGAGGGATCTTCAAGGCTGTTCGTCAGGTCAGGGCCTCACTGCCAGTTGCGGGCCACCACCTCGGCCAGATCCACGACCCGCTGGCTGTAACCCCACTCGTTGTCGTACCACGAGATGACCTTGACCATGTTGTCGCCCATCACCAGGGTGAGATCGGAATCAACGATGGTGGACTCGTCGGTGCCGGCATGGTCGGAGGAGACCAGGGGCAGGTCGCAGTACTTGATGATTCCTTTCATGGCGCCCTCCGAGGCCGCCTTGAGCACGGCGTTCACCTCGTCGCGGTCGGTGGCACGGCCCACTTCGAGAACCATGTCCACCACCGAGACGTTGGGGGTGGGAACACGCATGGCGATCCCGTTCAGCTTGCCCTTCACGGCCGGATACACCAGGGCCACGGCCTGAGCGGCACCGGTGGAGGTGGGGACGATGTTCACCGCGGCGGCACGGGCACGGCGCAGGTCGCGGTGGGAGGCGTCAAGAATGCGCTGGTCACCCGTGTAGCTGTGGGTGGTGGTCATCGTGCCCTTGACGATGCCGAAGGTCTGATCGAGCACCTTCACCAGCGGAGCCATGCAGTTGGTCGTGCAGCTGGCGTTGCTGAGAATGTCGAAGTCCTCGTGGCGGTACTGGTCAGCGTTGACGCCCACCACGAACGTACCCACACCGGCACCTTTGCCGGGGGCCGTAAGGATCACCTTCCGGGCACCTGCCGTCAGGTGCTTGCTGGCGCCCACATCATCGTTGAAGACGCCGGTGGCCTCGATCACCAGGTCCACACCCCATTCCTTCCAGGGCAAATTGAGGGGATTGCGGTCGGAAAAACACTTGATCGTCCTGCCATTCACGATCAGGGCGTTGTCGGTGTAGCTGACCTCGGCATCCCTGATCCGACCCAGCATGGAGTCGTACTGGAGCAGGTGGGAGTTGGTCTTCGGATCAGAGGTGTCATTGAGGCCCACCACCTCGATGCCGGTGTTGGCGCCCCGGCTCAACCAACAACGCATGAAGTTCCGACCGATCCGACCGAATCCATTGATCGCAACGCGCAAGGTCATGGCAGGGGGGGGGAGGGCAAAACCCGAAAAAACGGGTGATTTGGCTGCAAATCATACAGAAATAGGGTATGGCCCCCTCCCGACCGGGATGCGGCCGCGGAGATCTCAACCTGCGACGGCCCCTAGAGACAAGGGGGGCTTTCCGGCTTAGTTTCGGTCAAGTCTGGAAAAGCCCTTGGGACTTGAGCTCGATCGTCAGCAACCTCTCCACTTCATCGGGGTTGGCGGGATCGGCATGTCTGCCCTGGCAGGGATCCTGGCCGATCGGGGCTTCAACGTCAGCGGCTCTGACCCCAAGGACGGCAAGGTGCTGCAGGATCTGCGCCGCCGCGGGGTGCGGGTGTTCCGTCAACAAAACGCGGCAACCATCGATGCCATCCGCAGTGGCACCTCCAGGGCGCCACTGGTGGTGATCAGCACAGCGGTCCCGGCGGCGAACCCCGAACTGGCCGCGGCCCGCGCCTCCGGCCTGGAAATCGCTCACCGCTCCGACGTGCTGGCGGCCCTGATCAACGGCCAGCCCTCGATCGCCATCGCTGGCAGCCACGGCAAAACCACCACCAGCACCCTGGTGGCCACCCTGCTGGTGGCCACCGACCACGACCCCACCGCCGTCATTGGTGGCATCGTCCCCGCCTTCGGCAGCAACGGCCGCAGTGGCGAAGGTCGCCTGCTGGTGGCGGAAGCTGACGAATCCGACGGCTCCCTGGTGAAGTTCAGGCCAAGCCTTGGTGTGATCACCAACCTCGAATTGGATCACACCGACCACTATCCCGACCTGAACGCCCTGATCGCCACCCTGCAGCGCTTCGCAGGTGGTTGCGAAACGGTGCTGGCCAACCACGACGACCCGGTGCTGCGGCAGCACTTCCAGGCCCAGGCCTGGTGGTCGGTGAGCGATGCCGAAGCGGCCACGTTCGCCGCGATCCCCCTGCAACTGGACGGAGACTGCACGGAGGCCGAATTCTTCGAACAGGGGCACTCCCTGGGACGTTTTGTGCTGCCCCTGCCAGGCCTGCACAACCTCAGCAACGCCACAGCCGCCCTGGCGGCCTGTCGCCTCCAGGGGGTCTCCTTCACCGAGCTCCGGCGGGCGATCCAGTCGCTCCAACCGCCCGGCCGCCGTTTCGACTTCCGTGGCAGCTGGCAGGGTCGGCTGGTGGTCGACGACTACGCCCATCACCCCAGCGAAGTGGAGGCCACCCTTGCCATGGCAAGGCTGATGGTGGACAGCGGCCGCAGCCCCTTACCCGTGGCACCGCGTCGCCTGGTGGCCGTGTTTCAACCCCACCGCTACAGCCGCACTGCCGAGTTCCTCGATGGTTTCGCCAAGGCCCTCTGCCACGCCGACGCCGTTCTGCTGGCCCCCCTCTACGCAGCAGGAGAGGCGCCGATCAACGGCGTATCGAGCGAAGACCTCGCCGGCCACATCCGTCGCATCAAACCAGAATTACCCATCTGGGTGAGCCAGGACCTCGACCATCTGGCGGAGCAGGTGGGACGCCACAGCAAAGAGGGAGATCTGGTGCTGGCCATGGGCGCCGGTGACGTGAACGCACTCTGGGATCGCCTCCAGACCCTGGAGCAGGGGAACCCCCTCACGGCCCTGGCGGCCTGAGCCATGGCTTCGGATCGGATTCCCGCCGGTGTGCGCCGGGCCGTCACCCTGGCGGACTTCACCACCTGGAAGGTGGGGGGAGCGGCCCAATGGTTCGCTGAGCCGGAAACCACCGAACAGCTGATGGCCTTGGGCCTCTGGGCCCGCAGCGAAGGGCTCGCACTGCAGCTGATTGGCGCAGGCTCCAATCTCCTCATCGCCGACGACGGCCTTGGGGGCCTGACGCTGTGCAACCGACGCCTGCAGGGGAGTGCAATCGATGGGGGCAGCGGCCTGATCGAAGCCCAGGCGGGCGAACCCATTCCCACCCTCGCCCGCAAGGCCGCCCGGGCAGGACTCAGTGGCCTGGAGTGGTCGGTGGGCATCCCCGGCACGGTGGGGGGGGCGGTGGTGATGAATGCGGGGGCCCAGGGGGGCTGCACGGCGGAGTGGTTGGAAGACGTGACCGTGCTCGACCAGCAACTGGGAGGCGTTCCCTTCGTACTCAAGGCCTCCGACCTGGCCTTTGCCTACCGCCACAGCCGCCTGCAGCAGGAGCCGCTGGTGGTGCTCTCGGCCCGTTTCCGATTGAGCGCCGGCCATGACCCTCAGGAGGTCAGTCGGCGCACCAGCGCCAATCTGCAGAGCCGCACCAGCAGCCAGCCCTACCAGCAACCCAGTTGCGGCAGCGTCTTCCGCAACCCGGAACCCCAAAAAGCAGGCCAGCTGATCGAGGCCCTTGGTCTCAAAGGCACCCAGGTGGGGGGGGCCCAGGTGTCGACGCTGCATGCCAACTTCATCGTCAACACCGGTGGGGCCACGGCCCAGGACATCGATGAACTGATCGCGCTGGTGCAGGACCGGGTACTGGCAGCCCACGGCCTGAGGCTGCACCCCGAGGTGAAGCGCCTCGGCCCCAGGTCTTAGCCTGTCCACAGGTTCCGCATTGATCCCATGTCCGGCTTCGGCCTTCCCAACTTCGGCCAGCTCACCGAAGCCTTCCGCAAGGCCCAGCAGATCCAGCAGGACGCCCAGAAGCTCCAAGATGATCTGGACGCGCTCGAACTGGAGGGCACGAGCACCGATGGCCGGGCAAGCGTCTGGCTCTCGGGCAACCAACAGCCGATCCGGATCCGCCTGGCGCCGGAACTGGTGAGTGACGGCGCCGAGGCCACCGAAGCGGCAGCCCTCGAAGCCCTCAAGGCGGCCTACGAGCTCTCCACCAACACCATGAAGGAGCGCATGGAGCAACTCACCGGCGGGCTCAACCTGCCGGGCCTGGGGGGGTGAGGTCAGCAGAGCCGCGCTTATTGGTTGTCTCGCTGACTCCATCGCGATCCAGTTCTTCCAGCAGCCTCTGCCGCTGACGACGACGGGAGTCAGGGCCCCGCTGCAATCCAGGGAAGGAACGCTCCTTAGGGGTTTCCGCCGGGCCACTGATCTCGTTGAGGCAGTGGGAATAGAGGGGGAACCGATCCCATCCCTCGCCCACGGCGCAGCCGGGATCCCCCTGGTGAAGGCAATTGCTGAACCGGCAACCCCCGGTCGCGAGGGCACGGCGGATCTCAGGGAACAGCGGGGGCAACTGCTGGGGATCGCCTGGCAGTTCGGGTCGGTTGAACCCCGGGGTGTCCGCCACCAGCGCATCCTCGCCCAGGCGGAACAATTCCACGTGGCGGGTGGTGTGGCGGCCGCGCTGGAGCCTGCCGGAAACAGCGGCCACCCTGAGTTGGAGGTCGGGGATGAGGGCGTTCAGCACGCTGCTCTTGCCAACTCCCGAGGGCCCGCAGAGCACACTCAGCCCTGGCGTAGAGAGCCTTGCCTCCAATGCGGCCAGACCACTGCCGGTGTGGGTGGAGAGCGACAGCGCTCGATAGCCCCAGCCCTCCAGTCGGCTGATCCAGCGCTGTGCCTCGTCAAGGGAAACAAGATCCGCCTTGCTGAACACCACCTCCACCAGCTGGCCGCTGCGCTCGGCAGTGATCAGGAAACGGGTGAGCTGCAAAGGATCGGGTTCGGGCTGGGCCAGGGCCACGACCACCACGATGCGGGAGCAATTCGCCACCAACGGCCGCTCAAGCAGGCTAAAGCGATCCTCCAGGCCGCCGATGGCGCCGCTCCGCTGCCCCCAGTCGATCGCCTCCACCGTGACCCAGTCACCGACGCAGATCTGCTGCCCCGTCTTGCCTAGTCGGGTGCGGCGGGTGCAGAGCAGGCGATCAGTCCCCCCGGGGCCGGGCCATCGCAGCTGGACCAGACAAAAGTTGGCCTGCAGGGCCACCACCTGGGCCTCAGCCGCCATGGCGATGGATCAGGAGGCGCACGGAACCATCAGGGTTGGGCTCCATCGCCACGTCATGGCCCTCGCCCCGCAGACCCTCGCTGACCAGGAGCTCGGGCTCACCGCCGTCAAGATCCACCCTCAGGATTTCGCCCTCCGCCACACGCTCCAGGGCGAGGCGGGTGCGAATGAAGTTCAAAGGACAGGGAGTTCCCCTCAGGTCGAGATCGGCCTTCAACCGAACAGCCCGCCGAACAGGCCGCTCTTGTGGGGGTGGTCCTTGGCAGCATGGTGGCCGGCCAGCTGGTCAAGCAGGGTGCGCTCCTCAGAGGAGAGCTTCGTGGGGATCTGCACCTTCACCGTGAACAGGTGGTTGCCCCGGGCTACGGGGTTGCCCAGCTTCGGCACCCCCTTGCCGGTAAGGGTGAGCACAGCCCCGGGCTGGGAGCCGGCGGGGATCTCCAATGTCTCAGCTCCGTCCACCGTTTCCACCTCAATGCGGTCACCGAGGATGGCCTGCAGGTAACTGACCGCCACCTCCGAGTGGATCTGGATGCCATCCCGGCGCAGGTGGGGATGGTTCTGGACCGTCAGGAACACGTAGAGGTCGCCGGCGGGACCACCCCGCTGGCCAGCGTTGCCCTCGCCTTGAACCCGCAACCGGGTGCCGGTGTCAACGCCAGCCGGGATGTTCAACCGCAGCTTCTTACGCACCTGCTGCAGCCCCTGGCCACCACAGGCCGAGCAGGGATCGGCGATCACCTGGCCAGTGCCCTCGCAGGTGGGGCAGGGGGCCACCTGGGTGAAGCTGCCGAAGGGGGTGCGGGTGGCCCGCCGCACCTGGCCCGCACCGCTGCAGGTACCACAGGTGGTGGGACCGCTGCCGGATTTGGCCCCGGAGCCACTGCAGGTGGTGCAGGTTTCCAGATGGCGGATCTGCACCTCCCTTTCCTGGCCGGCGATGGCCTCCTGGAAGCTGATGGTCAGATCAAGGCGTAGGTCGTCCCCCTGCCGGGGACCCCGCCGCCTGGGCCCGGAGGCACCGCCGCCCCCGAAGCCACTGAAGAAGGTTTCGAACAGGTCAGCGAACCCGCCCATGTCTCCCATGTCGGGGGCCCCGGCAGCCCCCCCCAACCCCGCTTCTCCGAACTGGTCGTAGCGGGATCGGGTCTGGGGATCGCTCAGCACCTCGTAGGCCCGGCCGATCTCCTTGAATCGATCCTCGGCGCCCGGATCCTTGTTGATGTCGGGGTGGTACTGGCGTGCGAGACGGCGGTAGGCCCGCTTGAGGGTCTCGGCGTCCGCTTCCCGGGGCACCCCAAGCAGGTCGTAGTAGTCCGCCATCAGCCCTGTCAGTCGTTACCAGCCTAAAACCGGGCCCCCGGCGGACCGAAGGGGTGAGAACCGACCTACCGATTCCGGAGCAGGGACCTCAGCTCAAGCGGTGGGGTCCGGCTCCGGAGTGGCTGCGGGCTCCTCGCCCCGGTTGGGGCCAGGGCCCATGGAAACCTTCACGAGGGCATGGCGCAGAACCCTTCCCTCAAGGTGGTAGCCCCTCTGGAGCTCCGCAATCACCACATCCTCGAGGTGGTCATCGCTGGGCTCCCGCAGCACCGCCTCGTGCAGGGAGGGATCGAAGGGCTCCCCTTCGACGCGCATCGGCGAGACCCCCAGTTGCTTGAACACGTCCACCAGTTGCTTGTAGAGCCCCTGGTAGCTGCGATGCAAGTTCTGGGCTTCCTCCCCCTGGGGGTTGAGCTGCTGGCGGGCCCGGTCGAAATTGTCCACCACGGGCAGGATCTCGCCCAAGGTGCTGCAGGTGATCTGCAGCTTGAGGTCCTCCTGGTCGCGGCTCTGACGCTTACGGAAATTGTCGAAGTCGGCGGCGATGCGCATGTACTGGGAGCGCAAGCTCTCGTTATCGGCACGGAGCGTCGCCAGCTCCGCCTCGAGCTGCCGCAGGCCCTCGCGCCCCTGCCCTTCAGCACCACCCTCGCTGGCCGGCTCGCCCGTGGGAGAGCCGCCAAGCTCGCCATGCTCCGGCGCCGCGGTGGCTGAGGCGCGCGGGTCCCCGTGGCCCGTCTCGATCGACTCGGACGGGGCCTCGGCGGCAGCGCTGTCCAGGGGTTCTGAAGGCGTTTGTTCGCCGCTCATGCTGACTGAAACGGAAATCGGACTTAGACATGTTGGACGTCGGGGCCCGCCTCCCACAAGCGGGGGAAGCCCGCACCTTCCCTCCCACCGATCGCTTTCCATGACGCTGACCCCCGCCAGGCCTGTTCCTGCCGCCCAAACGGCCGTTCAGCAACGCCTTGAAGTGGAGCTGTTGATGGGTGAGCAGGTGCTCAGTCCAGATGTGCTGTCCAGGGGACGCTCCAACGGCAGCGAGGGGGATCAGCCACTCTCCCTGGAACGATCCACCCAATTGGGGTGTCTGGTCATGGGGCGGGAGGGCAACCGCCTGACCGTCGCCATACCCACCTACTGGGGCATGGAACAACGGCTGTCCCTCACCGAGGAACTGGCGGCCAAGGGGGTGCAAGCCGATTTGCGCATGGCTCTCCAGAACGAGATTGAGGCGGCCCTGATGAGCGGTGGGCAGGACCACAGCTCGGACATCACTTCGATTCAGGAGGAGCCCACCTACGAGAGGGAAGAGGAAGAGGAGCAGGAACCCCAGCGAAGGCTCTCCTTGCTTGATGACCTCAACCTGCCTGGACGGTTGGAGGAATCTGCGGAGGAAGATCCCAGCAACACGGACCTCGAGTCCAGCATTGCCTCCTCCAATGCTTCACCGATCATCAGCCTGGTGGACAAGATCCTGATCCAGGCGCTGAGCACGGGAACAAGCGACATTCACGTTGAACCACAGGAAGACGGCTTAGTGATTCGCTTTCGCCAAGACGGCGTACTTCAGCAGCTGGAAAAACTACCCAAAAACATCATTCCAGCCGTCACATCACGCCTGAAGATCATGTCTGATCTGGACATTGCTGAGCGGAGGCTCCCCCAGGATGGTCGCATTCGACGGGTGTTCAGGGGCCGCACCTTTGACCTTCGCGTCAGCACCCTTCCAACAAAATACGGCGAGAAGATTTGTATGCGTCTGCTGGACAGCGGCGCCACCCAACTGGGTCTCGACAAGCTCATCACCGATCCCTATGCACTGGCAACCTTGAGGGATCTGGGATCCAAGCCTTTCGGCATGATTCTGGTAACAGGTCCTACCGGTTCAGGTAAGTCAACAACTCTCTATTCGCTATTGGCCGAAAGAAACAGCCCCAACATCAACATCTCCACGGTCGAAGATCCGATCGAATACACCCTTAAAGGCATCACCCAAAGCCAGGTCAATCGAGATAAGGGTTTCGATTTCGCCCTCGCTCTTCGTGCCTTCATGCGCCAAGATCCCGACGTGCTGCTGGTGGGGGAAACCCGGGATCTGGAGACCGCAAAGACGGCCATCGAAGCCGCCTTGACCGGTCACTTGGTGCTGACGACGCTCCACTGCAACGATGCCCCGAGCGCCATCGCCCGGCTAGCGGAGATGGGGGTGGAGCCGTTCATGGTGAGTGCTTCCCTCCTGGGAATCGTCTCCCAGCGACTGGTGCGCCGCGTCTGCCCCGCCTGTCGATCGGAATACCATCCCACTTCTCAAGAGCTGGGGCGTTTCGGCCTGCTCAGTTCCTCAGAAGACAAGATCAACTTCTACAAGGCCAAAAAAACGCACCATTTTGGCAAAGACATTTGCCAAACATGCCAGGGAAGTGGCTACAAAGGAAGAATCGGTGTCTATGAAGTCTTACGGATCAATGAAAGCCTGACGGCCGCTATCGCCCAGCAATCCACCACGGATCAGATCCGCAGACTTGCGATCGAATCCGGCATGAAAACACTGCTCAGTTACGGCCTCGACCTCGTACGCGAGGGCTACACCACCTTGGAGGAGATCGAGAGGATGATCCTCACCGACTCCGGCCTGGAATCGGAGCGGCGCGCCAAGGCAATCAGCACAAGCACCTGTCGGGGCTGCGGTGCCGGCATGCGAGACGAATGGCTGGAGTGCCCCTACTGCCTAACTTCCCGTATGTAAGGCTTGCTGTTTGGCATTCCATCCAACAGAATAGGAGAAAAGCGCCACCGCCATGGAAATTCTAATCGAAGACCTAATGATGAAGGTCGTCAAAGATGGCGGCAGCGATCTTCATCTGGCCACTGGGCACCCACCCTATGGGCGCTTCAACGGCGCATTGCAGCCGATCGGTGAAGACAAACTCTCCGAGGAAGACTGCAACCGCCTGATCTTTTCCATGGTCAACAATGCCCAGCGCAAGCATCTGGAACAGAACTGGGAGTTGGATTGTTCCTATGGCCTCAAGGGCGTGGCCCGCTTCCGGGTGAATGTCTATCGCCAACGGGGCACCTATGCGGCCTGCCTGCGGGCCCTCGGCAACGATGTGCCCAGTCTGGAATCCCTCAACCTTCCTCCCGTCGTCGAGGAAATGAGCCGCAAACCCCGGGGCCTGGTGCTGGTCACCGGCCCCACCGGTTCGGGCAAAACCACCACCCTCGCTGCCCTGCTGGACAACATCAACCACACCCGTGCCGAGCACATCATCACGGTGGAGGATCCGATTGAATTCACCTACAAAAATGACAAGTGCCTGATCCATCAACGCCAGCTGCACGACGACACCAAGAGCTTCGCCAATGCCCTGAGGGCGGCCCTGCGTGAGGATCCGGATGTGATCCTGGTGGGAGAACTGCGCGACCTGGAAACCATTCAATTGGCGATCACAGCAGCCGAAACTGGTCACCTCGTCTTCGGCACCCTTCACACCAGCTCCGCCGCCCAGACGGTCGACCGGATGGTGGACGTGTTCCCCGCCGCCCAGCAGACCCAGATCCGGGTGCAGCTGAGCAACAGCCTCCTGGCGGTCTTCTCCCAGACCCTTTGCAAACGGGTCAACCCGGCGCCGGGCCAGTTCGGCCGGGTGATGGCGCAGGAGATCATGATCAACACCCCCGCCGTGGCCAACCTGATCCGGGAAGGGAAGACGGCCCAGATCTATTCCCAGATCCAAACTGGCGGCACCTTCGGCATGCAGACCCTGGAAAAAGCCCTCGCCGATCTGGTGATCAATGGCGACATCAGTGCCAAGGAGGCCCAAGGGAAAGCCAGCAAACCTGAAGAGATGGGACGACTGCTCGAAAACCGGATCTGATCCGCCACACCCCCTCGGCGCCATGCCCACCTTCACCGCCACCTACACCAACGCCTTCGGTCTGAAGCGGAAGCTGAAACTGAATGCAGCCGATCCGGACACGGCCAAGCGAAATCTGCGGCGGCGGGGCATCGTGCTTCTGTCGCTTGTGTCTGCTGAGGGGGCTCAGGCCCCCAGCAATGTCGCCAAGGGGAATGGGGCCCCAAAAAAAGGCTCGATCTTCGATATCGACCTCGGTGCAGCTTTCGAAAAGGTTCCGGGCGTCAAGGAAAAGGCAATTTTTGCCACCAAACTTGCGGCGATGGTGGACGCAGGAGTGCCGATCGTGCGCAGCCTGGATCTGATGGCTGCCCAGCAAAAATTGCCCATGTTCAAACGGGCCTTGGCGGCCATCAGCATTGAAGTGAACCAAGGGGGAAGCCTCGGGAGCGCCATGCGCCGCTGGCCCAAGATCTTCGATCGCCTCTTCGTCGCCATGGTGGAGGCGGGCGAAGCGGGCGGTGTGCTGGATGAAACCCTTCGACGCCTGTCGATTCTGTTGGAGAACATCTCCAAGCTGCAGAACCAGATCAAGGGGGCCCTTGGTTATCCAATTGCGGTGTTCGTAATTGCGATTCTGGTGTTTCTTGGCATGACGATTTTCGTCATTCCCCAATTCTCAGGCATTTTCAAATCACTTGGCGCGGAACTGCCCCCTTTCACCCAGGCGCTCGTCAACCTCAGCGAATTGCTGCGGTCAGTCTTTTCCTTTTTCCTGGTTGGCGGCATTGTTCTTGCAGTCTGGCTCTTCGGACGCTTCTACGCCACTCCGGTGGGCCGCAGAAAGATCGATGCCCTTGTTCTCAAAATTCCACTCTTCGGCGATCTGATCCAGAAAAGTGCTACTGCCCAGTTCTGCCGTGTCTACAGCTCCTTGAGCCGCGCAGGTGTGCCCATTCTTCTTTGCCTGGAAATCGTGCAGGAAACAACCAGCAATACCATTATGTCCGATGCGATTGGCACCGCCAAAAAAGACGTGCAGGAAGGCATCAACCTCAGTACCTCCCTGAATCAGAAGAAGGTCTTCCCCGAGATGTCCATGAGCATGCTTGCCATTGGCGAAGAAACCGGGGAAATGGACAAGATGCTCTCCAAAGTAGCGGATTTCTACGAAGACGAAGTCAGCGCCACCACCAAGGCACTCACGGCCCTGATTGAGCCCTTCATGATCGTGATCGTGGGTGGCATGGTGGCATCGATTTTGGTGGCGATGTACCTACCGATGTTCTCCGTCTTCGAGAAGATCAAATGAGGCCTGGATCGCCTGGCCTGCGAGCCAGCCGGAACTCCAGCAGTGCTGGAAGTTGAAACCACCGGTCACCCCATCCACGTCCAGTAGTTCACCGGCGAAGTAAAGACCCTCCACCCTGCGACTGGCCATGGTGGCCAGGTTCACCTCCCCGAGCACCACACCGCCTGCGGTCACGAACTCCTCCCCGAACGGCCCCCGTCCCCCCACGGCATAGGAGCTGTTGCGCAGGGCGGCGATCAGGGCGATCTGATGGGCGCGCCGCAGGTCGGACCAGCGGCCCACTCCATCAACCCCGCAACGGTCGAGCAGGTGCTGCCAGAGGCGCCGACTGAGCTCGGGCCAGGGCCGCCAGGAGGCCAGTTGGCGCCGGGCCTGCCGTTGGCGCAGATCGCCGAAGAGGGCCTCCAGCTGCTGCTCGCCGCGGCCTCCACTCCAATCCACCCGCAGGCGGGCCCGGTAGCCGTGCTCCTTCAGGGCTCTGGCGGCAAAGGCCGTCAGACGCAGGGTGGCCGGACCACTAAGGCCCAAGTGGGTCACCAGCACGGCTCCCCGCTGGCGGAACCGCTGATCCGCCACCTCCAGCTGGAGATCCACCGGGTCCATCACCACACCGGCCAGATCCCCCAGCGGGTTGGCCTCCAGGGCCAGGGTGAACAGGGAAGGCACCGGCGGCACCGGTTCATGGCCCAGGGCGGTGGCGATCCGTCGACCGCTGGGGTGGCCGCCGGTGGCCAGCAGCAGCCGGCGGCACTGCAGGGTCGTGGGGGAGTCAGCCGAGCGCAGGTGCAGACGAAATCCCCTCTCCGGCAGCGCCTCGGCGCCCTGGAGGGCCGCGCCGGTCCGCAGGGTCACCCCCGCCGAGAGGGCCGCCTGCCGCAGGGTGTGGGCCACGGAGCTGGAACGGTTGCTGCGGGGAAAGAGACGCCCGTCAGGCTCCTCCACCAGCTCCAGCCCATGGGCCTCGAACCAGGCCACCGCCTCGGTGGTGGCAAACCGACTGAAGCAGCCCAGCAGGGCCCGTCCACCCCGAGGGTAATGGCCCACCAAAGCGCGGGCATCCCAGCAGGCATGGGTGACATTGCAGCGCCCACCGCCGCTGATCAGCACCTTGGCCAGGGGATCTCGCGTGGCCTCCAGCAGCAGGATTCCCTTCAGGCCAGCCTCCGCAGCGCTGATCGCGGCCATGAACCCCGCCGCCCCTCCACCTGCCACCACCAGGGGCCATGCCGAGGAACCTTCAGAGGGCATGGGCGGTTCGGGAAAAGGGCAGCATGGGGCAATGGACAGGATCGACGACCTTCCGACCCGGCACCGCTTCAGTGTGGCTCCGATGATGGACTACACCGATCGGCACTTCCGGGTGCTGATGCGGCAGATCACCCGTCGCGGGCTGCTCTACACGGAGATGGTGGTGGCCCAGGCGCTCCGCCATGGCCGGCGGGAGACCCTCCTGGGCTTCGATCCGATCGAAAAGCCCCTGGCCCTGCAGGTGGGCGGTGATGATCCCGCACTGCTGGCGGAGGCGGCCCGCCTGGCGGCCGACTGGAACTTCGACGAGATCAACCTCAACGTGGGCTGCCCCAGCGAGAAGGTGCAAAAAGGCCGTTTCGGGGCCTGCCTGATGGCCGAACCTGACCGGGTAGCTCATTGCGTCGAGGCGATGGCCACCGCCGGGCCTCTGCCCGTGACCGTGAAACACCGCATCGGCATCGACGAGCAGGATTCCTTCGAGGAGCTGCTCGCCTTCGTGGACCCGGTGGCCGCCGCTGGGGCGGTCCGCTTCAGCGTGCATGCCCGCAAAGCCTGGCTCACTGGCCTCGACCCCAAGCAGAACCGCACCATCCCGCCCCTGCGGGCTGACCTGGTGCATCGGCTGAAGCAGGAACGACCAGAGCTGCAGATCGAACTCAACGGGGGACTCCAGAGCCTCAACGACTGTCTGCCCCATCTGCAGACCCTGGACGGTGTGATGGTGGGGCGAGCCGCCTACGACCACCCCCTGCGCTGGGCCTGCGTGGACCGGGAGCTATACGGGGACAGCACGGCCCCTGAGGTGCGCGCCTCGACGGTGGTGAGAGGGATGATCCCCCACGCCGAACGCTGGTGCGCCCAGGGGGGTCGGCTGTGGCCCCTTGCCCGCCACCTGGTGCACGTGGTGGAAGGCGTTGCCGGTGCCCGCCACTGGCGCCGCGACTTGGGCCGCTCAGCGGGCGTACGGACCGCAGGCCCTGAGGTGCTGGCGGCCGCAGCCCTGGCACTGGAAGAGCGAGGTCTCTAAGGCTCAGGGTTGCTGAGGCTCAGACTTCCGCACCGCCATAGGAGTCACCGTAGCTGTCGCCACCGCCGCCACCCCCGCTGCTGCGGCGCCGCCGGCTACGACCCTCATCGAAGCTGTCGGAACCGCCGCCGTAGCTGCGATCCTCCCAGCCGCTGGCCCCGGAACCCCGATCGGCAGCCCCGCCATAGCCCCCGCCACCGCCAGCAGCACCGCCGTAGCCACCACCGGAGCGCTCAGGCGGACGACCGCCTCCATAACCTCCACCCCCTCCGCCATAGCCGCCTCCGCCGCCGTAACCGCCTGCGGCGCGACGGGGGCCACCGCCGCCGCCACCACTACTGCGGGGTTCGGCCTTGTTGATGCGCAAGGGACGCCCCATCAGCTCCGTGCCCTGCAGGGCATCGATGGCCTTGGTTTCGGCAGCCTCATCGGCCAGCTCAACAAAGGCGAAGCCACGTTTGCGACCGGTGTCCCGCTCCAGGGGGAGGGAGCAGTTCACCACATCGCTAAAGGGGGCAAACAATTCTGAAATGTCTTCCTGCTCCGCGCGGAAGGGGAGGTTGCCTACAAAGATGCTCACGGACGGACTTGGACCGATAGGACCGATTGGACCGATTCAGTGACCTGGCTTCGATTCCAACGGGGGGTCGAATCCATGGTGGTCACCACCCAACACTAAACCGAATCAAGGGCGCCGCCATCATCCGCCGCCGACAACCTCAACCGGACAGGCGGTCGACCGCGCGCCGCAACTGCTCGGACACCCGATCAAATCCTGTGCCCCCCTCGCTGCGCCGGGCGGCCACCACCTGGTGGGGATGGATGGCCTCGAAAATATCGGCGTCAAACGCAGGATGGAGCGCTCGCCAGCGTTCCAACGGCAGCTGCCGCAGCAGAATTCGCTCACTGAGACAGGACTTCACCAGGCCCCCCACGAGCTGATAAGCCTCGCGGAAGGGCACCCCTTTGGCCACGAGGTAATCGGCCACGTCCGTGGCATTGGAGAAATCCGCCGCCACGGCCTCCTCCAGGCGCTCCGGGCGGAAGACCAACCCCTCCTCCAAGAGGATGGCCATCGCCTCAAGGCTGTCGGTGGTGGTGCGGACCACGTCGAACAGAGCCTCCTTGTCCTCCTGGAAGTCCTTGTTGTAGGCGAGGGGCAGCCCCTTGATCATCGTCAACAGCCCCTGGAGATGGCCGAACACCCGGCCACACTTACCGCGCACCAACTCAGGCACATCGGGGTTCTTTTTCTGGGGCATCAGACTGCTGCCGGTGGCGCAGCGGTCCGTGAGGCCCACAAAGCCGAACTCTTCACTCGCCCAGAGGATCACCTCCTCACTCAACCGGCTGAGGTGCACCATGATCAAACTCGCCGCCGCACTGAACTCAACGGCAAAGTCCCGGTCGCTGACCGCATCGAGGCTGTTGGCGTAGATCGACTCAAAACCGAGGGCCTCGGCGGTGTGGCGCCGATCAATCGGCACAGGCGTGCCCGCCAGGGCGGCCGCCCCCAGGGGGGAGATGTTCACCCGCCGCCGCAGGTCCTGGAGCCGTTGCCGGTCGCGCTCGGCCATCTCCATATAGGCCAGCAGGTGGTGGGCCAGGCAAACCGGCTGGGCCCGCTGCAGGTGGGTATACCCGGGAATCAGGGTGTCGCCGTGGGCCGTGGCCTGGGAAAGCAACGCCCGCTCGAAGCGCACCAGGGCCGCATCGATGCCGTCGATCTTGCCGCGCAGCCACAGGCGCAGATCGGTGCCCACCTGGTCGTTACGGCTGCGGCCGGTGTGGAGCTTCTTGCCCAGGGACCCCAGCAAATCGATCAGGCGCCGTTCGACGGCGAAGTGCACATCCTCCGCCTCCACGCCTGGTGTGAATTGGCCCGCCGCCGCCTCGGCGCGGATCGTTTCCAGACCGCCCACCAGCCGCTCGGCCTCCTCGCTGCTGATCACACCGCAGTGGCCGAGCATGCGGGCATGGGCGATCGAGCCATCGAGATCCTGCTGCAACAGCTCGATGTCGAAGCCGATCGAGGCGTTGAAGCGCTCAATGGCGGGGTGAAGTCCGTGCTCAAAACGGTCGCTCCAGCCAGCGGCCGTGCCACCGGTGACTCCGGTGGTCGGCGTGGACTCGCTCGGGTCAACTGCCATCGGGGCCGGTTCGGTGCCGCAACCCCCCAGCTTCGCACCCCATGACGGTGGACCCTCGGCCAGAAGCCTCAGGCCGGCAGGGAGGGGAGCATCAACTCCTCCCGCACCTTGAGCACCACCATCGAGGCATCGTCCTCGAGGTGGCGATCGGGACCGACAAAGCGATCCAACCGTGCGAACAGCTGATCCAGGATCCCCTGGGCACCGATGCCGGAGCGGCAGGCGGACTGCAGGGCCCGCATCAGGCGGTCCTCGTCGAAACGCTGGCCGCTGAACCCGGTGGCTTCGGTGACCCCATCGGTGTAGTACAGCAAAACGTCGCCGGGTTCCAGCACCAGCTGCTCGCTGCCGTAATCGGCATCGGGCTGCAGGCCGATGAGCAGGCCTGGGGCATCGAGGCGCTCCACACTGTTGCGCTGGCGTCGCCAGATCAGCGGCGGATTGTGGGCCGCATTGGCATAGCGCAGCAGCCGGGTGCGGGGATCGAAATCGGAATAGAAGAGCGTGACGAAGCGATGGGAATGGGCCAGGTCCTCCTGGGCCAACTGGTTGAGGTCGTGGAGGATGCGGTCGGGTGGCAGATCGCTGAGCACCTCAGCCCGCAACATGCCCCGCAGCAGGGTCATCAGCAGGCCAGCGGGCACGCCCTTGCCCATCACATCCCCCATCACCAGAGCCCAGCGGCCCTGCTCCCGGAGACGACCCACCAGTTGGGGACGGGTGGGGATGAAGTCGTAGTAGTCGCCCCCCACCTGGAAGGCGGGGCGGCAGCGGGCCGCCAGCTCCACCCCCTCAATCACCGGGCAGTGGTCGGGCAGCAGCTGGGCCTGGATCTCCGCTCCGGTGCTGAGCTGGCGATCCAGCCGCTCATGCAGGCGGCGGTCCTGCACCAGCGATTCATTCTCCAGGGCAACGCCGGTGAGGTCCGCCACCAGTTGCAGATGGCGGCGATGGACATCACTCCAGCTGATCGCCTGCTGGGAACTGAACACATACAGCCTGCCCCGCTGCCGGTTGCGGGCCACCACAGAGGTGCCGAAGAAAGGCTGATCTTTGAGCAGACGGGCCAGGTGATGGTCGAGGCGCTGGGCCACCATCTCCTCCCCCGCCTCGATCTTGAGCTGACCGTCGCTGAGGGCCACCAACTGGCGCAGCAGCTCAGGGCCGCCTGCGGGCGAGCTCACCTGCAGTTGCTCACGCCAGAGGCGACCATCACTGTGAAACACCACCAGCACCGCCCCGTCGGCAGCCACCAGCCGGGAGGCCACCAGCGGCACCAGTTCAAGGAAACGGCTGAGGTTGGTGAAACTACGCAGAGCAAAGCCCAGGGAACTGAGCAGTTCCTGGTTGCGTCGCTGTTCCCGGTTGAGGCTGTCGAGCAGCTGGCGCAGGGAAGCCGCAGCCGTGAGCGCGGGGGGGCTTCGGGGGGGCGCCGAAGCGGGCTTGGCCGAGGCGGGCTGAAAGGAGGACGGCTGGCTGCTCAACGGAGCGGCCGCGGAGGACCCGAAAGGTAGCAGCAGCGGCCAGCGGTTACCGGGGGCCTAGGTGGCCAGCAGCGCTTCTACGAACTCGAAAGCATTGAAGGGGCGCAGATCACGGATCGACTCCCCGGCGCCGATGAAGCGGATCGGCAGCCCTGCTTCGGAGGCGACGGCGACGGCGACCCCACCCCGGGAACTGCCGTCCAGCTTGGTCAGCACCACACCGGTGAGGCCCGCCGCCTGGGCGAAGGCCATCGCCTGGCGCAGACCGTTCTGACCCTGGCTGGAATCCAACACCAGCAGCGATTCCACCACCGCCTCCGGCGCCAGCCGATCGACAATGCGCCGCACCTTGGCCAGCTCCTCCATCAGGTTGTGCTTGGTCTGCAGGCGGCCTGCCGTGTCCACCAGCACCAGGTCAAGGCCACGCGACTGGGCGGCGCCGATGGCATCGAACACCACGGCGGCCGGATCGGCGTTGGCCGAGGCATTGGCGATCACGGCCACGCCACTGCGCTCAGCCCACACCTTCACCTGCTCCACGGCCGCAGCCCGGAAGGTGTCGGCGGCGGCAATCAGGCAGGAGTAACCACTGCGCACCGCAAGGTTGGCAAGTTTGCCCAAGGTGGTGGTTTTGCCCACACCGTTCACCCCCACCAGCAGCCACACATTGAGACGGCCCCGTTCGGGCGCCAACAGGGCACGGCCGCTGGCGGTGATCGGGGCCTCCAACAGACCCTGGAGCTGCTGCTTCAGAAATCGAATGCCCTCGGAAGGGTCCACCACTTCCTGGTTCAGCCGTTTTCGCAGGGCCTCGAGCACCTGATCGGTGGCCTGGACCCCGACATCGGCCCGCAGCAGCAGCGATTCGAGCTCGTCAAGAATCTCCGGGCTGAGGGGGTCATCGCCCAGGGTCTCCAGCAACTGGCTGACCAACCCCTGGCGCGACTTTTCCATGCCCCGCCGCAGGCGAGAGAGCCAGTCGATCTCCTCAAGGGACACCTCCTCAAGCCGCCGGCCCTGGGCCGCCAACACCTCAGCCGACCAGGTGAAGTCCCCATCGAAAGCTCCCAGTTGCGGTTGATCCTGGGGCCGCTCCACCGTGGGTCCAGGCACCTGGACCGTGACCTCCTTGGCGGGTATGGAGCGCTCCATCAGCTCCTGCTGCCGCTGACGACGGTCGGCCGCAGCCTGCTCCAACAGGGAAAGGGCCGGGGGTGGGGCGACGGGATCCTCCGAAGCGGGAGAAGGTTCCGCCACCTCTGCAACGGCGTTGACCGGCTCGATCGGGAGCTGATCGATGGGGGAGGGGGCTGCAAGGGCGGCGGCCTCGGCCTGACGGTCTGCCTCCTGCTTCTCTTTCAGCCGCGCATAGGCCTGGCGGGCCCACTCCAGGGCCTCGGCGCGGGGATCGGTGGCAGCTTCTACGGCGCCCGTTGCGAGGGTGGCAACCGTCGAAGCTGGTTCAGGGACCGGGGAAGGGTCTGGGGGCTGGCTTTCCGCCACCGCTTCGGGCTCAGGAGGCTCGACGGCGGGGGGCTCAGAAGCAGGGGCCGCAGGCCCGACGGGGAGGCGGTTGAACCAGTCGAACACCATGGCTCAGGAAGCGGCCCGGATGAGGCGGCGCAGAACGCCGTTGATCATGCGGCGCCCCTGGTCATCGCTGTAACGATGGGCCAACTCGACGGCTTCGTTGCAGGCCACCGCCGGCGGAGTGCCGAAGGTGTCGATCTCCGCCGCCGCCAGGCGCAGGATGTCCCGGTCGATGCGGGGCAGCCGGGTCAGACGCCAGCCCTCCATGACCCCATCAAGCCGCTGATCGAGCACCTCGCGGCGCTGCAACACCGAGCGGGCCCGATCCAGGGCACCACGGCGCACCTCCTCCTGGTCGGCGAGGAGCAGGAGGCGCGGCAGCTCCAGGCTGGCGGACAGCTGGTTGAGGGCCTGCTCAGCGTCGGTGAGGCCCTCCTGGAGATGGGCGCGCACCCGAGGCAGCTGATCCTGTCCATCCAGCAATTCGCTGTCCAGCAGATGCTGCTGGGCCTCCTGCAGCGCCGAGGCGGAGCGATCAAGCGCCTCGCGCACATGCTGACCAAGGGTGGAGAGGGCCTGGTTGAGGAGACCGTCCAAGGCCAGGTCGGCCGCGGGCACACGGTCGCTGGTCTGCCCCAGCATCAACAGGGCCAGTTCTCGGGCTACGGATCGACTCTGCATGCGGGCACCTGGAACGGCCGGCCTGGGCTCAGGCCTTGTTGGGGGGGGACGGGGGATAGACGGGAGCCCTCAGCTGGGCCAGCAGGCTGGAGAAACTGCGGCCAGCGGGGGTTTCCCGTTCGTCGGGACTGACGATGCCGGCGGAGATGATCGTGCGGAAGGCATCCTCGACGGAAAGATCGAGATCCTTAACGGACGCCTCCGGCACGACGGCATACCAGCCGGTGGTGGGGTTCGGCGCGGTGGGAATGAACACGCTCAACATCGGTTGGCTGAAGCCCGCCTGCACAGAGGAACCAATCACCCCGGTGACGAACCCAAGGGCGAAGAGCCCCTCCCGGGGGTACTCCACCAGCACCACCCTGCGAAAGCGACTGGAGTTATCCCGCAGGAACGTTTCCAGCAATTGCTTGAGGGTCTTGTAGACCGAACCGGCCAGGGGAATCCGCAACAGGGTTCCCTCGCCGAACTCAAGCAACCAACGCCCGACGATGTTGCGGGCCATCAGACCAATCAGCAGGATTCCCAGCAACGGCACCAACAGGCCCACCCCGAGGTTGATCAGCTCCTGAAGGAGCGGATTGAGGGTGTTGAAGGGGTTGAACTGCTTCGGAATCGTGGTGAGGAAGGCCAACACAAAACGGCTAACCGTGGTGGCAAGCCAAATCGTGGTGGCCAGCGGGATCACCACCAGCAGGCCGGCGATCAGATCATTCTTGAGATCCTGCTGAAGCCTTTCGGGCAGTGGTTGATCTGTGCTGGGGCTGGTTTGAACCAAGAGGCGACCGGGAGATCCGGCGGTCGTAGATCTGTGTGCAACTTAGCCAGCCGGCAGAACCCCCAGAGGTTCAGAGGGCTGAGGCGAGGGCCAGGAGGGTGAAGGCCACCGCCAGCACCAGGGCCGAACCGGTGCCGCCGAAGCGACGCTGATTGTCGGCGAGGCTGCGGGCCCGCTCCCCCTGCTCGATCTGCTTCTCGGCCTGCTCCAAGCGGCTCGCAAACTGGGCCTTCACCAGCTGGAGCTTCTGCTCAGGGGTGCCGCCAGGGGGCAATTGACCTGTCTTTTCGAGCTGATTGACCAGCTGCTCCATCGCCTGCGGGTTATCGAGCTGGGTCTTGGCCGCCTGGATCTGGCTGCGCTGGGCAGCCAGTTGCTGATCCCCCATGCCGGCGAGGGCCCGGTCCCCGCTGATCGAGACCGGCACCGCCACGAGCAGGGCCCCCGCCAAGACGGCACTGATGCCGGTGACCAGCCAACGCACGGGTGTGTGCTTCTCATTGGGGTGATCCAGGCGAGAAGCGAACAGCACCACCAGCAGGCCCAGCAAGGCCAGGGGGGACTGGGCCACCAGGCGCTCCACCACAAGCTGCCTGAAGGCCTCCTCTCCCCAAGCCCAGGGGATGAGCGCGGCCACGAGCTGCAGCACCAGCAGCAGCACCAGGGTGAAGCCGAGCCAGCGAAGAACGGTGGAGAAGCGCCCGGAGGCGGCAAGGGTGGTCACATCAAGATGACGGTGTCGCGCAACTTTACGGGTGAGAACGGATCTGGCCCATCGTCTGAAACAGGAGGCCTGTGCCCTGGGGTTCGATCCCGTGGGCATTGCTGCTGTGCCGGGCGGTGAGACCTTGCGCCTGCGCACGGCGGCCCTCTCCCGTTGGCTTGAGGCGGGCCACCAGGCCTCCATGGACTGGATGGCCGACCCCCGGCGGCAGGAGGTGGAACGGCTGCTGCAAGGGGTCCGCAGCCTGGTGGCCGTGGGGCTGAGTTACCACGTTGCCCAGCAACGTGCCCCCACGGCCCTGGCCATCGCCCGCTACGGCTGGGGTCGTGATTACCACCGTGTGATCGACGGGCGGCTGCGGCAGCTGGGACGGTGGCTGGAGGGGCAAGTGCCGGGCAGCCGCTGGCGGGTCTGCGTCGATTCAGCCCCACTGCTGGACAAGGCCTGGGCAGAGGAGGCGGGCCTGGGCTGGATCGGCAAGAACGGCAACCTGATCCACCGCCGCAGGGGCTCCTGGCTGCTGCTGGGCCATCTGCTCACCACCGTGGACCTACCCGCAGACCAGCCGGCCGAACCACTCTGCGGCAGCTGCAACCGCTGCCTGGTGGCCTGTCCCACCGGCGCGATTCCCGAGCCCTTCGTGGTGGACGCCCGCCGCTGCCTGGCCTTCCACACGATCGAAAACAGGGATTCCCATTTACCGGCAACGGTCACCGCCAAGCTCGGGAACTGGGTGGCGGGCTGCGACATCTGCCAGGACATCTGCCCCTGGAACGGACCCCAGCTGGAATCCTCCAGCGACCCGGACGTGCAACCGAGGCCCTGGATGCTCTCGGTGACCGCCGAAGAGGCCCTGGGCTGGAACGATGCCACCTGGGACGAGCGGTTACGGGCCTCCGCCCTGCGCCGGATCAAGCCCTGGATGTGGCGACGGAACATCCGGGCCGCCCAGGGGGCAGAACCCTAGGCTGATCATAAGAACGAACAATCTCAATGTCCCCCCGCTGGCTGCGGTCCCTGGCGGCCGCCCCTCTGGCTCTCGGCCTGGTGGTGGGAATGGCCCCGGCGGCCCTGGCCTTCGTTCCCTATGTCTACATCCCACGCGCCCAGGAACTGGAGGGGTCGGGGCTGGGCATCGCCCAGGCGGCCACCCGTCTGCTGCGGCTCGGCCAGGCCGAAGACGCCGCCCGCCTGGCGGCCCTGGCGGTGCAGCTCATCCCCAACGACCCCCGGGGCTGGGTGCTGCTGGCGGAGGCGCAACTGCGCAGCAACCAAACCAAACAGGCCGGCCAATCCCTGGCCCGGGCCAAGCAGCTCGACCCCCGCAACCCAGGCATCCTGTTCGCCCAAGGATCCCTCGCCCTTCGGGACAGCCAACCCAAGCAAGCCATCCTCTACTTGGAGCAGGGCCTGAAGCTAGACGCTAAGAATGCCGGCGCTTACTTCGATCTGGGCAATGCCCACATCCTGCTCAACAACCCTGCAGCCGCCCTCGTTTCCTTCGAAAAGGCCTCCGGTCTGCGCAAGGGCTTCTGGGAAGCCATCAACAACCAGGCCCTGGTGTTGTTCGAGATGGGGCGCAACCGCGAGGCGATCGAACGCTGGAACCAGGCGCTCCAGATCAAGGCCAACTCCGCCGAACCCAGCTTGGCCCTGGCGGCGGCACTGAATGGCAGCGGCAACGTCGAGGAGGCCCTGCGGCTGGCCCAAAAGGCCCTGACGGGGGAACCGAGCTACGTCTTGGAGTCGTACCAGAAGGAACAGCTCTGGGGCGCCAAGCTGCGCGCTGCCACCAAGAAACTGCTCAGCCGTCCGGAACTCAAGCCAGTGGTCGAACGGGCCCTGGCGAATGCGGGCACCACCGCCGAAAGCACCAACGAATAGGGCCCCTAGCAGGCTCGGGCGACCGTTGCGGCATCTGTAGGCTGAGCCCCTTCCGCCTTCTGACCCCGAACCTGGATGGCCGAGGAGCGCGTCCAACCCATATCCCTGCATCAGGAGATGCAGCGCTCCTACCTCGAGTACGCCATGAGCGTGATCGTGGGGCGTGCCCTGCCGGATGTGCGCGACGGGCTCAAACCGGTGCAGCGGCGCATCCTGTTCGCGATGCACGAACTGGGACTGACTCCGGATCGGCCCTATCGCAAATGCGCCCGGGTGGTGGGTGATGTGCTCGGGAAGTACCACCCCCATGGCGACCAGGCGGTCTACGACGCCCTCGTACGCCTGGTGCAGACCTTCGCCAGCCGCCACCCGCTGCTGGATGGCCATGGCAACTTCGGCTCGGTGGACGACGACCCGGCCGCCGCCATGCGCTACACGGAAACCCGGCTGGCGCCGATCGCCCACGAGGCCCTGCTGGAGGAGATCGGCAACGACACGGTCGATTTCGCTCCCAACTTCGACAGCTCCCAGCAGGAGCCAACGGTGCTGCCGGCCCAGCTCCCCTTCCTGCTGCTCAACGGCTGCTCCGGCATTGCCGTGGGCATGGCCACCAACATCCCGCCCCACAATCTCGGTGAGGTGGTCGATGCCCTGATCGCCCTGGTGCGCAAGCCCGATCTAGACGACGACAAGCTGCTGAGCATGGTGCCCGGTCCCGACTTCCCCACGGGCGGCGAGGTGCTCCTCGGCACTGGTGTGCGCGACACCTACCTCAACGGCAGGGGCAGCATCCCCATGCGCGGCGTGGCGCACATCGAAGAGGTACAGCCGGGTAAAGGGCGCCACCGCCGCGCCGCCGTGGTGATCACCGAGCTGCCCTACCAACTGAGCAAGGCGGGTTGGATCGAGAAACTGGCGGAGCAGGTGAATGACGGCAAGATCACGGGCATCGCTGACATCCGCGACGAAAGCGATCGGGATGGCATGCGCGTGGTGGTGGAGCTGCGCCGGGATGCAGAAGCCGAAAAGGTGCTGACAGAGCTCCAAAGGCGCACGGCACTGCAGAGCAATTTCGGCGCCATCCTGCTGGCCCTCGTGGACGGCAAACCCCAGCAACTCAGCCTGCGGCAGCTGCTGAACCGGTTCCTGGAGTACCGGGAACACACCCTGATCCGCCGCACCAACCACGCCCTGAAGCGGGCGGAAGATCGGCTGGAGGTGGTGGAAGGTCTGATCAAGGCCCTGGATTCCCTCCAGCGGGTGATTGAACTGATCCAGGCGGCCCAGGATGCGGCCAGTGCCCGAGCGAGCCTGCAGGTCCATCTGGATCTGAGCGAGCGCCAGGCTGACGCCGTGCTCGCCATGCCCCTGCGGCGCCTCACAAGCCTCGAACAGGATGGTTTGCGCAGCGAAGCCGAAGAACTGGGCCGGGAGCGCACCAGGCTGAGGGAGCTGCTGGACCGCCGCGACGTACTGCTCGACGCCCTGGTCAGTGAACTCAAGGGGCTGAAGAAGCGCTATGCCACCCCACGACGCACCCGTTTGGTGGAAGGGGGCGACGCCCTGGTGGCCCAACGGGCGGCGGCGGTGCGGCCCAATGCGGAGCTGCTGCGCCGGAAGGCCTTCGAGGGCCTGAGCAGCGATGGCAAGCTGCTGATCAGCTGCGATGGCCAGACCAGAATCGTTGCTCCCCAGATGCTGGGACGGCTCCATCTGGAGGAGCCCGTGGAACTCGGCGAGCATCCCGCTCCTGCCCAGCTGATCCTGCCCGTGGCCCAGCAACCCAGCCTGCTGGCCTTCACCAGCGGCGGTCGTGTGGCAATGCTGCGCTGGGAGTTCGCCGGTCAGCAGCCAGGCCCCCTGGAGAAGTTCCTGCCTGACAGCCTCGAAGGGGAACGGGTGGTGCAGGTGCTGCCCCTGGAGAACGACCCCGCGCTGAGCCTGGGGCTCTTGAGCACCGACGGACGGTTCAAACGGCTGCCAATCTCCGAATTCCAGGAGCTCTCCGGACGGGCCACGACAGTGCTCAAGCTCAAGGACGGCGTCGAGCTGCGGAAGGTGGTGACTTGCCGTGAAGGGGAGGATCTGGTGGTGGCCAGCAGCACCGGCCGGGTGTTACGACTCGAGGTAACGGAAGCCAACCTGCCGCTGATGGGCCGCACGGCCCAGGGCCCCCTGCTGATGCGTCTGCTGCCCGGGGAGAGCGTGGTGGGAGTGGCCAGCGCCGCTGCTGGCGACGACGTGCTGCTGGCCAGCCGCCTGGGTCAGCTCAAGCGGCTGAAGGTGGACAGCCTTCGCCTCTGCCAGCGGGGGGACCTGGGCCAGATCGGTCTGCGCTTCCAGGATCGGGCTGACCAGCTGGTGGATCTGGGGGGGATGGGTACAGAGCTGGTGAGTGTGCTGGTGAGCGGAAATCGCCACTTCAGACTGGCCAGCAACCAGCTGGTGAGCGAAGAAGCCCCAGGTTCGGGTCAGACATTCCCCCTGGGCAAAGGCCAGTCGGTGCTCAAGGTGATCCCCCTGATCCATGAACTGCGGGGGTGAGGTTCAGGCGATCAGCGCTGCACCAGGACACCGGCGATGCCGGACGGTTCAAGCATGAGCTTGCTGGAGCGCATCTCCTCCTCCAACTCGATCGGGTACTGACCGTCGAAACAGGCGGTACAGAAGTTGGTGGAGGCCGATCGGGCCGCCTCCACCATCCCCTCCTTGCTCAGGTAGGCCAGGGAATCCACCCCAAGGTGGGCCTCGATCTGCTGCAGGGTGAGACGGGCGGCGATCAACTGGTCCTGGTTGTCGGTGTCGATGCCGTAGAAGCAGGGATGGGTCACGGGCGGCGAACTGATGCGCATGTGCACCTCAGTGGCTCCGGCTTCCCGCAGGGCCTGCACCAGCTTGCGGCTGGTGGTGCCCCGCACGATCGAATCGTCGATCACCACCACCCGTTTGCCATTGAGCACGTCGGGGAGAGGGTTGAGCTTCACCCGGATCCCCGCCTCGCGCATGGCCTGGGTGGGCTGGATGAAGGTGCGGCCCACGTAGCGGTTCTTGATCAGACCATCGGCGTAGGGAATGCCACTCACCTGGGAAAAACCGATCGCCGCAGGAATCCCTGAATCAGGCACACCAATCACCAGATCAGCCTCCACCGCCGCCTCGCGGGCCAGAACCTCTCCGATACGACTGCGGTAGCTGTAGAGCGACTCACCGAAGAAACGGCTGTCAGGGCGAGCGAAGTAGATCATCTCGAAGACGCACAACTTCACCGGCTCCTCGCTCCAGCGGCTGCGTTGCGGCTGGCGGGATCCAAAGCGGAACTCCACCAGCTCACCGGGTGCCACGTCGTCGACAAAGGTGGCGCCAATGATGTCGAGGGCACAGGTCTCACTGCTCACCGCCCAGTGGAGCTCCTCGCCTTCACCGAAGAAGCCGAACACCAGGGGCCGAATGCCGTGGCCATCCCGCAGGGCGAACAGCCCCTCCGGGGTGCCGATGGCCAGGCTGAAGGCACCGCGACAACGGCCGGCAGCAAAGCGGATGGCCGCCGACCAGCCGAGGCCATCGTTGACGGCCTCCTGGAGGGCAAAGGCGATCAGTTCGGAGTCGGTGGTGGAGGTGATGTCGGCATCGGTGGCGGCAATCGCGTGCCGCAACTCGCCAGCGTTCACCAAATTGCCGTTGTGGGCCAGGGCAAAGGGACCAAGGCGGGTCATCAGCACCACGGGCTGGGCGTTGCAGACCCTGCTGCTGCCAGTGGTGGAATAGCGGTTGTGGCCGATGGCCAGGTCACCGGGCATGCGCGCCAACACGTCCTGGTCGAACACCTGGCTCACCAGGCCCATGTCCTTGTGGAGGCGCACTTTGGGGCCGTCAAAAACGGCGATACCCGCCGATTCCTGACCCCGGTGTTGGAGAGCGTAGAGACCGAAGTAAGTGAGGTTGGCCACCTGCTGACCAGGCGCCAGCACGGCAAAGACACCGCAGGCCTCCTCCGGTTTGTCAGGTCGCTCGGATTGACCAGCAGTGCTCACCGATCCATCGGGGGGTTCGCTGAGCGACACAGGCCTTGAAACCTTCGTGGTTGCCCCCAGTCTGCCTCAGCCCCGGGCCGCCAATCGGCGGGGAAGGGCCTGCTCATAGCTCACTCGCAGCGGTTCAAGGGGGCTAGTCAGCACCACCCGATCCGCCTGGCTGACCACCAGTTCAGGCTCCGCGGAAACCTCTCCAAGCAACTGCGCTGGCAGTGCTTCTCCGCCGCCCCCAGACCGGTCGAGGGCCTGCCGCCAGGCATCGGTGCGATCCACAGGCACGGACACCAGGATCCGGGCCCCGCCCTCGGCAAACAACAACCGATCCAGACGGACATCACCGGCGGGCAGCTCCAACCGCACCCCGAGACCGGCGACGATCGAGGCCTCCGCCAGGGCCACCGCCAATCCCCCATCAGCCAGATCGTGGGCTGAAGCCACCAGATCGGCAGCAATGGCCTGGCGCAAGAACGCCTGTACCCGCGCCTCCAGAGCCAGATCGATCCGCGGCGGCCGACCGGTGGCCAGGCCATGGATCCGCTCGAGGTAGCTGCTGCCGGCCAGGCCCAGGCGGTCCTCCGCCCCAACGCTGCCCTGGTCTTGCTCCAGGGGAACACCCAACAGCCAGACCTGATCGCCGGCAGAGCGCCAGGCGAGACCCTTCACCCGGGTCAGATCGTGCACCAGACCCACCATTCCCACCACCGGCGTGGGATGGATCGGCTGCATCCGTCCGTCGGGCAGGCGGGTCTCGTTGTAGAGGGAGACATTGCCCCCCGTCACCGGCGTTCCCAGGGCACTGCAGGCAGCGGAGATGCCGCGGCAGGCCAGGGCCAATTGCCAGTAGCCCCGGTCCGTATCGGGGGAAGGGAAGTTGAGGTTGTCGGTGACGGCAAGGGGTTCGGCACCGACGCAGCTGAGGTTGCGGGCCGCCTCCGCCACCGCCGCCTGGGCACCCCGCTCCGGATCGAGGGCCACCCAACGGTTAGGGCAATCGACGGTGGCGGCCACCCCCCGCAGGCAAGCCGTCAGGGACGCCGATCCCTGCTGGGGCCGCAGCCGCACCACCGCCGCATCGGCGCCACCTGGGGGCACCACCGTATTGGCCTGCACCTGATGGTCGTACTGACGCCAGACCCAACGCTTGCTGGCGATGGTGGGGTCATCCAGCAGCTCCAGAAGCACCTGATGCCACCCCAGAAACCCCTGGGAGGTGGCCACACCCTCGACCCGGGCCTCCGGAAGGTCCAGCTCGCTCCAACGCCAGTGGGCCACCAAATCGGCCGGCGGCTCCTGGATCAGGTCGTGGTGGTTGATCGGTGTGTCCTCCGCCAGGGCACTGGCCGGCACCTCGGCCGCCACCGCACCGTGCTGGAGGACCCGCACCACGTTCTCCTCGAGCACCCGGCCCACCACGGCGGCCTGGAGGCCCCAGCGGCGGAAACGGGCCATCAAGGACTCCTCCCGGCCCGCCTTGACCACAAACAGCATCCGCTCCTGGGACTCACTCAGCAAAAACTCGTAGGCGGTCATGCCCTGTTCCCGTGCAGGAACCCGATCGAGATCCAGCTCGATGCCGAGGCCCCCCTTCGCCGCCATCTCTGAGCAACTACAGGTGAGTCCTGCGGCACCCATGTCCTGGGCCGCCAGCACATCGCCGCTCTGGAAGGCCTCCAGGCAAGCCTCGATCAGTCCCTTCTCCAGAAAGGGGTCCCCCACCTGCACCGCCGGACGATCGTCGAGGGAGGCCTCAGTGAGCTCGGCACTGGCAAAGCTGGCCCCACCCATGCCATCGCGCCCCGTGGTGCTCCCCACGTAGACCACCGGGTTTCCAACGCCGACGGCACCGGAACAGACGATCTCCTCGGTTTCCATCAAGCCCAGGGCCATGGCGTTGACCAGGGGATTGCCGGAATAGCTGGGATCGAAGGCCACCTCTCCACCAACGGTGGGGACGCCCACGCAATTGCCGTAATGGGCGATGCCCGCCACCACCCCCTCCATCAGGCCCACGTTGCGGCCGTCCTCCAGGGGCCCGAAGCGCAGGGCATTGAGCAGGGCGATCGGCCGGGCCCCCATGGTGAAGATGTCGCGCAGGATGCCTCCCACTCCGGTGGCAGCCCCCTGGAACGGCTCCACGGCTGAGGGGTGGTTGTGGCTCTCGATCTTGAAGGCCAGATGCTGGCCCTCCCCTAAATCCACCACACCGGCGTTCTCACCGGGACCCACCAGAACACGGGGGCCGGTGGTGGGGAAGCCCCGCAGCAACGGGCGGGAGTTGCGGTAACAGCAATGCTCCGACCACATCACCCCAAACATGCCCAATTCGGCGCGATTGGGGGCACGGCCCAAACGCCGGACAATCTCGTCGTAGTCGGCCTGGCTCAGCCCCTCCTTGCGGATCGCATCGGCAACCGAAAAGGAGGGGGTGGCAACCACGGACCCGCGGGCAACAGAGCGGCAGTCTGACGGAAGGCCTCAGATCCAGGGATCCTCCTGGGGGTCGTGGTCGCCGACCTGGCGACGACGGCCTTGCCGTTGGGGGGAAGAGGGCGGCGGTTGCGGCTCCTCAAAGTCCTGCCAAGGCTCCTGCTCCCCGTCCCTCTCCCTGCGCTGCAATCGGTCTTCGCCGTCCTGCTCCCGCCAGGGGGGTTCCTCCAGCCAGCCCTCCAGACGGTCCTCGAAGCGTTCGCCCACCTGTTGGAACTGATCCCGCAAGCGGGCGGTCTCCTGACCCACCTGCTGACGCCAACGGCGGGAACGCTGCAGGAATTCCTGACGCACACTGGCTCGGGCAAGCGGCAGATCATCGAGCCCCGCCACGGCTGTCACCACCTGGCCGGGCTGTTGATCGACGATGCGATCGGGAGCGAGGCGCCAGCGGCTGCTGCCGGGCAAACGGGGATCACTGCGGGCCACCAGGTAATGGAGGATCCGTCCCGTGCGCAACTCCACCGCCAGATCGGCCACGGTGCCGATGGACTCGCCGGAACGACCCACCACCACGGCTTCCAAAAGGGTGGGCAACCGGCCAAGGATGTCGAGGTCCGTTTCCGCCGGTTCGCCCGACACCATCACCTCCTGCTCCCCCAACCCCCGCAACTGATCGAGACGCCACACCAGGCGACGGGAACCGAGGGCATCGGGTTTGCTGACCCAGCCGAGGAGGCGATGGACGGGCGGATGCATCCAGCCCTGCTCCCCTCCCCCCCTGTCCAGGGCCTGATCGGGTCCCAGCTCACTGCGGACCCGCCGCTGGATCAGATCACTGAGCAGCAGCTGATCGGGCAGGGTCACACGTTCAGGTCCGGATCTGGATGGGCATCACCAGATAGGTGAAGCCCCCATCCTCCACCGGCGTAAGCACGGCGGGGGTGGTGGGGGCATTGCAGCGCAGCTCCACCCGTTCGGCTGTTGTGGCTTTGAGCCCCTCGAGTACGTAACGCACGTTGAAGGCGATCTGGATGGGTTCGCCGCTGATGGCGGCGGCCAGGGCTTCCGAGCCACTACCCACGTCCTGAACATCGGCGCTGATCAGGAGCTGGCCAGCAGCCGGATCACTGCTGATCTTGACGACGTTGTTGTGCTGATCGGCCAGCACCGCCACCCGCTCCAAGGCGGAGATCAAGGCCTTGCGATCCAGTTCGAGGATGCGGTTAAAGCTGTCGGGGATCAGCTGGCGATAGTTGGGATAGGTGCCCTCAAGGCTGCGGCTGGTGAGCACCTGGTCGCCCCACAGGAACACCACCTGGCCCCGATCGCAGTAGAGGGTCACAGGTTCGCTGGACTGACGGGAAGAGAGCAGGCGCTCCAGCTCCCGCAGGGAGCGGGCCGGAACGGTCACAGCGAAGGGCTCCGTAGCTTCGGTGCCCTCGGGCAGGGCATGGGCCAGGCGCAACACGGAGAGTCGGTGGCCATCGGTGGCGGCGAACTCCAGGTCCTGGCCCTCCAGGCTCAGGTGAACACCCGTGAGCAGTTGCTTGGCCTCGTCCCCGCTGCTGGCGAACAGGGTGGCCCGCAGCCCGCGCACCAGGGCCTCAGCCTCCAGGCGGATCGGCACACCGGTCTGCAGCAGGGGCAACTCGGGGAAATCCTCGGCGGCCATGCCGCGCACCTGGTAGCTGCCGGAGAGGCTGGTGAGGTCCACCTGCTCGTTCTCTTCGGAGCACTGGAGCGTGATCGGGCTGTCGCTGGCCTGACGGGAAACGATCTCACCGAACAGACGGGCCGGCAGGGTGATCGCACCGCTGGCCTCCACTGCAGCGCTCAGGCTGGTTTGGATGCCAAGGCTGAGATCGAAACCCGTGAGGCTGATGCGGCCGGTGCCCGCATCAGCCGTGAGCAGCACATTGGCCAGCACCGGGTGATTGGGGCGGCTGGCCACGGCACGGCTGACCAGCTGGAGGCTGGCGTTCAGTTCCGCCTGGGAGCAGACCAGCTTCATCGGCGAAATCCTGGCGGCAATGGAGGGGGGCCCGTGGGCGGCGGTACCAAGCTTCCACAAGGCGCCCCGATCCGCAACGGTCCGGACGGGAGTCCACACCCCAATCGACCGGTTGCTCTGCTGTCGACTGATTAAAAAAGGATTAATTCTTTAAAACAAGAACAATCCGTAGTCGTAGGGGCTGTGGAAATCGGGGAAAACCCCTCATAACCCATAGGGGCCAAGGGTTTTGCTAATGAATTCCCTGAGGAATGAGCGAGATCAACAGAGGATTTCGCGGAGTTTTCCACTCTTTCCCCAGATCAGGGAAAAAGATTGACAAGACATGCCTGTTTTTGTTTGTTGGTTTTCCTCGTTCAGACCGGGCTTTTCCCCCGCCGCCCAACAGGCCGCTTTCTCGAATGGCTGGGCTGTTTCCCCGTGGTTTTCCCCTGACCTTCCGGCTTTTCTCTGGCCTCAGAAACCCATCACCCGGGCGACCGTGGTCACGTCCGCATCCAGGCCGGGGTGGAAGGTGGCGTCGTTGTTTTCAATCGCGCAGGTGGGGTCCTTGAGCCCATTGCCCGTGAGCACGCACACCACCGTTGCCCCGTTGGGAACCTGCGCGGCCTGCTGGAGCAGCCCGGCCACGGAGGCGGCACTGGCTGGTTCACAGAACACCCCCTCCTGGCTACCAAGCAACTTGTAGGCCGCCACGATTTCGGCGTCACTGACGGCGTGGAAGGAGCCACCGCTCTCGCTGCGCACCTTCAGGGCCTTCTCCTTGTTGGCGGGATTGCCGATCCGAATCGCCGTGGCGATGGTGTCGGGCTGCTCAACCGTGTGCCCCAGCACCAGGGGCGCCGAACCGCTCGCCTGGAAGCCCATCATTTTCGGTAGCCGGCGGCTCAGACCCGCTTGGCGGTACTCCTGGAAGCCCATCCAGTAGGCGCTGATGTTGCCCGCATTACCCATGGGGATGCAGAGCCAGTCCGGGGCCTCACCCAGGGCATCCACCACCTCGAAGGCAGCGGTCTTCTGCCCCTGCAGGCGGAACGGGTTGAGGGAGTTCACCAGGGTGACCGGGTAGCGATCGGCCACCTCGCGCACGATGGTCAGGGCTTGGTCGAAATTCCCCCGCACGGCGAGCACTTCCGCTCCGTAGAGAAGGGCCTGGGCGAGCTTGCCCTGGGCCACATAGCCATCGGGAATCAGCACGAAGGCCCGCATCCCCGCCCGCCTGGCATAGGCCGCTGCCGCCGCCGATGTGTTGCCGGTGCTGGCGCAGATCACCGCCTCGGCGCCCGCTTCCCGGGCCTTGCTGACGGCCATGGTCATGCCCCGATCCTTGAAGCTCCCGGTGGGGTTGAGGCCGTCGTATTTGAGGAAAACCTTGACGCCGCGCCCAATCCTTTCCGCCACCGCCGGTGCCGGAATCAGGGGCGTACCCCCTTCCCGCAGGGTCACCACAGGGGTGCGGTCCGTCACCGGGAGCCATTGCCTGTAGCCCTCAATCAGGCCAGGCCAGTCTTGGAAGGCCCGCTTTCTGCCCAGGTTTCGCAGGGAGGAAAGCAGTGGCACAGCAGCGGAAGAGGGGCTGCTGCGAATCTACGTGTCAGGCCCTAAGGGCCCATCCGGTGGCGATGGCCTCAGAGGGGCCCCGCCTTGGGGCTTGGGGCCTTGAGGCCATCGAGGGGAGATTCGGAGAAGAAGCGCACCAGATCGGCGATGGAGCTGGTCTTGCTCACCGTGGCCATCAACGCCGGCAGATTGATGGCCAGATCGTTGTTGGGGTAGGCCTGCAGGAAGCCGATGGCCGAGAGGTTGTCGTTGTTGTCGTAGAGGCCCAGGATCGTGGCCGAGCGCAGGGCGGGTACACCCACTGATTTGGCGTTGAGCGGATAGGCGATCTGGGCAACCCGGCCGAGGATGGCTTCACCGATCCGGGTATTCAGCAGGCGGCTGGTCAGCACCAGGGGGAGGCTGATTTTCTGGTTCAGCAACTTGGCCACGTTCTGGGGGTTCTGTCGGCTGAGGCGCAACAGATCCGCCAGCAGTCCCTGGGTCTGGCCGGTTTTGGCCAGCAGCTCCAGGTCAGCCACGGGAATGGAGCGGCGGAAGGCCCCGCTGACGAACACCACCTGTTCGGCGGCCTGGGCAGAAAGGGGAAGACTGCTCAAGGCAAGGGCAAGCACGGCTCCGCTGAGCTGGAGGTGGTGTCGCAAGGGAGCCATTCGTTCGGGTGGAAACTCTAAGGGGAGGCAACCGCTGCCCTGGCCACGGCGGTGCGGGTTTCCGGTGCCACCAGCACGTCTCGGAGCAGGCGCACCACGCCCCGTTCCGCCAGCTGCCGCGCCAAACTGATTCCCATCTGGCGCAGATCAGGCTCACTGACCAACCTGGGGAGGCGACTGAGCAACAACTGCGGTTCGAAACCGGGCAATTGGCGCAGGATGCTCACCAATCGGGCCACCGGTTCCAAGGACAGCAGCTCGAGATCCTTGGCGCTGATCGGGTCCTGATTGCGCAGGCCGGGGGGCTGGAGCCTCCGTGGCAGCCTCTGGCCGAGGCGCTGAACGGTTTGCCAGCCGAAGGCGTCCATCTGATCGACCATCGCCTCCACCAACTGCTCGCGCAGCAGCCCTCCGCCTGGGGAGAAAAGGAAATCGAGCACCTGATCCAGTAGTCCGTCGAGGTCGAGTTGTTCCTGCAGGGAGGCGCTGCTGATCAGGTTGTCGAGGCGCTGCCAGCGGAACAGGTCGCCATCGAAGAGCATCTCCCGCAGGCTCTCGCGCAGCTCGGGATCCGGATCCTCCATCAACCGGCGGGCGAAGTAGGGGTAGGCGGCCCCAAGGATCTTGAAGTCGGGATCGACGCTGAGGGCGATGCCCTCCAGGGTCACCAGCGAGCGGATGATCAGGGCGTAGTAGGGGGGAACCCGGAAGGGGAACCGGTACATCACCCCGGAGAGGTCGTCGGTGACGGCCTTGAAGTCCAGACGGCTGACCCCCATTTCGATCGCCTGGCCGAACACGGACTCGAAGGCGGGCACGATCGGTTCGAGATCCACCGTTTCCTCCAGGAACCCCAGCCGCACGAAGTCGTTGGAGAGGGCGGAGAAGTTGCGGTTCACCAGGTGCACCACCGCCTGGATCAGGCCGGTGCGGGACTGCCGGCTCACCTCGCTCATCATGCCGAAATCCAGGTAGGCCAACCGGCCGTCGGCAAGGGCCAGCAGGTTCCCTGGGTGGGGGTCAGCGTGGAAGAAGCCGTGCTCCAGCAGTTGCTGCAGGCTGCAGTTGACCCCCACCTGCACCATGTCGTCAGGATCGACCCCGAGGGCCTTCACCGCCTCAAGGTTGGTGAGTTTCACCCCGTCGATCCACTCCATCGTGAGCACGCGGCGGCTGGTGGCCTGCCGGTAGATGGCCGGTACGGCGATGCGGCGGTTGTGGGCGTGGAGGGCCGCGAAGTTTTCGGCGTTGCTGGCTTCGTTGAGGTAGTCCATCTCCTCAAACACCCGTTGCCCCAATTCGTCGATCAGGGCCACCAGATCGCTGCGGATCAGCCGCACGCTGCGGTTCAGCCATGCGGCGATGTTGCGCACGATGTAGAGATCGAGCGTGATCTGCTCCCGCAGGCCCGGCCTCTGCACCTTGACGGCCACGGGGCCACCGCCCTTGAGGACCCCCTTGTGCACCTGTCCGAGGGAGGCCGCTGAGATCGGCTCGCGGTCCAGCACCTCGAAGATCGAATCCACTGGAGCGCCCAGGTCTTCTTCGATGCAGGCCATGGCCAGGGCTGAATCGAAGCCCGGCAGCTGGTCCTGGAGCTGGGCCAGCTCCTCCAGCAGCAGGGGGGGCACGATGTCGGGCCGGGTGGAGAGGGCCTGGCCCGCCTTGATGAACGCTGGACCGAGCTGCACCAACAGCTCGGCGCATTCCCTGGCCCTGGCGCGTGCCCGTTGCTGGTGGGCGAGGCGGCCACTGATCCAGTCAAAGCCCACCCCCAGCAGAAAGAGGCCCATGGGCACCAGGGTCTGCCAGAACCGGCGCAGCAGGCGCTGGGGATGGCCGGCATAGATGCGGCTGATGGCCGCCGGGTCGTACCTGAGCAGCCCAGCGGCTTCGATGAAATCGCCGGTCGGCTCGACCATGGCGCGGTGTTCGCTGTACCCCTTCTAAACGAATCCCGCAGCCGCTACGGTCGGGCCGATGACCGGAGGCTGGTGTGCTCACGGGTCTGCGGCTGCACCAGATCGCCTTGATCGATGCGCTCGAACTCCATTTCGAGCAGGGGTTCACGGTGCTCACCGGTGAAACCGGCGCCGGCAAGTCGATCCTTCTTGATGCCCTTGATGCCCTGCTGGGGGGTGCCCAGGGCAGCCAGGGGCTGCGCTTGCTGCGGCCCGGCAGTGGGCGCAGTTCGATCGAGGCCAGTTTTCGTCTCAGCCCACCCGTGCTCGATTGGCTGCGGCAGCAGGAGCTGGAGGCCGAGGACGACGAGCTGGTGATCAGCCGGGAGTGGCGCAGCGTCGAGGAGCGGATCAGTAGCCGCAGCCGGCTCAACGGGGTCGCGGTTAACCGTGCCCAGTTGCTGGAGCTGAGGCCCTTGCTTCTGGATCTCACCGTGCAGGGCCAGACTCAGCAGTTGGCCCGACCCGGTCAACAGCGGCGCTGGCTTGACCGCTTCGGCGGCGAAGAGCTGCTGGCGTTGCTGGAGCCGGCCCGCTCCGCCCACCGGCTCTGGAAACAGGCGGCTGCGGCCCTGGAGCAGGCCCACAGCGATCGGCAGCGGCTGGAGCAGGAGCGCCTGGTGCAGCAGCAACGGCTGGATGAACTGGAGGTGGCCCGGCTGGAGGACCCGGGCGAGCGGGCCGCCCTGGAGGCCGACCAGGACCGCCTGGTCCATGGGGTGCGGCTTCAGGAGGGGGTGATGACCCTGGTCGGTCGATTACAGGAGGGGGCGGAGGGGGCGCCTTCGGTGCTGGATCATCTGGCGGCCTGCGAGCAGGAACTGCAGGCGATGGCTGCCCTCGATCCCGAGCTCCAACCCCGGTTGCAGGTCGTGGTGGAGACCCTGAGCCAGGTCCAGGACCTGACCCGGGAACTGGACCACTACGGTGCCGCCCTTGAAAGTGATCCGGAGGCCCTGGCCACCCTCCAGGACCGGATTGCCCAATTGCGCAGCCTTGAGCGCCGCCATGGGCTGGACCTTGCCGAGCTGATCGCCGAGCGCGATCGCCTCAGGGAATGGTTGGGGCCTGGGGGCGGCGAGGCCTCCCTGGCCCAGCTGGAGGCGGCGGAGCAGCAGGCCCGCCTAGGGCGCGATCATCTCCACCGCCAGCTCAGTGAGCTGCGACGCCAGGCCGCCGCCCGGTTGCAGGAGCAGTTGATGACGGCCCTGCGGCCCATGGGCCTGGCGGCGGTGCGTTTCGCCGTGGCTCTGGAGCCCGCCCCCGCCGGTGAGGAGGGATCGGATGCGGTGCAGTTCCAGTTTTCCGCCAACCCTGGCCAGCCCCTGGCGCCCCTGGCGGAGGTGGCCTCGGGGGGGGAGATGAGCCGCTTCCTGCTGGCCCTCAAGACCTGCCTGGCGGCCACCGATCCCCACGTCACCCTGCTGTTCGATGAGATCGATGCGGGCGTCAGTGGCCGGGTGAGCGGTGCCATGGCTGACCTGCTGCACCGTCTCGCCGGCCAGCGCCAGGTGTTCTGCGTCACCCACCAGCCCCTGGTGGCCGCGGCCGCGGATCACCATTTCCGGGTCAGCAAGCAGGTGAGCGAGGGCCAGACCCTCACCCGGGTGTCCCACCTGCGGGACACCCAGGAGCGGCAGCGGGAACTGGCCGAGCTGGCCGGTGGTGATTCGGGCGAGACCCGCTCCTACGCAGCCAGTCTGTTGGGGAAGCGGGTGGCCTGACCTCCCCCTCCCGCATGCCTCCGTAGACTCCGATGTTCCCGTTGGCAGTGCATGGGCCGATCGGCCGGGGCCAGTAAAGGGCAGAACAGCAAGGCTTCTGACGAGACCACCAGGGCCTCCAAGGCCCCCAGCCCCAGCGTTGTGCCTGGGTTGGCCCAGCTGGGGGTGGATCGGCTCGGGGATGTGATCCGGGTGCGGGGAGCCCGCCAGCACAACCTCAAGAACATCGATCTCACCCTGCCCCGCAACCGCCTGGTGGTGTTCACCGGTGTGAGCGGCAGCGGCAAGAGCTCCCTGGCCTTTGACACGATCTTTGCCGAGGGTCAGCGCCGCTACGTCGAGAGCCTCTCGGCCTACGCCCGCCAGTTCCTCGGCCAGGTGGACAAACCTGACGTGGACGCGATCGAGGGGCTCTCCCCCGCCATCTCGATCGACCAGAAGTCCACCAGCCACAACCCCCGCTCCACCGTCGGCACGGTGACGGAGATCCAGGACTATCTGCGGCTGTTCTTTGGTAGGGCCGGGGAGCCCCATTGTCCCCAGTGCGACCGTTCGATCCGGCCCCAGAGCATCGACGAGATGGTCGATCAGATTCTGGAGTTGCCGGAGGGCACCCGCTACCAGCTGCTGGCGCCGGTGGTGCGCGGCAAGAAGGGCACCCACGCCAAGCTGCTGAGCGGCCTGGTGGCCGAAGGCTTCGCCCGGGTGCGGATCAACGGCGAGGTGCGGGAACTTTCCGACAACATCGAGCTGGACAAGAACCACGCGCACCACATCGAGGTGGTCGTCGACCGGCTGGTGGCCCGCGAAGGGATCGGCGAGCGCCTCACCGACTCCCTGCGCACCGCCCTGAAACGGGGCGACGGTTTGGCCCTGGTGGAGGTGGTTCCCAAGGCCAATGAGGAGCTGCCCGAGGGGGTGGAGCGGGAACAGCTTTATTCAGAGAACTTTGCCTGCCCGGTGCACGGCGCCGTGATGGAGGAGCTTTCGCCACGGTTGTTCTCCTTCAACAGCCCCTATGGCGCCTGCCCCGACTGCCACGGCATCGGCCACCTGCGCAAGTTCACCTTCGAGCGGGTGGTGCCGGATCCGGCCCTGCCGGTCTACGCGGCGATCGCCCCCTGGAGCGACAAAGACAACAGCTACTACTTCTCGTTGCTGTTTTCCGTAGGGGAGGCCTTTGGCTTCGAGCTCAAGACCCCCTGGAACCAGCTGAGCGCCGAGCAGCAGCACACGCTGCTCCACGGCAGCCGCGAACCGATCGCCATCAAGGCCGACAGCCGCTACCGCAAGAGCGAGGGCTACCTGCGGCCGTTTGAGGGGATCCTGCCCATCCTGGAACGGCAATTGCGGGACGCCAGCGGCGAGGCGATCCGCCAGAAGCTGGAAAAATTCCTGGAGATGGTGCCCTGCTCCACCTGCCAGGGGCTGCGGCTGCGGCCCGAGGCCCTGGCGGTGAAGGTGGGGCCCTTCAACATCGCCGATCTCACGGCCGTGAGCGTGGACGAGTGCCTCAACCGGATCGAGGCCCTGATGGGTGTCGGTGCCTCAGAAGGTACGGACCCCCTGCTGACGCCACGCCAGATCCAGATCGGTGATCTGGTGCTGCGGGAGATCCGCATGCGACTCAAGTTCCTGCTGGATGTGGGCCTCGACTACCTGAGCCTGGATCGGCCCGCCATGACCCTCTCCGGCGGCGAGGCCCAGCGGATTCGCCTGGCCACCCAGATCGGCGCTGGTCTCACCGGCGTGCTCTACGTGCTGGATGAACCCAGCATCGGCCTGCACCAGCGGGACAACGACCGGCTCCTGGCCACCCTGGTCAAGCTGCGGGACCTGGGCAACACCCTGATCGTGGTGGAGCACGACGAGGACACGATCCGCGCCGCCGATTACGTCGTCGACATCGGCCCGGGTGCGGGCGTGCATGGGGGCCACATCGTGGCCCAGGGATCGATCGATGATTTGCTGGCGGCCGAGGACTCCCTCACCGGCGCCTACCTGAGTGGGCGACGCACGATCCCCACCCCGGCTGAGCGCCGCAGCAGCGGCAGCCGCAAGCTCACCCTGGTGAACTGCCGCCGCAACAACCTCTCCGGGCTGGATGTGGAGATCCCCCTGGGGCGGCTGGTGAGCATCACCGGGGTTAGCGGCAGTGGCAAGAGCACCCTGATCAACGAGCTGTTGCACCCGGCGCTGGAGCACAAGCTGGGCCTCAAGGTGCCCTTCCCCGCGGGCCTCGATGAGCTCAGGGGGATCCAGTCGGTGGACAAGGTGATCGTGATCGACCAGAGCCCGATCGGCCGAACTCCGCGTTCGAATCCGGCCACCTACACCGGTGCCTTTGATCCGATCCGCCAGGTGTTCGCCGCCACGGTGGAGGCCAAGGCCCGGGGCTACCAGGTGGGTCAGTTCAGCTTCAACGTCAAGGGGGGGCGCTGTGAGGCCTGCAGCGGCCAGGGGGTGAACGTGATTGAGATGAACTTCCTGCCCGATGTGTATGTGCAATGCGACGTGTGCAAGGGGGCCCGCTACAACCGGGAAACCTTGCAGGTGGCCTACAAGGGGCACACCATCGCAGACGTGCTGGAGATGACGGTGGAGCAGGCCGCCGATGTGTTTTCCGCCATCCCGCAGGCGGGCGAGCGGCTGCGCACCCTGGTGGATGTGGGGTTGGGCTACATCAAGTTGGGCCAGCCGGCCCCCACCCTCTCCGGTGGTGAAGCCCAGCGGGTGAAGCTGGCCACGGAGCTCTCCAAACGGGCCACGGGTAAAACCCTCTATCTGATCGATGAACCGACCACGGGCCTGAGCTTTTACGACGTGCACAAGCTGATGGATGTGATGCAGCGGCTGGTGGATAAGGGGAATTCGATCGTGGTGATTGAGCACAACCTGGATGTGATCCGCTGCTCCGATTGGCTGATCGATCTGGGCCCCGAAGGCGGCAACCGGGGGGGCGAGATTGTGGTGACGGGAACCCCGGAGGAGGTGGCGCAGCACCCCACCAGCCATACGGGCAGGTATCTCAAGCAGGTGCTGGCCCAGCATCCGCCGGAGGCGGTGGCGGTGTAGGGCTTTTGGGGGCCCCCACGGCGTCTCCGATGGCACATCTGGTGAAGACTGGGCCTCGAGGAGGAGGGGAACCAGGCTGCTCGAAATTATGTGTGGCTTATTCGCGGCAGAAGAGAAGCAAAAAAGTCCACTCCCCTCAGGGGCAAGGCGCGCAAGTGTAACCTAATATAGTCTTTAAGAAAGCTACAAAATTTCCTCAAAGTTTTACAAATTAAATTATTTGTTATGGCTTCTTCATCAATAATTTCTCCACTTGTTGTTGACATCAGCACAGGAGCGCAATCGCTCCTTCTCAAGGCATCGATCACCGATGCGACTGGCTTCAGCTCGTTACTTATATACTTTTCTAATTCCACCGGCGGCGGGAACATATATGCTTCCTTATATGGCAATAACCTATATACAGGTACGCCAAAAGACGGTAGCTATGCAGGGAGCGTGCAGATAGCTGCTTCAACGGCAATTGGAACTTATTCAGTATCTTCCATTAACGTATATGATACTGCTGGAAATTCAAAGTCTTTTGGTGGTATAAATGGCGCTGAAGCGAAAGCTTATTTAACGTCTATTGGTATTGATCCAGCAACTTTGAGTTTCCAGGTAACTGGAACTCCACCGGTAAGCGTGGATACCAATGTGCCACAGCTTTCAAAGCTATCGCTTTCATCAAATACGGTTAATATCAGCAAAGGAGCACAATCGCTCCTTCTCAAGGCATCGATCACCGATGCGACGGGCTTCAGCTCGTTGAATATATACTTTTCTAATTCCACCGGCGGCGGGAACATATATGCTTCCTTATATGGCAATAACCTATATACAGGTACGCCAAAAGACGGTAGCTATGCAGGGAGCGTGCAGATAGCTGCTTCAACGGCAATTGGAACTTATTCAGTATCTTCCATTAACGTATATGATACTGCTGGAAATTCAAAGTCTTTTGGTGGTATAAATGGCGCTGAAGCGAAAGCTTATTTAACGTCTATTGGTATTGATCCAGCAACTTTGAGTTTCCAGGTAACTGGAACTCCACCGGTAAGCGCGGATACCAATGCGCCACAGCTTTCAAAGCTATCGCTTTCATCAAATACGGTTAATATCAGCGCAGGAGCACAATCGCTCCTTCTCAAGGCATCGATCACCGATGCGACTGGCTTCAGCTCGTTGCTTATATACTTTTCTAATTCCACCGGCGGCGGGAACATATATGCTTCCTTATATGGCAATAACCTATATACAGGTACGCCAAAAGACGGTAGCTATGCAGGGAGCGTGCAGATAGCTGCTTCAACGGCAATTGGAACTTATTCAGTATCTTCCATTAACGTATATGATACTGCTGGAAATTCAAAGTCTTTTGGTGGTATAAATGGCGCTGAAGCGAAAGCTTATTTAACGTCTATTGGTATTGATCCAGCAACTTTGAGTTTCCAGGTAACTGGAACTCCACCGGTAAGCGTGGATACCAATGTGCCTATTCTGAAATCAGCAACGATCAGCCTGATTCAGGCACCGGCAACTCCAGCTCCTCTTGTTGTTGACATCAGCTCAGGTTCGCAGGCACTTCTGCTGAAAGCGTCTATCACGGATGCAACAAGTTTCAACAGCCTAAGTATTGGTTTCTCAAGCTCTGCCAGCCAGAATAACTATAGCAACAATCTCAGTGCATATTTTTACTCTCTTGATTCTTTAATCACGGGAAGTCCAACAGGCGGAACCTTTGCCGGCTCAATCGTCATTTCTTCATCTACCTCTATTGGATCTTATCAGGTTTCGTCATTATCACTATCTGATAATGCTGGTAATTATAAGTCTTTTTCCGGTGCTGCAGCTCAAGCCTATTTGTCGTCCATCGGCATCGATCCAGCCACATTGAGCTTCCAGGTCACAGGCACTCCATCTGTGAAAGCAGATGCGGATGTTCCAGCGATCACGAAGCTTACAATGTCCTCCAATTCTGTAGACATCAGCTCAGGTTCGCAGGCACTTCTGCTGAAAGCGTCTATCACAGATGCAACAAGTTTCAACAGCCTAAGTATTGGTTTCTCAGGCTCTACCAGCCAGAATAACTATAGCAACAATCTTAGTGCATATTTTTACTCTCTTGATTCTTTAATCACGGGAAGTCCAACAGGCGGAACCTTTGCCGGCTCAATCGTCATTTCTTCATCTACCTCTATTGGATCTTATCAGGTTTCGTCATTATCACTATCTGATAATGCTGGTAATTATAAGTCTTTTTCCGGTGCTGCAGCTCAAGCCTATTTGTCGTCCATCGGCATCGATCCAGCCACATTGAGCTTCCAGGTCACGGGCACTCCATCTGTGAAAGCAGATGCGGATGTTCCAGCGATCACGAAGCTTACATTGTCCTCCAATTCTGTAGACATCAGCTCAGGCTCGCAGGCACTTCTGCTGAAAGCGTCTATCACGGATGCAACAAGTTTCAACAGCCTAAGTATTGGTTTCTCAAGCTCTGCCAGCCAGAATAACTATAGCAACAATCTCAGTGCATATTTTTACTCTCTTGATTCTTTAATCACGGGAAGTCCAACAGGCGGAACCTTTGCCGGCTCAATCGTCATTTCTTCATCTACCTCTATTGGATCTTATCAGGTTTCGTCATTATCACTATCTGATAATGCTGGTAATTATAAGTCTTTTTCCGGTGCTGCAGCTCAAGCCTATTTGTCGTCCATCGGCATCGATCCAGCCACATTGAGCTTCCAGGTCACAGGCACGCCAACTGTGAAAGCTGATACGGATGTTCCAGCGATTAATAGTCTTTCTGTTTTTAATGCTCCTCCAGGTTCCATAAACCCCGCCACAATCGTTATTGGCAATCCGTCAGCCAGCACGTTTGCAACCATTGACATTGATTTCTCTGACACCTCAGGCTTAGGATCATTGGCAAATACGGGCAATGCAGCTGATACAGATTGGGGATATGTTAGTCTTTCGGGTCCGAATGACCAGAATCTTTATGTCAACATAAAACCAGAAAATCTGGTCTCAGGCACCAACAAGAACGGCACCTTAAGAGTTTCAAGCAACCTCAGCCCCTATCTTGCAGCGGGTACGTGGTCCATCACTGGATTTCGTCTTTACAACACAGCGGGGCTTTCCAAGCAAGCCTATGCAGACAGCACCCAAGGTGGTGCTCCTTCCAATCTGTTAAAGCTGGCAACCGTCTTGGGTGTAGATCCGGCTTCTCTGTCGGTCAACATCCTCAACAGAAATGTTGTTCCTTCGGCAACTCCAGTTGTCAAGGCAATTCGATTTGGTTCATCCAGTTATGACGTCACTTCTGGTTCAACAGCAGCCACGCTCGAGATCGATTTCTCTGATACCTCAGGCTTAGGATCATTAGCAAATACGGGCAATGCAGCTGATACGGATTGGGGATATGTTAGTCTTTCGGGTCCGAATGACCAGAATCTTTATGTCAACA
>JBAXME010000012.1:0-55668 GCA_037134455.1 Synechococcaceae cyanobacterium ELA445 | reverse complement strand
TCGCCGCTGCAGCGAACGGTACGGGATTTGACGTGTATCTCAGGAACACCGATGGCTCCTATGCGATCTGGAACCTCAATGGATCGGGGGCTCAGACAGGCGGCAAGCTGCTGAGTACGGCCGAGTTCTACGCGGCGGAATCAAGCCTGAGCAATGATCTCAACGCAGATGGCTCGGTCGGGAACCCCTTCTCCGCGATCAAGACCATAGGCAGCGTGGGCCTGGGCAGCACTGCCAAGGGTTATGCCCTGCAGGTGGGCAGCGTCAATCCGATCCAGATCACCTATTCAGGGATCAATGCCTCCGCCACCAGCCCAGGTGCCGGCTGGAGCGCCATCGCCGCTGCAGCGAACGGTACGGGATTTGACGTGTATCTCAGGAACACCGATGGTTCCTATGCGATCTGGAACCTCAATGGATCGGGGGCTCAGACAGGCGGCAGGTTGCTGAGTACGGCCGAGTTCTTTGCGGCGGAATCAAGCCTGAGCAATGATCTCAACGCAGATGGCTCCGTTGGGAACCCTTTCTCCGCGATCAAGAGCATTGGCAGCGTTGCTTTGGGCAGCACCGCTAAAGGCTATGCCCTGCAGGTGGGCAGCGCCAATCCGATCCAGATCACCTACGCGGGGATCAATGCCTCGCCCACAAGTCTAGCTGCCGGCTGGAGTGCCATTGCTGGTGTGGCGAACGGTACGGGATTTGACGTGTATCTCAAGAACACCGACGGTTCCTATGCGATCTGGAACCTCAATGGATCGGGAGCACAGACAGGCGGCAAGTTGCTGAGTACGGCCGAGTTCTACGCGGCGGAATCAAGCCTGAGCAATGATCTCAATGCAGATGGCTCCGTTGGTGCCCCCTTCTCCGCGATCAAGAGCGTTGGCAGCGTGGCGCTGGGCATCAACGGCAAAGGCTATGCCCTGCAGATGGGCAGCGCCAATCCGATCCAGATCACCTACGCGGGGATCAATGCCTCGCCCACAAGTCTAGCTGCCGGCTGGAGTGCCATTGCTGGTGTGGCGAACGGTACGGGATTTGACGTGTATCTCAAGAACACCGACGGTTCCTATGCGATCTGGAACCTCAATGGATCGGGAGCACAGACAGGCGGCAAGCTGCTGAGTACGGCTGAGTTCTATGCCGCTGAGTCAAGCCTGATCAATGATCTCAATGGCGATGGCACCGTTGGATCTCCCTTCTCCGCCTTTAAGACCGTCGGCAGCGTGGGCCTGGGCACCAACGCCAAGGGCTATGCCCTGCAGGTGGGCAGCGGTAACCCGATTCAGATCACCTATGTGGGGATCAATGCCTCTGCCACAAGTCTTGGAAATGGCTGGAGCGCACTCGCCGCTGCGGCCAATGGGGCTGGATTTGATCTCTACCTCAAGAACATTGATGGTTCCTATGCGATCTGGAATCTCAATGGATCGGGGGCTCAGACAGGCGGCAAGTTGCTGAGTACGACCGAGTTCTACGCGGCGGAATCAAGCCTGAGAAATGATCTCAATGGTGATGGCTCCGTTGGGACACTCATCGAACTCTCAGCCGTTGCCACTGGCAGCGGCGGCTTTGTGATTAATGGTCAAGCCGCCTATGACGGAAGCGGCAGGAGCGTTTCTGCCGCCGGTGATGTCAACGGCGATGGCCTTACTGATCTGATCGTCGGCGCTCCCTATAGCGGCACCTGGGCCGGCCGCAGCTATGTGGTCTATGGCAAAGCCTCCACCACCGCCATCAACCTCTCCGCCGTTGCCGCCGGCAGCGGCGGCTTCGTGATCAATGGTCAATCCGCTGGTGATCAAAGCGGCTTCAGTGTCTCTGCCGCCGGTGATGTCAACGGTGATGGCCTTGCTGATCTGATCGTCGGAGCACGTCTCAGCGCCCCTGCCGCCGGCACCAAGGCCGGCCGCAGCTATGTGGTCTTTGGCAAAGCCTCCACCACCGCCATTGACCTCTCCGCCATTGCCGCCGGCAGCGGCGGCTTCGTGATCAATGGGCAATCTGCCCAAGACTACAGCGGTGGCAGTGTCTCTGCCGCCGGTGATGTCAACGGCGATGGCCTTGCTGACTTGATCGTTGGCGGACTCGTCAGCACCTTCCCAGGCTCAGGCGCCGACCGCAGCTATGTGGTCTTTGGTAAAATATCTACCACCGCCATCAACCTCTCAGCCGTCGCCGCCGGCAGCGGCGGCTTCGTGATCAATGTTCAATCGGCTGGTGATCAAAGCGGTTGTAGCGTCTCTGCCGCCGGTGATGTCAACGGTGATGGCCTCGCTGATCTGATCGTTGGCGCATGGCGCAGCGACCCCGCTGCAGGCCCCAACGCCGGCCGCAGCTATGTGGTCTTTGGCAAAGCCTCCACCACCGCCATCAACCTCTCGGCTGTAGCCGCCGGCAGTGGCGGCTTCGTGATCAATGGGCAAGCTCGCTATGACTACAGCGGTCTGAGTGTCTCTGCCGCCGGTGATGTCAACGGCGATGGCCTCGCGGACTTGATTGTAGGTGCATTCAAGAGTTCTCCTATCGCCGGCTACTCCGCCGGCCGCAGCTATGTGGTCTTTGGCAAAGCCTCCACCACCGCCATTGACCTCTCCGCAGTCGCCGCCGGCAGCGGTGGCTTCGTGATCAATGGTCAATCAGTTCTTGATTGGAGCGGATGGAGCGTCTCTGCTGCTGGTGATGTTAACGGTGATGGCCTTGCTGACCTAATCGTTGGAGCTACCGGCTACTCCGCCGGCCGCAGCTATGTGGTCTTTGGCAAAGCCTCCACCACCGCCATTGACCTCTCCGCCGTTGCCGCCGGCAGCGGCGGCTTCGTGATCAATGGGCAATCCGCTGGTGACAAGAGCGGCATCAGCGTCTCGGCCGCCGGTGATGTCAACGGCGATGGCCTCGCTGATCTGATCGTCGGGGCACACCGCCACCCATCCGCAGGCAGATACGCCGGCCGCAGCTATGTGATTTTTGGCTCCACCACCGGCGCCTTCCTGCAGACCGCCGTTGATTGGGTTGGCACCACTGGCAACGACACCAAGGTCGGCACCACCGCCGCAGAAACCTTCGTCGGAGGGGCCGGCAACGACATCATCACCGGAGCTGGCGGCGCCGATGTGCTTTACGGCGGCAGCGGCAACGACCGCTTCCTTCTCAATGCCTCCAATCTCACCGCCCTCTTCAACCCCTTCGGCAGTGGCGGCAACACCGCCCAGCTCGCCCGCGTCGATGGCGGCAGCGGGATCGATGCCATATCCTTGGATGGCTCGGCCCTGGCCTTTGACCTCACCCAGGTGGCCAACCAGGGGGCCGTCAGCCCGGATGGCTTGTCGCGCCTGGAATCAATCGAAATCATTGATCTCACCGGATCCGGCAACAACAGCCTCACCCTCGCCAAGCGCGACATCGATGATCTGACGGGCTTCAACTGGCTCAACAGCTCCAATGCTGCCTCCTTGGGCCAAACCGGTGGCACCTACGTTCAGCCCACCACAGAACAACGCCGCCAGCTGGTGATCAGCGGCAATGCCGGCGACAGCGTTGCCGTCACCGATGGAACCTGGACCAATGCCGGCACCATCACCTTCAGTGGCAGTGGCAGCGTTCCAGGGCTGTCGGGTACCTACAACGTCTTTAACAGCGTTGCTGGTCTTGAGCAACTGATTGTGGGCAGCAATGTCAGCGTGACTGGGCTTCCTTGATGCCCCAGCCTGAACCGCACTGGGCTCAGATCTCCGATCTCTGGGCTCAGCTGCGGTCCACTCCCCTTGATCCCCACGCTTGGCTGGCGCTCAGCCAGCACTACGCCAGCGCTGGCCTTGCACTTCAGCACGGCTATGCCGCCCGGCAAGTGCGGCGCCTGAAACCTGAATGGAAGCGACAACTCCAGGCGGTCGCATCAGTGGGCCCTGGCGATGAGGAATTGCTGCTGCATCCTTTTGGAGCATCTGGCCTTGCCTGGGCTGAGCAGCTCAGTTCATGGCTGGAGCTCTGCGCCGGCGACTGGCTCAGCTGGCTTTACCTGGCCCGCTTGCAGGATGCCGTTACCCCCATCAGTTCCTCCGCGAAACCCGCACTCCAGCAGGCCCAGCTGCTTGAGCCCATCAACGGTGAAACCCTGCACTGGCTTGGTCTCTGGCGCCTCAACGGCGGCGACCATCAAGGTGCCATCAACGCCCTTGCCCAGCTCGTCGAGCGGCGACCCCTCCGCCATGGCTCGATGCTCCATCTCGGTGAGGCTCTGTTGCGTGTTGGCAACCGCACTGCGGCAGAAGTGGCGTTCACACGCGCTTCTTCCTCCAGCAACCCCGCGTTTCTGCGCCAACTTGCCCAGCGCGTTCACAACCACAACTACTGGCCGGAAGCCATCGCCGTTCTCCAGCGAGCCCGCTCCCTCCAACCCGCCAACCTCGATACCCTCCTGGCACTGGCCCGCCTGCACTGGGAGGTGTACGACCTCACCGCCGCCGAATCCCTCTGCCAGCAAATCCTCAGCCTTGATCCCGCCAACAGCGAGGTCCGCTATCTCCTCAACGCTCTTCCCGGTCGGCGCGGTGATGCTGCCGCCCATCTGGCAGCTGTCGAGGCCCATTACACCGAACTTGGCGATCCCAGCTCAAGGCTGGCCTCCTCCATCGCCATGGCTTCCCTCTATGTCGATCACCTCAGCCCCCAGCAGGTGGCCGAGCGCCACCGGCAGCTCTGCAAACCCATTGAGGCCGCCTTTACGCCCGTTGGCGAGCACGGCTTCCCCAATCCGCCTGATCCCGATCGGCCCCTGCGCCTTGGCCTGGTCTCCGGTGATTTTCACCGCCAGCACCCGGTCAACCTGTTCATGCTGCCCCTGCTCGAACGACTCGACCCGCAGCTCTTCCCCGTCACGGTGTTCCACACCGGATCGATGCACGATGAATACACCGTGCGCGCCCGCAAGGCCGCCCAGTACTGGATTGAGGCCGCTGAGCTCAGCGACCCAAACCTGAAGTCGCGCATCTTGGATCAACAGATCGACATCCTGATCGATCTGGCCGGCCATACCTCCAGCCACCGCCTTGGTGTCTTTGCCCTGCGCGCCGCGCCCGTGCAGGCCACTTTCCTCGGTTATCCCCACTCCACCGGTCTCTCCCGCATCGACTGGCTGATCGGCGATCCGCTCGTCTCGCCCGCCGAGCACGCTCACCTCTTTTCAGAAGGCATCGCCCAGCTTCCCGGCAGTGTCTTCTGCTGGAGTCCCGTCGACACCTACCCCCTGCCGCCACCCCGCCCTGACGGCGCGCCGCTGGTCTTCGGGTCGTTCAACAACATCATGAAGCTCTCGCCCGGCACCATCGACCTCTGGGGCGCTTTGCTACGGGAGCTTCCCGAGGCACGCCTGCTGCTTAAGGCACCGTCATTGGCAGATGCGTCGGTGGCCGATCGCTTTCGCTCCCTCTTCTATGACCAGGGGATCGCTGCTGAGCGCCTGGAACTGGAAGGGCCCAGTGAACTGGGCCAGATGATGCAGCGCTACGGCGCCATCGACATCGCTCTCGATCCCACCCCCTACAACGGCGGCACCACCACCCTCCAGGCCCTCTGGATGGGCGTGCCCGTGCTCACCCTCAAAGGCGGCAACTTCGTCTCCCGCATGGGGGCGAGTTTCCTCACGGCCCTTGGCAAGCCCCAGTGGATCGCCAGCGATTCCTCAGACTTCATCGCTATCGCCCGTCTGCTCAGCGACCAGCGATCGGAGCTGCGCCAGGGCCGAGCAGCCTTGCGCGAGCTCATGGCCGACTCCGGCCTATCCGATCTTGAGCGTTACACCATCTCCTTCCAGCAGCTGCTGAGGCGCATGTGGCAGAGCCACACTCAGCAAAGCCCACAGCGTTTGCTCCTGGCCGAACAGTTGGCTGCACCATGAGCACCGACAGCAACAAGTCTCCATTGCTGATCACCTCAGCCCCGCCCAGTCTGTTTACCCCTGATCCGCGATGACTGCCGCTGAACCTTCTTTTGAGATCACCACGTCCCGGCAGTTCCTGAGCTGGATGGCGGAGCAGCAGCTCTCCATCGCACTCACCACGTATCAGATCGGCAAACTCTTCTCCCTCGGTCTCAAGCCAAGTGGCGAGCTTGCGGTCTTTGAGCGCAGCTTCAACCGCTGTATGGGTCTCTGCCCGTCTGCCGATGGCAACGGCTTCTTCATGAGCAGCCTCTACCAGATCTGGCGCTTTGAAAACATCCTCCAACCCGGTGAGCTTGCCGACACCTACGACAGCCTCTACGTCCCCCAGCTGGGCATCACGACCGGTGATTGTGACATCCACGACATGGCTGTTGATGCCACTGGTCAGCTGGTCTTTGTGAACACGCTGTTCAGCTGTCTTGCCACCAGCAGCGATACCCACAGCTTCCGGCCCCTCTGGCAGCCGCCCTTCATCAGCCGCCTTGCCGCAGAAGATCGTTGCCATCTCAACGGCCTGGCGATGCGCGATGGCCAACTCGCCTATGTCACCGCCGTTAGCTCCTCAGATGCCGCCGATGGCTGGCGCGATCGCCGCGGTGATGGCGGGGTCGTGCTTGATGTGCAGACCAATGAGATCGTTGCCAGTGGTCTCTCCATGCCCCACTCTCCCCGCTGGTATCAGGGGCGCCTTTGGCTCTGCAATTCAGGTACGGGTGAGTTCGGCCACATTGATCTAACTAGCGGTGCCTTCGAGCCCCTGACCTTTTGCGCTGGCTACCTTCGCGGGGTGGCCTTCCATGGGAACTACGCTCTTCTCGGTACGTCCAAGCCTCGCCACAACAAGACATTTTCTGGCCTGCCTCTTGATGAAGCCCTTGCCCAACGCAACGTAGAAGCCCGCTGTGGCATCCAGGTCGTTGATCTGCGCAGCGGCGACGCCGTGCACTGGATCCGCTTTGAAGGCCTTGTTGATGAGCTTTACGACGTGATCACACTCCCCGGCGTGCGCAATCCATCACTGATTGGTTTTGTGAGTGATGAAATTCGCCGCCTTATCTCCATTGAAGCCTAGTGTTTCTTTCAGGAGATTTGCGAGCAAACTCGCTGTAGTTTCTCCAAAATTAAGACTGCTATTGCAGACCGCCGCGGTTTCCCTTGCGCTCCACCGGCCACACTGGGGGTCGCAGTCACCCTTTTGCCATGCCCGCGCCCCGGACCCTTCGCGAAGTCAGTACCGCCTCGGTGGGAGTGGCCCTGCTGCTGACGGGTCTTTCCCAGCCGGCCTCGGCCCTGCAGCAGATTCAGCTGAAGCTGCCCATGCTGCAGACCTCCCTCACTGTGAAGCTCAAGGAGCTCACCAGCACCAGCAAGCTGTTCGATGGCAACAGCGATCTGGCGGAGCTGGACCGGGCCACCAACGGGGCCATCGGGAGCAAGTTGGTGGACCTCTTCAATGCCCCCCTGCCGCTGCAGACCAAGGCCGTCGTCAACCAGGCGGCGGGCTCTCCCATGCTCAGCCAGGCGCTGCTGCTGCTCTCCTCCATCGGGGGCATCGACGGCCTGCCGGCGAACCTCAACGACCAGAAGATTTCCCTGGCCTTGGAGACGGCGGCAGCCAAGGGGCCACTGACGATGTTGACCGTGCTCCAGTCATTGCCGGGCCAAACCGCCTCGGTGGACCTGAGCCGGGCCCTGTTAGCGGTCCAGAGGTTGGCCAATCAGCAAAAGCCGGCGGACACCCTCCTGGCGGCTGTGCCGCCCGCCAGCGTGGATCCCGCCCTGAGCAAACCAGGACCGTTGACGGTGCAGCGGCGGGAGACCCAGATCCCGGTGTTCTATCGCTCCGAGCCCTTGAAGCTGGTGGTGATCTCCCCCATCCAGGGGGCGAATGGCCGGCTGGTGCTGATCTCCCACGGCCTCTGGGACAGCCCCGCCAGCTTCGAAGGCTGGGGCCGCCATCTGGCCAGCCATGGCTACACCGTGCTCTTGCCCTACCACCCGGGCAGCGACCAGAGCCAGCAGCAGGCGATGTTCTCGGGCAAGGTGCCACCGCCTGGTCCCGCTGAGTTGCGCCTGAGGCCCCTCGACATCTCGGCCCTGATCGATGCGGCCGCGGCCGCCAAGCTGGGCCTGCCCCCGGGTCTCCGCACCGATGGGGTGGTGGTGCTGGGCCAATCCTGGGGGGCCACCACCGCGCTTCAGCTGGCGGGGGTCCGCCCGAGCTCCACGCTGCTGCAGAAACGCTGCGCAGACCTGACTGACCCCTCCCGCAACCTCAGCTGGGTGCTCCAGTGCACGTTTGTTGCCTCCGCCGACAAGGCCGCCCTGGGCGATCCGCGGGTGAAAGCGGTGGTGGCGGTCAGCCCGTTCACGTCGTTGTTGTTTGATGCTGGCTCGGCCCAGGGCGTGACCGCCCGGGTGCTGATGGTGAGCGGCAGCCGTGACTGGGTGGTGCCCTCCAACCCGGAGGCGATCGTGCCGATGGCGTTCGAGGCCCGCCGGGTGGGTGGCGGCCATCGGCTGGTGCTGGCCAAGGGGGGTGACCACTTCAACCTCGGGGCCCAGTACGAGGAAGGGGGCGGGCCCCTGGGCGCCCTGCTGCTGGCCTGGACGAACGGGGCCTTCGCCGCCGGGGCCGCCGCCGCTCCGGCCCCCGGAGCCCCGTCGTTGTTGCCCCCCAATGGCTGGGGCAATGCCACCTACCCCCTTGCTGATGTCAGCGGCCAGCTGCCGGCTTTGGTCCCCTGAGGGAGCGACCGGCCCAGGTCCGCTCCAGGCCTCTTCCCGTCGGCTCCGTTGACCGTCGCTATGGATGGAGGAAAGCTGGCGCAGACGGTTGGGTTTTTATCTCCTCCATCTGCATCTCCACGGCCTCTTCCGGGGCCATGACCTGGAGTTGGGGCGGGATGCCGACACCGGCGGCCAGTCCACCTATGCGCTCGAACTGGTGCGGACCCTGGCGGCCCGGCCGGAGGTGGACCGGGTGGAGGTGGTCACCCGGTTGATCGACGACCGCAGGGTCTCTTCTGATTACGCCAGGCCGGTGGAGTCGATCGCCCCGGATGCCACCCTGCTGCGCTTTGCCTGCGGTCCGAAGCGCTACCTGCGTAAGGAGCTGCTCTGGCCCCACCTCGATGAGATGGCCGATGCGGTGGTGGCCCATCTGGCGGCCCAGGTCAGGCGGCCCGACTGGATCCATGCCCACTACGCCGACGCGGGCCACGTAGGCGTGCTGGTCAGCCAGAGGCTGGGCATTCCCCTGGTGTTCACCGGCCACTCCCTTGGGCGCGAGAAGCTGCGGCGCCTGCTGGCGAGCGGCGACCGCCACGAGCAGATCGAGCACCAATACGCCATCGGTCGCCGGATCGAGGCCGAGGAGCGGGCTCTCGCCCATTGCCGCATGGTGGTCACCAGCACTCGCCAGGAGGCGGCCCGTCAATACGCCCGCTACACCCAGATCCAACCGGAGAGGGTGGAGGTGATCCCTCCAGGGGTGGATGTCCTTCGCTTCCATCCCGGTTACCACCCCCCGGGCCCACGGGAGGAGGAGGTGCGGGGCCTGGTCCAGCCCTTCCTCAGGGATCCGGATCGTTCACCTCTGCTGGCCATCTGCCGGGCCGACCGCCGCAAAAACATCTTTGCCCTGGTGGAGGCCTTTGCCCGCTCCGATTTGCTGCGGGAGCGCCACAACCTGGTGCTGGTGCTGGGCTGCCGCCATGAAGCGCACCATCTCGACAGGCAGCAGCGCGACCTGTTCCAGCAGTTGTTCGAGCTGATCGATCGCCACGACCTCTATGGGCGGATCGCCTATCCCAAGAGCCACACCGCCGAGCAGATCCCGGCCCTCTATCGCTGGGCCGCGCGGCGCCGGGGTGTGTTCGTGAACCCAGCTCTCACCGAGCCTTTCGGCCTCACCCTGCTGGAGGCGGCGGCCTCGGGCCTGCCGGTGGTGGCCACCGACGACGGCGGTCCCCAGGAGATCGTGGCCCGCTGTAGCAATGGCCTGTTGGTGGATGTGAGCGATCTCGATGGCCTGCGGGTGGCCCTGGAAACCGCCGCTGCCGATCCTCTCCAGTGGCAACGCTGGAGCGAAGCCGGCATGGAGGCGGTCAGTCGCCACTTCAGCTGGGATGCCCATGTCTGCTCCTATCTCGGGCTGGCCTCCAGCCGCTGTCGGCCGGCAGCGGCGGCGCTGGCTTCCTTCAGCTCCCAGCCCCAGGAGGTGTCCTCCGTGGGGGAGCCCCTGCTGCTGCCGGAACCTCGGGTTTGGATCACTGGGGCCGGCAGTGAGATCCGGATGGGGGCGGAGGGCGACCGGGATGCGCTCGTGCAGGAATGGATCTCCGCCTGACGTTGCAGGGGCTCCAGGGCCTGGACCCTTAGCGCTTTTGCAGGGCTAGAACGGCGGTTCCTCGCTCTTGTAGGCCGTGTGGTTGGGGTTGATGTCGGGCATCCAGTAGCTGAGGTTGTCGTGCCAGTAGGGCTGGCCCGCCAGCCGCTGGGAGGCCAGCTTGGTGGTCCGCATCGCCGTCATCAGGCTGGCCAGTTCCACCGGTGAGAGGTTGGTCTTGATGTCTTTGCCAGCGATGCGCAGCAGCTGGGGCAACTGCACCAGGGCGCTGGGCTGGGCAAGTTTGCGGAACACCTCGTTGAGCACCAGGCGCTGGCGGTCCATGCGTCCCAGGTCCCCCATCTCGTCGTGGCGGAAGCGCAGGAATCCTTCCAGTTCCTTGCCTTTGAGCAGTTGGCGGCCGGGGTAGAGGTCGATGTAGAGCCCCTGACTGCGGTCGGTGTAGGCCATGCGCTTGGGCACATCCACCTCCACACCTCCGAGGGCATCCGCCAGATGGAGGACGGCATCGAGATTGACGAGCAGGTAGCGCTGGATCGGCTCCCCCAGCAGCGTGCCGATTTCCTGCTCGACCGCGGGGATCCCACCCGATTCGTAAAGGGAGTTCGCCTTCAGGATTCCGTACTTCTGGGATTCGATGTACGTGTCCCGAGGGATCTGGGTGAGTTCGGTGCGGCCGTTCTTGAGCTCGGCGGTGAGCATCACGTCCGTGTTGGCCGCCACCTGGTCGGTGCCCAGCACCAGGATCTTCCCTTGCAGCGGTGGGGCGACCATGGTGGCGAACGCCTGGGAGCCCTGGTGGAGGCCCACCATTGCCGCACCGATCAGATGGGGAATCGGACCGGTCAGGCCATAGCCCAGGGCTAGCCCAAGCCCAAAGGGGACCAGCGGCCGTTTGCGGTTGTTGCGGGGCCGCCCGTTGGGCGTTGTTTTGCGCCGGGGGCGGCCACTGGGGCGGGGCCTGGTCTCCGTGGTGTCGGTCGCCTCAGCCTCGGTAAAGGGCAGCTGAAGAGATGCCGCGGCGTTGGTCCGCTGGGAGGTGCGGGCCAGGGGGCGGCCACCGCTGGGACGGAGAGGTTGGGCCTGGCTCATGGGGGGGTCCGATGGGCGCACCATATAGCCCTCCATCCCTTTGGGCCAGAGGGGTTCAGGGCGCTTTCACCACCTGCACCTGGCCCGCGGCCCGGTCCGCACGACCGCGGGCGTCCGCCAGATCCGACCCCCGGGCCAGGGCCACCCCCATGCGGCGGAAGGGGCGGGCATCGGGCTTGCCGAACAGCAGCACCTGGGTGTGCTCCTCCGCCAGGGCCTCGGCCACCCCTGTGTAAGCCACCCGTTCCAGGGCCTGACTGGCCAGGATCACCCGGCTGGCTGCGGGCCCGCAGGAGTGGATGGCAGGGATCGGCAGCCCCAGCACCGCCCGCAGGTGCAGTTCGAATTCGCTCAGGTTCTGGCCCGCCAGGGTCACCAGCCCGGTGTCGTGGGGGCGGGGCGAGAGCTCGGAGAACACCACCTCTCCCTGGCACAGGAAGAACTCCACCCCGAACAGGCCCGCTCCCCCGAGGTTTTCCGTGACGGTGCGGGCCATGGCCTGGGCCGCCTCCAGCTGTTGGGCCGTCAGTTCCGCCGGCTGCCAGCTGCATTGGTAGTCGCCGCGCTCCTGCTCGTGACCGATCGGCGGGCAGAACAGGGTGGGGCCCTGCCACTGCCGCACCGTCAGCAGGGTGATCTCCTGCTCAAAGCGCAGGAATTCCTCGACGATCACCCGATGCCCCGCCCCCCGGGCCCCAGCCAGGGCCGCGTCCCAGGCCGCCTCGATCCCTTCGGGTGCCTCCACGATGCTCTGGCCCTTGCCCGAGGAGCTCATCACCGGTTTGACCACCACGGGCCAGCCGAGGTCAGCCGCCGCGTCCGCCAGGTCGCCTGCGCTGCCGGCATAGGCAAACCGGGCCGTGCGTAGACCCAGCTCCGTGGCGGCCAGGTCACGGATGCGGTCGCGGTTCATGGTGATGGCGGTGGCCCTGGCGGTGGGGATCACGGTGACCCCTTCGTCCTCCAGCTCCGCCAGGGCGTCCACCGCCAGGGCCTCGATCTCCGGGATCAGCACGTCCGGCCGGTGACGCCGCACCACTTCCTTAAGGGCCTCGGGGTCCCCCATCGCCACCGTTTCAGTGACATCGGCCACCTGCATGGCGGGGGCACCGGCGTAGCGGTCGACGGCGATCACCCGGCACCCGAGCCGCTGGGCGGCGATGGCCACCTCCTTCCCCAGCTCGCCGCTGCCCAGGAGCATCAGGGTGCGGGGGAAGGGGGCGCTGGCCATGGGGAGGGTGCCGAAGGCGGGATACTGGCCAGATTCTTCCACCGGCGCCCCGCCCGATCGCGATGGTTTCTCTGCTGGCCCTCTCCACGGCGGGCGATGCGGCCCAGGGCCTGCTGTTCGGCTGGGACATCGCCGATTTTCAGAAATGGGCCCTGATCTACCTGGGCGTTTCCTCCCTGGCCTTCGTCGTGGTCTGGGTGGTGGGCTTAGTGCGCCGGTGAGTCCGGGATCAGCCCCAGTTGGGTCACGGTGGGTTCCTCGTCGATGAAGCCGTAGTCGGCGAACACAGATCCATCGCTGTGGCTGATGTGTTGGCCGTCGCTGCGGCGCTCCAGATGGAATCCTTCGGCCGCCATGCGCCGCATCAGGCCAGCGGTCTCCTCGAATCGCGCCGCCATCGACTCCAGGCTGGCGCAGTCGGCGGTCAGGCCGGCGTCCTTCCAGATGAAATAGGCCATGGGGTCAGGGCAGCAGCAGGAGTCCCAAGATCACTAGTAGCAAGGATGCGGCCCAAAAGCCCAGCACCACCTGCTGCTCGCTGGCGCCCCCCAGCTCGAAGTGGTGGTGGAGGGGGGCCATCCGAAAGATCCGCCGCCCCTGGCCGTCGGGCCCCTTGGTGGCTTTGAACACCCACACCTGCACGATCACCGACAGGGATTCGGCCAGGAACACGCCCCCCATGAGCAACAGCGGCCAGAGGCTGTTGCTGAGCAGGGCCACCGCCGCCAGTGAGGCCCCCATGGCCAGGGAGCCCGTGTCGCCCATGAACACCCGGGCTGGATGGCGGTTGTAGACGAGGAAGCCCAGCCAGGCACCGGCCATGGCGGCGCAGAAACCCGCCAGGGCAGGATCCCCCTCATGGCCCCGCAGCATCAGCTGCAGCCCCAGGCCCGTGAACACCACGGCGCCGCAACCGGCCGCCAGCCCATCGAGGCCATCGGTGAGGTTGGTGCCGTTGCTTTCGGCCATCACCACGAACAGTCCCAGGGGCCAGATCGCCAGCCCAAGGGGCAGCACCCAGCCCAGGGGGAGGGCCACGTCGCCGCCGATCCAGCCCTGCCAGGCGGCCACCGCAAGGAACACCACCGCCGCCAGGGCCTGGAGCAGCAGCTTGCCCTTCGGGGTCAGGCCAGTGTTCGTGCGGCGGGTGAGGCTGCGCCAGTCATCGATGCCGCCGATGGCCAGGAAGGCCAGGCTGAGGGCCGCCACGGCCACCAGGCGGGGATCGGAGGGGGATACCAGGGAGCCAACGATGACCCCCACCGGCACCACCAGCAGGCCGCCCATGGTGGGGGTGCCCGCCTTGCCGTGGTGCGATCGGGGGCCCTCCTCGCGGATGACCTGGCCCAGCTTGAGGGCCCGCAGGCGAGGCACGCCCCAGAAGCCCACCAGGGTTGTCACCAGGGCTGCCACCAGCAGCGGCGGCGTGAGCTGGGGGGCGCGGGCCAGGCCGTCGCTCACCAAGCAACCCACCAGAAGCAGAAGGCCCAGCAGGCCAGCCATCAGTCTTCCCAGTCTTCCTCGGTCTGCTCGTCTGCTGCGTTGTAATCCTCCTTTTCACCCATCAGTGCGGAGAGCTCCTCCTCCTCCACGGTGCTCACATCCGGGGCTGCCGCTTCCTCGTCGGCCACCAGCCGGCCGCTGGCCTCCAGCCAGCTGAGCAGGTCGGGCTCTTCCCTCAGGGGCAGCACCGGTGCCGGCTCGTCGCGGCGGTAGCGGGTAAGCGAAGGATTGATGGTATCGAGAATGCTCATGTAGGTCCCTAGGGCAGGCTGGGTCCTGACGACCAATCCAACACCTTACCCGAGCGATCCCGTGACACCCCCCCCACCTGCCCCAGCCGTTTCGGCGCGGAAGCTGGCGGAGGTGGGGCTCCTCTGGTTGGCGGCCCTGGGGATCAGTGCTCTGTTGCATGCGGCGGGTGGGCACTGGAGCGAGCGGTTGCCGATCGAGCCCCTGGCGGTGGCCGCCCTGGTGCTGGTGCCCCCCCTCCTGCTCGCCCTGGTGCTGCTGGCGCGCTGGCCCGCGGTGCCCGAGGCAGGCCCAGTCGGTGCGCCGGAGGGGGGCGACGGGGGAGAATCGACAGATTGCGCCAAGGAGCAGGGTTGATGGGTCGGGCGAAGAAGGTGGTGCTGGCGTACTCGGGCGGGGTGGACACCAGCGTGTGCATCCCCTACCTGAAGCAGGAATGGGGCGTCGAGGAGGTGATCACCTTCGCCGCCGACCTGGGCCAGGGGGATGAACTCGAACCCATCCGCCTCAAGGCCCTCGACTCCGGCGCCAGCCAATCGATCGTGGGGGATCTGATAGAGCCCTTCATCACCGAGTTCGCCTTTCCCGCCATCCGCGCCAACGCCCTCTATGAGGGCCGTTATCCCCTTTCCACCGCCCTGGCCCGCCCCCTGATCGCCCGCCGGCTGGTGGAGGTGGCCCGGGAGGTGGGGGCTGACGCCGTGGCCCATGGCTGCACCGGCAAGGGCAACGACCAGGTGCGCTTCGACGTGGCCATCGGCTCCCTTGCCCCCGAACTCAAGGTGCTTGCCCCTGCCCGGGAGTGGGGCTTCAGCCGTGAGGAGACGATCGCCTACGGCGAGCGCTGCGGCATCCCCGCTCCGGTGAGCAAGAAGTCGCCCTATTCCATCGATCTCAACCTGCTGGGCCGCAGCATCGAGGCCGGCTCCCTGGAGGATCCGGACGTGGAGCCCCCCGAGGAGATCTATGCCCTGACCGTTTCCGTGGCGGAGGCCCCCGAGGCTCCCCAGCTCGTGGAGATCGGCTTTGAGCAGGGATTTCCGGTGTCCATCGACGGCGAGCGCCTCGATCCGGTGTCCGTGATTCGCCGCGCCAATGCCCTGGCGGGAGCCCATGGCTTCGGCCGCCTCGACATGGTGGAAAACCGGGTGGTGGGCATCAAAAGCCGGGAGATCTACGAAACCCCGGGGCTGCTGCTGCTGATCCGCGCCCACCAGGAGCTGGAGAGTCTCACCCTGGCGGCCGACGTGCTGCGCACCAAGCGCCAGCTGGAGACGCAGTGGGCCGATCTGGTGTATCAGGGTCTCTGGTTTGGACCCCTCAAGGAGGCCCTTGATGGCTTCATTGAACGCACCCAGGCCACCGTCAACGGCAGCGTGAGGGTCAAGCTGCACAAGGGCAACGCCACGGTGGTGGGCCGCAGCAGCGAAACCAACAGCCTCTATGTGCCCGACATGGCCACCTACGGCGCCGAGGACCGTTTTGATCACCGGGCGGCCGAGGGTTTTATCTACGTCTGGGGATTGCCGAGCCGCCTGTGGGCTGCCCAGCGCCGCCGCTGACCCTCACCTCAGGCGGCCGTTTTCTCGTCGCGGCTATCGAGGAGCCGGCGGCTGAGGAAACCGAGGCGGCCGGTCAAGGGCAGCAGGGGCTTTTCGTTTTCCGGTGCCCCCTGCAGCACGTAGTGCGCCTGCTCACGCAGGTGCAGATTTTCCTCCATCAGCAGCCGGTGCTGCCGTTCCACGGGCAGGAGCTGCTGCTGGAACTTGCGCTCGAAGATGGTGGGCAGCTCCACCAGGAGGCCTTCGAGTTCCGCCACCCTGTGGCGGGTTGCTTCCAGCTCCTCACGGAGGGAGGCCAGGGCGAGCTGATGGGTGGTCGGGGATGGGGTCAGGGCGATCACCCGTACAAACGGGACACCATCTTCACCGACCTGGGCCGATTTGACCTGATCACTGTGAGCTGCAAACAAAAAGGCCGGAACCCATGGAGGGTTCCGGCCTTGGCACTTTGGCGAGAGCCGTTGGTGCTCAGGCCTCTACTTCGGCGACCGGTTCGCTGGTGGTGGCCACGGCCACGGGGGTGCGAGGCGGCGGCGCGGGGCCGTCCTGCTTGACGGTGAGGTAGCGGATCACGTCTTCGCTCAGCCGCATCGCCCGCTCCAGGGCAGCCACCTGCTGGCCGTCACCGTTGTGGGTGAGCTGCACGTAGATGCCTTCCTTGTGCTTGGCGATCGGATAGGCCAGGCGGCGCTTGCCCCGCATCTGGGACTCCAGCACCTCGGCGCCGGCCTCGCTCACCAGATCGCGGTACTTGTTGACATGGGTTTCCACCTCTTCCTCCGGGATGTCCGGACGAAGGATGTACATGGTCTCGTAATAGATCTCGGACATGGGTCTCCGTTGAGGGCTCCGGTCTGCGCTGGGCGGGCCGAGGTGGGTGAGGCCAATCAGCGTGGGGGCTGGATCAGCGACGGATCGATCACCCTATCGCGGCACCCTCTCCCTCCCCAGGCAGGGGCTCCTCAGTAGAGCTGCATGCGCACCGCCTCGGAGACGGTGGGGATGTCGGCCTCCTTGCCGCGCACGCACTGCACCACGGCGAACAGCACCAGCACCAGGGTGCCCAGGTAGACGGTGTTGCTGAGGGTGCGCAGGGCGAAGCCGCCCGCAAGGGGACTCAGCAACACCCTGAACGCCAGGGAGAGGAGCACCAGCACGATGTCCAGCAGGATGGCCTGCAGCACGTTGAAGCGGATGAAGTAGGGCACCTTCGGGTTGCGCACCACCGCCAGGAACAGCACCAGGAACAGCAGGAAGGACCCGAACGGCACCAGACGCTGCAGCATCAGCACCGGGATGACCGGCAGGGTGAGCCACTGCAGGGCCGGGAAAATGCCGTAGAGGGAGACGCCGAAGGGCACCCCCTCGCTCCAGGGCAGCAGGTAGGCCAGCAGGGCCAGGAGCCGCTGCCAGATGGGGATCTCGGCCATGGGGGGCATCGCGATGGAGCGAGGCTAGGGCCCCTCCAGCCGGGCGAGGGCGGCCCGTCGCATGGCCCCCACCGGCACGGCGTCCAGGCCGCTCCACAGCCGCAGGGAGGCGGCCCCCTGTTGCACCAGCATCTCCAGGCCATCAACGACCCGGCAACCGCGGCTGCTGGCTTCCCGCAGCAGTCGGGTGGGCCGTGGTGTGTAGATGAGGTCGTAGACCACCGCGCTTGGACGCAGTTGATCGAGCAGGGCGGGGCCCAGGGGAGCACGGCCGATGGCCCCTGGATCGGTGGTTGAGGCCATGCCCACCGGCGTGGTGTGGATCACCAGATCGGCGCCGGCCAGGGCTTCCCCAAGGGCAGATCCGGCCCCGGGCTCCCCCTCCCAGGCCAACCCATCCAGGCTGGTCGGTTGGCCGTCCATCCAGGTGCGGGCATCGGCCAGGAACGACGCCAGCCGCGTCGGGCTGCGTCCGGCCACGGCGATCGAGGCCAGCCCCAGCTCCAGGGCACCGGCCACCACGGCCCGGGCGCTGCCGCCGCAGCCCAGCACCAGGGCCCGTTTGCCCTGCCAGCTGCCGGTTGCGTTGGGGTCCGCCAACAGTGGCGAAAGGAACCCCTCCACGTCGGTGTTGGTGCCCCACCAGCCCCCACCATCGCGCCGCACGAGGGTGTTCACGGCCCCCAGGCGCCGGGCCAGGGGGCTGAGGTCGGCCGCCAGTGCCGCGGCCGCCTGCTTGTGGGGCAGGGTGACGTTGAGGCCGCGGCATCCCAGGGCCTCCAGGGCCCGGAGTGCCCCCGCGAGATCCGCCGCTGGCACGGGAAGGGCCAGGTAAGCCCAGTTCAGATCCAGCTCCGCCAGGGCGGCGTTGTGCATCAGGGGCGAGAGCGAGTGGCGCACCGGATCGCCGAGAACGCCTACCAGCGCTGTGGCTCCATCGATCGCCTGGGACATGGCGGTCACCTCTTTCCCCGGCACCGTACGGGAACAGTTCGGGAACCACACCTCGCCTGGTCAGGCCCCTGGTGTGGAGGATGCATCCAGTTCACACCACACATTCAGGAGGGGGGCACCGATGGGAAAGGTTGTCGGAATTGACCTTGGCACCACGAACAGCTGCGTTGCGGTGATGGAGGGCGGCAAGCCCACCGTGATCGCCAATGCCGAGGGCTTCCGCACCACGCCCTCGGTGGTCGCGTACACAAAGAACCAGGACCAGCTGGTGGGCCAGATCGCCAAGCGCCAGGCGGTCATGAACCCGGAGAACACTTTTTATTCCGTGAAGCGTTTCATCGGCCGTCGGGTCGATGAGGTCAACGAGGAGTCGAAGGAAGTCAGCTACGGGGTCGAGAAGGCGGGCGCCAACGTCAAGGTGAAGTGCCCGGTTCTCAACAAGCAGTTCGCCCCTGAGGAGGTGAGCGCCCAGGTGCTGCGCAAGTTGGCGGAAGACGCCGGCAAGTACCTCGGTGAAACGGTCACCCAGGCGGTGATCACCGTGCCCGCCTACTTCAACGACTCCCAGCGCCAGGCCACCAAGGACGCCGGCAAGATTGCCGGCCTTGAGGTGCTGCGCATCATCAACGAGCCCACGGCGGCGGCCCTGGCCTACGGCCTGGACAAAAAGAGCAACGAGCGCATCCTGGTCTTCGACCTGGGCGGCGGCACGTTCGACGTGTCCGTGCTTGAGGTGGGCGATGGCGTGTTTGAGGTGCTCTCCACCAGCGGCGACACCCACCTGGGTGGCGACGACTTCGACAAGGTGATCGTCGACTACCTGGCCGCCAGCTTCAAGGCCAACGAAGGCATTGATCTGCGCCAGGACAAGCAGGCCCTGCAGCGTCTCACCGAGGCCGCTGAGAAGGCCAAGATCGAGCTCTCCAGCGCCACCCAGAGCGAGATCAACCTGCCGTTCATCACGGCCACGCCGGAGGGGCCCAAGCACCTCGACCTCACCCTCACCCGGGCCAAGTTCGAGGAGCTGGCTTCCAAGCTCATCGACCGCTGCCGCGTGCCGGTGGAGCAGGCCCTCAAGGACGCCAAGCTCGCTTCTTCCGAGCTCGACGAGGTGGTGATGGTGGGTGGTTCCACCCGCATCCCCGCCGTGCTGGAGCTGGTCAAGCGCGTCACCGGTAAGGATCCCAACCAAACGGTGAACCCCGATGAGGTGGTGGCCGTCGGCGCCGCCATCCAGGGCGGTGTGCTGGCCGGCGAGGTGAAGGACATCCTGCTGCTCGACGTCACGCCTCTGTCGCTGGGCGTGGAGACCCTGGGCGGTGTGATGACCAAGATGATCACCCGCAACACCACGATCCCCACCAAGAAATCGGAGGTGTACTCCACCGCCGTTGATGGTCAGACCAACGTGGAGATCCACGTGCTCCAGGGCGAGCGCGAGCTGGCGAGCGACAACAAGAGCCTCGGCACCTTCCGTCTCGATGGCATCCCTCCGGCCCCCCGCGGCGTGCCCCAGATCGAAGTCACCTTCGATATCGACGCCAACGGCATCTTGAGCGTGACGGCGAAGGACAAGGGCAGCGGCAAGGAGCAGAGCATTTCGATCACCGGCGCCTCGACCCTGAGCGAGAATGAGGTGGAGAAGATGGTCAAAGATGCCGAGTCCAACGCCTCGGCGGACAAGGAGAAGCGCGAGCGGATCGATCTCAAGAACCAGGCCGAGACCCTCGTCTACCAGTCCGAGAAGCAGCTCGGCGAACTGGGCGACAAGGTGGCCGCCGAGGACAAGTCCAAGGTGGAGGGGCTGTCCAAGCAGCTCAAGGAAGCCCTCGAGAAAGAGGACTTCGACACCATCAAGACCGTGCTGGAGCAGCTCCAGCAGGCCCTCTACGCCGCTGGTGCCTCCGTGTACCAGCAGGCGGGTGCGGCCGGTGCCGATGGCGCCGCCACCGGTGATTCCGGCTCCAACGGCAGCACGGGTGCCGCCCCTGCCGACGATGTCATCGACGCCGAGTTCACCGAGAGCAAGTGAGCCAGGGGGAGGGCACGCGCCCGCCCGCCCGGTTCGTCATCGCCAGGTTCAGCCCCCCGATCGGGGGGCTTTTTCATGGATTTCGATGGGCTCTGGCTAGGGGCCGATGCGGTTGACCGCCGCCAGGGCTTTGGTCACGACGGCTGGCGGCAGGGTCACGAAGCCCAGGTCTGGCGCGATGGCCTGGGCCTCAGGAGACAGGGTGTAGGTGAAGGCGGTCTTGAGGGCCTCCGCCTTGGCACCGTTGCCACTCTTGTAGAGAAGGATCCAGGTGAAGGTCACGATCGGGTACCCCTTCATGGGGTTGGGATCGCTGCCGATCAGTTCGGGCCCCAGATCGATCGCCGCGAGGGCGGCGCTGGCCTCTGCCTTGGTGGGCTGAACCTTCTCGCCGGAGGCGTTGGCGAGGGCCGCGGATTGAAGGCTCCCTTTGACGAAGGCGCTCTCCACATAACCGATGCCGCCATCGAGCTGGGCAAGCTGGGCGGCCACCCCTTCATTCCCTTTGGCGCCCACGCCCGTGGGCCAGGCCACGGCAGTGCCATTGCCGGGGCCCGCTTTCCAGGCGGGGCTGATCGCCGCCAGGTGGGCCGTGAAGTTGAAGGTGGTGCCGGACCCGTCCGAGCGATGCACCACGCGGATCGCCTTGGCGCCACAGCCGAGTTGGCTGTAGTTGGTGATCTTGCCGAGGAAGATGGCCGCCAGTTGGGCCTGGGAGAGCTTCAGAGAGCAGCCCGGGAAGTTGTAGGCCACGGCGATCGCCCCGGCGGTCATCGGGACCTGCACCACGCCCCGGGACACCTTGGCCGTGTCCCCGGGGCGCATCGGTGCGTCGCTGGCTCCGAAATCCACCGTCTGGGCGATGAACTGGCGCACGCCCGTGCCGGAGCCCACGGATTGGTAGGTCACCTGGGGCCCGTTCTTGGCGGCCAGATCGGCGAACCAGCGGGTGTAGATCGCAGCGGGGAAGGAGGCTCCAGCGCCGCTGATTTTGCCGGCGCCTCCTCCACAGCCCGTCAGGCCCGTGATGCCGAGGACCGCCAGGCCTCCGACCAGGGTTCGCAGGTGTGGTCGGCGGGTGAGGACCTTCGTCATCGCAGACAATCCACAGGGGACTCCGTCCTAGCTGTGGCGGTTTAAGGATGGGTCATGCTTCCAGCCGCTCGGCGGCCCAGGCGGCACAGGCCGGTGCCAGCAGGATGCCGTTGCGGTAGTGGCCGGTGACCACCAGCAGACCCGGCAGGGGTTCCTGCAACACCGGGGCCGGCTGGCCCATGGGCCGCGCCCGCAGCCCCTGCCACTGGCGCACGGTGCGGGCCCGGCGCAGCCAGTCGGGGGCTGCACCCTTCAGATCGCGCAGATCGGCGAGTGCCTCGGGGCATGCATGGGTGCCCGGCTCCAGGGTGGCCCCCAGCCAGAGGCGCCGCCCCGGCCGGGGCACCAGGTTCATCCCCGCCCACACCACCGATTCCGGCCAGAGATCGGGGGCCTCCGGGGGCAGCTCCAGTTCCAGGGCCTGGCCCAGCACCGGTTCCAGGGGTAGATCCAGGCCCAGGGGCGCCAGCAGGCGGGTGCTCCCCAGGGCGGCGCTGACGATCAACACCTCCGCTCTCACGTGCTCCCCCTCCGCTGGCACCACGGTCCAGCCGGTGCCGGCGGTGGCGGATGCCTCGATCCGCTCCACCCGCCCCGTCGCCCCTTGCCGCAGCTCCAGGCCGAGCCTGCGGCCATCGGCGGCCAGGGCGGCGCCCCAGGTCGCCGGATCCAGTTGACCGTCTCGCGGTGACCACAGGCCCCCCACCAACCCCTCAGGCAGGGCCGGTTGCCACCCAGCCAACTCGGTGGCCGAACGGGTCTCCAGGGGCAGGCCGCGGCGGCGGCCGCGCTCAGCCAGGTTCTGCAGCCGTTCCCATTCGTCGCTGTCCTGGGCCAGCAGCAGCAGTCCCCGGTGCACGGCCACCCCATGGCCCACGGCCGCCAACTCCCCTTGCCACTGCTCCAAAAGGGCCATGGAGTTCTGGCGCAGGCGCCAGCCCCGGCCGCTGCTGCGCCGATAGACATGGGCCATCAGCAGCCCGAGGGCCGCGGCGCTGCCGCCGGGTTCGCCGTCATCCAGCAGGGTCACCCGATGGCCGCGGCGCCTGAGGTGCCAGGCGCAACAGAGGCCCACGAATCCGCCGCCGATCACCGCCACCGATCGGGGTGGCGGTGCCGGGGTCATGGTCAGACCTGATTCAGGGCCGTCTTCACCTCGGGGGGCAGCACCTGGGCGTAGCGCCCGATGCTGCTGGCCACCTGGATATAGCTCTTGCGCAGGCGCTCACCGTCCTGGAGGCGGGCGGCTTCATCCAGCTGGGCCAGGGAGCTCTTCACTTGCTTGGAGAGCTTCTCCGCCTCGGGGCGGTCCGCCGGCAGCAGGTGCTGGTTGATGTAGAGCATCTCGCGACCCAGCTCTTGGAAGGGGCCGTGGATCAGGTTGCGGGTGAAGGTCCAATCCTTGGCGTTGACCAGGGCGGCCAGTTCGGTCAGTTCATCCCGCGCCGCCAGGAAGCCCTCGGCCTGGCGTTGGATCAACGACAGATCAGCGGCGCTGAGGGTGGCGGGGGGAGCCGGTTCGCCGGAGCAGGCCCCCAGGCTGAAGCTGAGCACCATGGCGAGGCCAAGAACCACCAAGCGACGAAGCGAGAAGCGATGGAGGAACGGGACCTGCTGGGCGGCCATGGGGGGGCAAATCAAGCTGGGCGACTTTAACGGCGGCAACCGGCACAATGCCCCGATGGAGGAGCAACTGTCAGAAGGAAAGGGATGAGCGGTCCCACCGTGATCTTCCAGTTGATTTGCCCGGATCGCCCCGGTCTGGTGAGCGAGCTCTCCGGGTGGGTCGCGGCCAACGGCGGCAACATCCGCCACGCCGACCACCACACCGATGTGGGCGCCGGCCTGTTCCTGAGCCGCATCGAATGGCAGCTCCAGGGGTTCGGTCTGCCACGCCAGGCGATCGTGCCGGCCACCACGGCCCTGGCCCAGCGGCTCGAGGGCGTGGGTCAGCTCCACTTTTCCGATGCGTTGCCGCGGGTGGCGATCTTCGTCAGTCGCCAGGACCATTGCCTGCTGGACCTGCTCTGGCGCACCCAGGCCGGTGAACTGGCGATGGAGGTGCCCCTGGTGATCTCCAACCACCCGGACCTCCAATCCGTGGCAGAAGGTTTCGGGGCCCGCTTTGTCCACTTGCCCATCAACGCCGCCACCAAGGCGGAGGTGGAGGACCGTCAGCTGGACCTACTGACGGAGGCGCGGATCGAACTGGTGGTGCTGGCGAAGTACATGCAGGTGCTCAGCCCCTCGTTCCTGGAGCGGTTCGATGGCCCAGGCGGCTTCCAACGGGTGATCAACATCCACCACTCCTTCCTGCCGGCTTTCAAGGGGGCCCAGCCGTATCACCGCGCCTGGGACCGGGGGGTGAAACTGATCGGAGCCACCGCCCATTACGTGAGCGAAGACCTCGATGGCGGCCCGATCATTGCCCAGGCCACCGTGGGGGTGAGCCACCGCGACGAGGTGGAGGACCTGATCCGCAAGGGCCGTGACACCGAGCGCCTGGCGCTCTCCCGGGCCCTGCGTCTCCACCTGCGCCGTCAGGTGATGGTCTACCGGGGTCGCACGGCGGTGTTCGATTGAGGCAGGACGGACCAGCTGGTGCGCGAAGGGTGACGGGGCTTGTGCCGCATCTGGATCAACGGCTGGGGGGGGAGCGCCCGGAGGGGGCCCATCCCCTGGGCTGGCGCTGTTTCCAGCTGGGCCTGCTGCTGCTGGCCTCCAGCGCCCTGTTTGCCGCGCTCTTGCTGCTGGTGTCCCTGGTGCTGGGCAGCCGTGGCCGTGCTCCCTTCTGGCGGGACGGCCTGAACCGTTGGCTGGTGGTGATTGCCGTTCTGATGGTGCTGGGCTGCTTCCAGGCCTACAGCGGTTGGCTGGCCTGGGTGGGGCTGGCCAACTGGCTGCCGTTCTTCTGGGGTTTCTGGGGTTTCCAGCCCTATGTGGCCACGCCTGAGGCCCGCCGCCGGGCGGCCCTGTGGTTGGTGGCCGGCACGGTGCCGGTGGTTCTCACCGGCCTGGGCCAGCTCTGGTGGGGCTGGAGTGGTCCGTTCATGGGGCTGAACGGTCTGCTGGTCTGGTGGATCGAACGGGGCGGCAACCCCCCCGGCCGCCTCTCGGGCCTGTTCGACTACGCCAACATCGCCGGTGCCTGGCTGGCGTTGGCCTGGCCCCTGGCCCTGGCGGCCCTGCTGCAGCGGCGACTGGAGCCCAGGTTGCGCGCGGTGGCGTTGCTGGTGGTGGTGGGCCAGGCGGTGGCGCTCTACCTCACCGATTCCCGCAATGCCTGGGGTGCCCTGGTGCTCGCCCTTCCGATCGTGGCGGGCCCTATCACCTGGATCTGGTTGCTGCCCCTGATGGTGATCGCCGTGGGGCTGGTGGCCCTGGCCAGCCTGCCCATGGTGCCGGCCGTGCTGCAACATGCCGCCCGGCTGGTGGTGCCCGATCCCATCTGGGTGCGGCTCAGCGATGCCAACTTTGCCGGTCACCGACCGCTGGCGATCACGCGCCTCAGCCAGTGGGGGGTGGCGATGGGGCTGATCGCCGAGCGCCCCTGGCTGGGCTGGGGGGCCGCCGCCTTCAGCGTGATCTACCCCCTGCGGACGGGCCATTGGCATGGCCACCCCCACAACCTGCCCATCGATCTGGCCCTGAGCCATGGCCTGCCGGCAGCGGTGCTGCTGGTGGCCTTTGTTGGCTGGCTGCTGCTGCGCTCCTGCCGGTTGGGGATGGTGGTCGCGCCAGTGTTCGAGAGGGCCTGGTGGGCCTCGGTGCTGGTGTTGGTGGCCCTGCATGCCACCGACATGCCCCTCTACGACAGCCGCATCAACATCGCCGGCTGGATTCTGCTGGCGGGCCTAGCCAGCTTTGGCCGCCCCCAGCGCGGCCTCCAGGGCGCTGCGGTGGTGGCCGGCGAGGGTGGCCCTGGGTAGGGGCCCCTCCAGGTGGTCCCAGGGCAGGACCCGATCTTCCTGCCAGCGGCCGTGGACCACCTCGTCCCAGGGAGGGAGGTCAGGGCCAGCCTCGGCGGGCTGCGCCGCGATGGCCCGGTAGGCGGTTTTCCAGCCCCCCAGCTGTTCGTGGTGGCCGCGAACGGCCTCGATCACAGGGGCTAGACGCCGGTCGCTGCGGGAGAGCAGGGCCTGAATCACGCTCTGGCCATAGCTTTCCGGGCGCAGCTCAATGCCGTTGGGTTTCAGCCGTTTGCCCAGCCGCTTCAGCCGCTTCTCCGCCTCCGGTCGCACCCCTTCCCATTGGAAGGGGGTATGGGCCTTGGGCACGAAGGTGCTCACCCCCAGGGACAGCCGCAGCCCTGGGGTGGCTTTTTTCAGGGCCAGCAGCAGGTTGGCGGTGGCTTCGATGTCGTCGTCCTCCTCCGTGGGCAGGCCCGCCATGCCGTAGAGCTTCAGGCCCTTCAGGCCGCCCTCCTTGGCATAGCGGGCGGCGGCATAGATCTCTTCGGTGGCCAGCTTCTTGTTCACCACCTGGCGCATGCGTTCGCTGCCGCTCTCAATCGCGATCGTGAGCGATCGGCTGCCCCGCTTGGCCAGGATCCGCCCCAGCTGGGGGGTCACCGTGGCGGCCCGCACCGAGCTGACGCTGACGCGGGTGCCCTCAAAGCGATCGCCATCGAGCCAGCCCAGCAGCTCATCGAACTGGGGGTGCTGGGTCACCGAGGCCCCCAGCAGCCCCAGCCGCTGGGTGGCCGTCAGGCCCTTCTCCACCGCGGGGATCAGACCGTCATCGAGGGAGGGGGTGCGGAAGGGAAGGGTGAGGTAACTGGCCAGGCAGAAGCGGCAGAGCTCCGGGCAGCTGCGCACCACCTCCACCATGTGGATTGAGGGCCAGGCGGCCTCGGGGGTGATCACGGTGGAGTGGCTGAGGGTGTTGCCGCGCCAGGTTTGCTTGGCCACCGTGGCGGGGATGCCCGGTTCGATCGGCTCCACCGCCAGCAGCGCTCCAGCGCTGGAATAGCGGGGGGCGTAGAGCGAGGGCACGTACACCCCGGGGATCTGGGCCAGGGCCCGAAGCCGCTGGGGCCGTGGTGCCGCCCGCTGGGCGATCAGGGCCTCCACAAAGGCGGGCAGCAGCAGCTCCCCATCCCCCAGCAACACCACATCCAAGAAGGGGGCCAGGGGTTCGGGGTTGGCGGTGAGCACGGGGCCGCCACCGAACACGATCGGATCGCCGTCGCCCCGCTGGTGGCTCCAGAGGGGTATGCGCTGCCGCTCCAGCAGATCCAGCAGCACCGGGCCATCCAGCTCCCAGCTCAGCGAGAGGCCAAACAGGTCGAGCTCAGGGCCGCGGCCCCGTTGGCCCCCGTGGGGTGGATCCCCCTGGTCGGTGAACAGGCGCCGCACATCCACATCGGTGCGCTGGGCCAGGCAGGCCCACACCACCTGAAAGCCCAGGCTGGTGATCCCCACGGTGTAGGTGCTGGGGAAGGCCAGCACCGCCCGCAGGGCATGCGCCTCCGGCTGGGCCGGCTCGAACAGCAGGGTTTCCTGATTCAGGTTCGCGAGGGCCGCCGGATCCCCCCCAGCGTGTCACCACGGGGGCAATGGCACACCGGGGCTTACTTGCCCACCAGGCCTGAGAGGGGTCCGATCAGGCCGGAAAGGGCCGCGCTGGCGGCCGCCTTGTCCGGGGTGCCGCCAGCGAAGGTGCTGATCACCGTGTTGGCACCCGATTCAATCGCGGGGAACTTGTCCCCGGCCAGCGGCTTGATCACGGGACCGGCCTTCTCCCAGAGACCCTTGAAGCCGCCGAGGGTGGTGGCGGCCCCGCTCAGGTTGCCGGCATTGATCTGGCCTTGCCCCTTGTTGAGCAGGTCGAGCACGGGGTTCACCGCTGGAGCGAGGGCGGTTTGGGCCGCGCCAGTGGCGGCTGTCTTGGCGGCATCCCCCGTGGCGGTGGCGGCGTCCTTGGCCATGGAACCGACATCGCTGGCCGCCGTCTTGGCCGCATCGCCCGTGGCGCCGGCCGCTTCCTTGGCGGCATCGCCCATGCCGGTGGCGGCCTCCTTGGTTTGGGAGCAGCCCGTGAGGCTCAGGGTTGCGGCTGCCGCAAAGGCTGTGCCGAGTGCCAGGGCTGATTGGAGAGGGCGGGTCATGGACGCAGCGTTTGTTATGGCCGGGCGAACCGTAGGCAGGCCCACAGCCAGGGATCCCAGTCGTTACAGACTGTGATTTTTGCTACATCGGCGGCTTCAAACGCCCGCCAGCACTCTTTCCTCCTCCTCCACGCTCACCACCCGGCCCGCCTCGCTGAAGCCTTCGATCTGATCGAAATTGAGGTAGCGGTAGAGCTGATCGGAAAGGGGATCGATCTTGGCCGCGGCGATCTCCAGATACTCCTTGGGTGTGGGGATGCGCCCCAGCAGCGCACAGACCGCCGCCAGCTCGGCGCTGCCCAGGTACACCTGGGCGCCATTGCCGAGGCGGTTGTTGAAGTTGCGGGTGCTGGTGGAGAACACGGTGGTGTTGTCTTCGACCCGGGCCTGGTTGCCCATGCACAGCGAGCAACCAGGAAGTTCCATGCGGGCCCCGGCGGCCTCGAATTTGGCCGTGTAGCCCTCGGCGCGCAGCACCTCGTCGTCCATGCGGGTGGGGGGGCAGACCCAGAGCTTTGCGGAGCTGGTGCCGGCCCCGTCCAGCACGGTGGCGGCGGCGCGGTAGTGGCCGATGTTGGTCATGCAGGAGCCGATGAACACCTCATCGATCCGGTCGCCCGCCACCTCGCTGAGCAGCTTGACGTTGTCCGGATCGTTGGGGCAGGCCAGCACCGGTTCGGTGAGCTCATCGAGGTTGATTTCGATCACCTCGGCGTACTCGGCATCGGCATCGGCGCCCAGCAGCTTGGGATCCGCCAGCCAGGCCTCCATGGCCTGGATGCGGCGGGCCATGGTGCGGGCATCGCTGTAGCCCCGGGCGATCATGTTCCTGAGCAGCGCCACGTTGCTGCGCAGGTATTCGGCCACCGTGGCCTCCGAGAGCTTGATCGTGCAGCCGGCGCAGGAGCGTTCGGCGGAGGCGTCCGTGAGCTCAAACGCCTGCTCGAGCTTGAGATCGGGCAGCCCCTCGATCTCCAGGATCCGGCCTGAGAACACGTTTTTCTTGCCCGCCTTCTCCACCGTGAGCAGGCCCTTCTGGATCGCCACCCAGGGGATCACGTTCACCACATCCCGCAGGGTGACGCCCGGTTGCAGGGAGCCGGTGAAGCGCACCAGCACCGATTCGGGCATGTCCAGGGGCATGGCGCCGATGGCCGCGGCGAAGGCCACCAGCCCTGAGCCGGCCGGGAAGGAAATGCCCAGGGGGAAGCGGGTGTGGCTGTCGCCGCCGGTGCCCACCGTGTCGGGCAGGAGCATGCGGTTGAGCCAGCTGTGGATGATGCCGTCGCCGGGGCGCAGGGCGACGCCGCCGCGGGAGCTGATGAAGTCGGGTAGCTCGGCGTGGGTCTTGAGATCCACCGGCTTGGGGTAGGCGGCGGTGTGGCAGAAGCTCTGCAGCACCAGATCCGCCGAGAAGCCGAGGCAGGCCAGCTCCTTCATCTCATCGCGGGTCATGGGCCCGGTGGTGTCCTGGGAGCCCACGGTGGTCATCAGCGGTTCGCAGCTGGTGCCCGGCCGCACCCCCGCCAGGCCGCAGGCCTGACCCACCATCTTCTGGGCCAGGGTGAAGCCCTTGCCGGTGTCGCTGGGGGCCACCGGGCGGATGAACAGCTCCGAGGGCGGCAGGCCCAGCCGGGCGCGCACCTTGTCGGTGAGCGAGCGGCCGATCAGCAGGGGGATGCGGCCGCCGGCACGCACCTCATCGGCGATCGTGCTGGGCTTGAGCTCGAAGCGGGCCACCACTTCGCCGGCGTTCGGTTGGCCCGCGGCCCGCTCGATCGTGCCGGCCGAGGGCCGGATCGTGATCACATCGCCCGAGTTCAGCGCCGTGACGTCGCATTCGATCGGCAGGGCGCCGGAATCCTCGGCCGTGTTGAAGAAGATCGGCGCGATCTTGCCCCCCAGCACCACGCCACCGCTGCGCTTGTTGGGCACGTGGGGGATGTCGGTGCCGGTGTGCCAGAGCACGGAGTTGATGGCGGATTTGCGGGAGCTGCCGGTGCCCACCACATCGCCCACGTAGGCCACCGGATGGCCCTTGCCCTTGAGTTCGTTGATCAGGGTCAGGCCGCCGGGCATCCGGGTTTCCAGCATCGCCATGGCGTGCAGGGGGATGTCCGGGCGGGTGGTGGCGTGGGTGGCGGGGGAGAGGTCGTCGGTGTTGGTTTCGCCCTCCACCTTGAACACCGTCACGGTGATCTCTGCGGGCAGCTCAGGTTTGGCGGTGAACCAGGCGGCGGCGGCCCAGCTGTCGATCACCTGCTGGGCGTAGGGGTTGGTTTCGGCCAGCTCCAGCACATCGTTGAAAGCGTCGTAGACGAGCAACGTGCGGCTCAGCCCCGTGGCCGCCTCGGTGGCGATGGCCGGATCGGAGTTCCCCAGCAACTCGATCAGGGCGCCGACGTTGTAACCGCCGATCATGGTGGCCAGCAGGCGGGTGGCTTCGATCGGACTGACCAGGGGGCTGGTGGCGCTGCCCTGGGCGACGGCGCTCAACCAGCCGGCCTTCACGTAGGCGGCCTCATCCACGCCGGGGGGGATCCGTTCGCTCAGCAGGTGGAGCAGGAAGCCCTCCTCGCCGGCGGGAGGGGCCTCCAACAGCTCCGTCAGGGATTGGGCCTGGGGGGCGGTGAGGGGCAGGGCCGGCACTCCCAGGGCCTCCCGCTCGAGGGCGGCCTGGCGGTAGGCAGCAAGCATGGAAACCGATCGATCTCGGACCATTGTTCTTGGCCGTCTGCCCGCCTTTGGTGACGAAGGCTTCCAAAGCGGCTGTTTAGGCTGGACGATTGACCTGGAAGGAGAGCGAAGCGGCATGATCCCCACCTCCGATTTGCACGTGGTGGAGACCCGCCCGCTGGTGGCTCCGGCGCTGCTGCACCGGGAGTTGCCCTTGGGCGAAAACGCCGCCGCCACGGTGCTGGGCGCCCGGGAGCGGATCCAGGCCATCCTTCACGGCAGGGACAGCCGGCTGTTGGTGATCGTCGGCCCCTGTTCCGTCCATGACGTGGCCGCCGCTGAGGAGTACGCCGCGGCCATCGCCGAGCTGCACCACCGCCACCGCGACCAGCTGGAAGTGGTGATGCGGGTCTATTTCGAGAAGCCCCGCACCACCGTGGGCTGGAAGGGGTTGATCAACGATCCCCATCTCGACCACAGCTATGACATCAACACCGGCCTGCGCCTGGCCAGAGGCCTGCTGCTGCATCTGGCCGAGATGGGTCTGCCGTCCGCCACGGAACTGCTGGATCCTGTGGTGCCCCAGTACATCGCCGATCTGATCGGCTGGACGGCGATCGGCGCCCGCACCACCGAAAGCCAGACCCACCGCGAAATGGCGTCGGGGCTGTCCATGCCGATCGGCTTCAAGAACGGCACCGACGGCAGCGCCGCCACCGCCATCAATGCCATGGAGGCCGCGGCCCGCCCCCACCATTTCCTGGGCATCAGCCAGCAGGGGCAGGCGGCGATCGTGAGCACCACGGGCAATCCCGATGGCCATCTGGTGCTGCGGGGCGGCAAGCGGGGCACCAACTACCACCCCGAGGCGGTGGAGGAAGCGGCGGCGGCCCTGGCCAGCGCCGGTCTGCCGGCCCGGGTGATGGTGGACTGCAGCCACGGCAATTCCAACAAGGATTACCGCCTACAGACCCAGGTGGCCGACCAGGTGGCTGAGCAGCTGCGTGCGGGATCGCGTCACGTGATGGGGGTGATGATCGAAAGCCATCTGGTGGCGGGCAGCCAGAAGATTCCTGCGGATCTGGGTGATCTCACCTACGGCCAGAGCATTACCGATGCCTGCATCAACCTGGAGTCCACCCGGGAGGTGCTGGATCGGTTGGCGGCGGCAGTGGCCCAGGCCCAGGCTGGGATGATGGCCACCGTTTGAGTGATTGGCACTCGAATGATTGGAGTGCCAATTTGACAGCGACCCTGGCAAACTGTTCCTGCTGAACAGGGGCTTTTGTTGGCGTGGTTAATGTCTGCCCATCCAGCGATTGGAGGCATGCTCGTGGCCTATCTCCTGCAGTTCTGTGGAGTGTCCGATCCGCTGTCCCTGTTTCAGCTTGAGCAGAGTGTCGCCGTGCCCCATGGCGGCGGCCCGGCCTTTGGCGGCTTCCGCCCTTTTCAGCTGGATGACCTGCTGGGCTGGGCCCTCGCCGCCGCCAACCTGCGGGGTTGGGACCCGGAAGGGATCCAGAGCACCGTGCTGGCGGAGTGGCTGGAGCGGGCCGAGGTGATTCGCCAGTGGCAGCTCAGGTTGCGCCAGGAACCGTCCGATCGGGTGCTGGTGGCTGGTCTGGGCACGGAGGCCGACTGGCGCCAGCGCTGCGAACGGTTGCTTCGGGCCTGATGCTCGACAGGGGTCGAGCGGTGTGGCCATGGTTCAAGCAGCCGGGCTCAGGGTGCTCCACAGCAACCCGGTGACCACCGGCACGCTGAAGTTGTCGAGGCCGGCCACGGCCACCTGCTCCAGCAGAGTCGCCACCAGGGCGATCCCCACCAGCGCCGAGAGCGTTGGACTGGCTCCACCTGTTGCCGTTCCGACGCAGGCGGCAAGACCAACCAACACGGCCAGGCTGGTGGTGGCCATGGTGGCCGTTCCCAGCAGCGACTTGCGCTGACCCCAGAGGTTCCAGCCCGGCGAGCGGAAGCCAGCCCCCAAGAGGCCTGCCATTCCGTCCCCCAGGGCCATCACCAGCACACCGGCCGCCACGGCCGCCGGCTGCTGGGGCCAGAACAGGGCGAGCAGCAGGCTGATGGAGGCTCCGTAGGCAATCGTGCCGTAGCTGGGTCGCCCCACGTCTTCGATGGCCCCCAGCAACCGGAAGCGGTGGTTCAGGCTTGTCAGCAGGGTGGCGGTGAGGGCAGCGGCTAGGGCGATGGCGCGGTCGATGCCGAAGACCCAGGCCAGGGGCACAACGGCGCCGGAGCCGATGTGGACCAGCTTGCGACTCCATTCCTTCTGCTCGGGCCAGCGCCGTCGCAGCAGCAGGGCTCCCCCCACCACCAGCGCCAGCCAGAGGCCCACGGCGGTGACCCCCAGCAGCTGCCGCTGCGCCGCCAGATCCATTGGGGGATCAGGCCGCCTGTTGGTAGTTGGTCATCAGGCGCAGCTTGAGGATCGCCTTGGCCTCCAGCTGCCGCACCCGCTCGCGGGAGACGTTGATCTGGCGACCGATCTCGGCGAGGGTGAGTGGTTCAGCTCCTTCGAGGCCGAAGCGCAGCTTGAGGATCTTCTGTTCCCGTTCGTTGAGCTGGGACAGCCAGGCGGTGAGGTGTTCCTTCTGAATGCTGCGGTCCATGGAATCCATGGGTTCAGCGCTGGAGGTGTCGGCGATCAGTTCCCCCAGGGTGCTGCGATCCTCATCGCCGCGGGCATGGGCATCCAGGGACGCGCAAGGGGCGCTCTGGGAGATCAGGTCTTCGAGCTCCTGGGTTGGCATGCCCATGGCATGGGCCAGCTCCAGGCGGTTGGGCTGGCGCCCGAATCGATGGGAGAGCTCTCGGGTGATCCGCCGCATCTTCGAGAGCTTCTCGCTGATGTGAATGGGCAGCCGAATCGTGCGGGCGCTGTTGTCGATGGCCCGGGTCATGCCCTGCCGAATCCACCAGTAGGCGTAGGTGGAGAACTTGTAGCCCATGGCGGGGTCGAACTTATCGACAGCACGCTCCAGGCCGATGGCGCCTTCCTGGACCAGATCCAGCAATTCCAGACCCTGGTTTTGATACTTCTTGGCCACACTCACGACCAGCCGCAGATTGGCGGCCATCATGCGATCGCGGGCCCGGGTGCCCATGCGAATCAGATGCCTGTCCCGGGGGGTCAGCTGTTCGGCAGGCTGCTCCTGCAGGCGCTTCATGCCCTGGACGTGATGGGCGAGTTCGATTTCCTCGGCCGGTGTAAGTAGTGGCACACGGCCGATGTTGCTCAGATACCAGCCGATCGAATCGGCGCTGAGCCGACCGCTGTTGCGACTGGCGGGGCGGAGGCTTTTTTTGCTCTCCGGAGCGACCGCAGGCAAGACGTCCGCTGATTGGATGGCAGCTCCCAACGGTGAAGCCACCCCATCTGGTGAGGCCTCCCGTTTGGATCGCAGAGGTGTCCCCATCACCCTGAGCTCCTATTTGATTTGGTCGGAATGTAGCACTTTCAGCGAGAAAGGTACGTGTTGAATCGGAGGATTTTCGGGAACGCGCACGAAGTTGCTTTGGGTTGCGTCAACGACAATCCGAGATTTTGTTGTCGTCAGCACATTTTGGTTGGCGTTCGAATCGAATCAGGCCTGCATCTGCCGCAGCCTGGTCGTCAGCTCAGGCGCTGAACCCTCCGCGCCAGAGATCGATGAGATCCCTCTGGACGGCCAGTGGTTCCTCTTCGGGCTGGCGCTGCACGAAGGTGCCGTCGCTTTGCATGTCCCAGGCGGAGGCATTGTCATTGAGGTAACAGTGCAGCAGCCTCTCCAGTTGTTGCTTCAGCTCGGGGTCCTCCACCGGTGTGATTGCCTCCACCCGGCGATCAAGGTTGCGGGGCATCCAGTCGGCGCTGCCGATGTAGTACTCCGGCAGTCCGCCGTTGGCGAACGAGAACAGACGGGAGTGCTCGAGGAAGCGGCCGATCACGCTGGCGACCCGGATGTTTTCGCTCACTCCCTCCACCCCCGGCCGCAGGCTGCACATTCCCCGCACGAGCAGATCGATCTGGACTCCGGCCTGGGAGGCCTCATAGAGCAGGGCGATGATTTTGGGGTCCACCAGGGCGTTCATCTTGGCTTTGATGGCACCGCCACGCCCTTCGAGGGCGTTGAGCGTTTCCCGCTCGATCAGGGCCTCCATGCCCTTGCGCAGGGTCACCGGCGCCACCAGCAGCTTCCGGAAGCTCTGCTGCTTGGAGAAGCCGGTGAGGTAGTTGAACAGCTCCACCAGGTCCTGGCCGATTTCCGGTCGGGCCGTGAGCAGGCCGAGGTCGGTGTAGAGGGTGGAGGTTTTTGAGTTGTAGTTGCCCGTGCCGATGTGGGCGTAGCTGCGGAGCCGCTCCTTCTCCTTGCGCACCACCAGCATGATCTTGGTGTGGGTCTTGAGCCCCAACACCCCGTACACCACATGCACGCCGGCGCGCTCCAGTTGGCGGGCCCATTGGATGTTGTTGTCCTCGTCGAAGCGGGCCTTGAGCTCCACCAGGGCCATCACCTGCTTGCCGTTCTCGGCGGCCCGGATCAGGGCGGCAATGATCGGCGAGTCCTTGGAGGTGCGATAGAGGGTCATCTTGATGGCCAGCACCGAGGGGTCGTCGGCGGCCTGGCCGATGAACTCCTCCACCGAGGTGGAAAACAGGTCAAAGGGGTGGTGCAGCAGCACATCGCCCCGGCGCAGCACCGAGAAGATGCTCTCGAACTCCTCGGCCTTGAGGGAGCCGTCCTCCAGGCTGCTCTTCTGGGTGCGGGCGAGGGCGGGGGCGGTGCGGCCCTTGTGGGACTTGTCTTTGAGCTGGGGAAGGGGGATCGAGAGCAGGGTCATCAGGTCATCGAGCCCCAGGGGCCCGTTGATCCGGTAAAGGTCGTCCTCCTTCACGTCCGTGCCCTCCATCAGCAACTCCACCACTTCGTCGGGCATCTCGTCGGCCACCTCCAGCCGCACCACCTCGCCGCCGCGGCGCCGCTTGCGCAGGCCCTCCTGCAGGGCGTGCATGAGGTCGTCGGCCTCCAGGTCCCGCAGTTCCAGGTCAGCGTCCCGGGTGACCCGGAAGAAGTAGTGACCCTCGATCGTCATGCCGGGGAACAGCAGATGGAGGTTGAACGCCACTACCTGCTCCAGGGGCACCGCCGTGAACACCGGTGAGGGCTGGCGGGTGCAGAGGTCGATCGGAATCTGCACGAAGCGGGGCAGGTTCTTCTGGGGCACTTTCACCCGGGCGAACTCCTGCTGGCCCGAATCCGGATCGCGAATCAGGGCCGCCACGTTGAGGCTGAGGTTGCTGATGAACGGGAAGGGATGGGCCGGATCCACCGCCAGGGGAGTGAGCACCGGGAAGATGGCCGTCTGGAAGTAGTCATTCACCCAGGCTTTTTGCTGGGCGTTGAGCCGTTCGTAGTCGATCAGCTGCACGCCGTGCTCATTGAGCTGGTGCTTGAGGTAGAGCCGGTAATGGGCCTGCTGCTGCTCCAGCAGGGGCCGCAGGGTCTCATGGATGATCTTGAGTTGCTGCAGCGGCGTCTTGCCGTCGTCGCTGAGGGTTTCGACGCCCGCCTCCAGCTGGGACTTCAGGGACGCCACGCGCACCATGAAGAACTCGTCGAGGTTGTTGCTGAAGATGGCACTGAACTTGGCCTGCTCCAGCAACGGCGTGTGTTCATTGAGGGCCTGGGCCAGCACCCGCTGGTTGAAGGCAATCCAGCTGAGTTCGCGGTTGATGTAGAGATCCGGAGCGACCACGGGATTGCTCATGGTTGGCCTCGAATCGCATCAAATGATCTCGCCGACAAGGTAGCAATCAGATTCCAGGGCTTCCGGTGTCGCCCGTGCTTGCCAGCGGGGCTTTTTGCGGTACCCCACCCGCCACGAGGGTCGCCACCAGGGCCAGCAGGCCGGTGCTCAGCCAGAAGGGGCTGGTGTGGCCGATGGACTCGTAGGCCAGGCCCGCCAGCGGCGGACCCAGGAAAGTGCCCAGGCTCTGGAGACCCTGCAGACTGCCCAGGGCCGCCCCCTGCCCCGAGCTGTCGAGGCGGCGGGAGACCAGGCTCCTCAGGCAGGGGGTCACCAGGCCCGTGCCCATGGCCAGCACGGCCACGGCACTGAACACCACCGGCTGGGAGTTGCTGGGGTTGGCGGCGGGGATCAACAGGCAGCCGGCGATCACAAACCCCAGGCCCGCCAGGGTGAGGCGCCATTCGCCGAAGCGCTTGACCAGGGGCCCGATCAATCCCCCCTGCACCACCGTGGCCACCACACCCACGATCAGGAAGGCGGTGCCCGCCAGGCCGGGGCCCCAGCCGAAGGCCTGCTTGAAGTAGAGCACCAGTACGGCGGTGAAGCCGTTGAAGGCAAGGAAGAAGAGGAAGAACCCCAGGCAGAGCCGCCGCACCTGGGGGTTGGTGAACACCTTGCGCAGCTGGGCGAAGGGGTTGAGCTCGCGGCGTCTGGGCATGGGGCGGCGGGCTTCGGGGGGATGGGTTTCCGGCAGCAAGGTGAGCACCAGCACCAGATTCATCGCCGCGAAGCCCACCGCCACCAGCACCGGCAGGTTGACGTTGATCTCTCCCAGTTTTCCCCCCAGGGCGGGCCCGAGGATGAAGCCCAGCCCGAAGGCCACGCCGATCAGGCCGAAGGCCCTGGCCCGCTGTTCAGGCGGTGAGATGTCGGCGAGCACGGCTCCGGCGGTCGCGGCGGTGCCGCCGCTCACCCCGTCGATCAGCCGGGCCAGGAACAGCAGGCCCAGGGGGAGTCCGGTGCCGGCGGCCCAGGGCACGGCGGCCCAGTCCGTGGCCAGGGTGAGGGCGAATAGCCCCAGCCCCAGCACCGAGCCGGCCACGCAGAGGGCGATCACTGGCCGGCGGCCGAAGCGGTCGCTGAGGGCGCCGATCAGGGGGGTGGCGCCGAACTGGGCCAGGGCGTAGCTGCCCGCCAGCAGCCCCAGGGTGCGGCCGTCGTTGCTGAAGCTCGCCAGCAGAAAGGGCAGCAGCGGAAAGACGATGCTTTCTCCGAGCCGGTCGTTCAGCAGGGTGACGAAGGCGCAGACGTAGGTGGAGGGCCGGGAGAGGCGCACGAGCGCGGGCAACTGGTCCCCTCAGGCTCCCACGCTTGCGGCGGCTGGCCATAGCGTTGGGCCCCTACGTCGCCGGCTGCCCCCGTGGTTCAACCCGTATTCGTGACCACCACCTTCAGCATCGAGGGCTATGGAATCCGGGAGTACAAGGGGATCGTGCGGGGCATCGTGGTGCGCTCCCCCACCCTGTTGCAGGGGTTCTTCGGTGGGCTCAAATCGATGGTCGGTGGACGGATCGGCGCCTACACCGAGATGTGCGAACAGACCCGTCAGCAGGCCTACGACCAGATGATCAGCCACGCCCGCAAGCTTGGCGCCAATGCCATCGTCGGCGCCCGCTATGACGGTTCCGAGGTGGAAAGTGGCAGCTCGGCGGCCACTGAAGTGCTCTGCTACGGCACGGCGGTGGTGGTCGAGAAGCTCGAATGAGGCGCGCCCACTTGTAGGCCACTGCGGCGCTGGTGTCCTGGGCGCTCCCGAGACGCAGCAGAGGGGCCTTCAACCGTGGTTGAGCCGCTCCCCCACGAACTGCAACACGGCTTCAAGCACGGCGTCCCGGTCCACATCCCGCAGCAGCTCATGGCCTGAGCGCTGGAACCAGACGATGCGCTTCTCGGCCGTCGGGGTGGCCAGGTTGGCCAGCACTGTTTCGGCGCTGGTGTCCTTCACGACCGGATCGCCATGGCTGTGCAGGATCAAGGCGGGGAGGGACACCTCCTTCAACCGTGGACCGGTGCGTTCCACCAGGTCGAGGAAGGAGATCAGGGCCCCCATCGGCGCCCAGGGGTAGCTGCTGTCGTTGCCGCCCAGCCGTGGGTCCGCGTAGCTCTTGGGGATCGGCCAGCTGCGCAGCAGCCGTTGCAGCAGAGGCCTGAACCCTTGCAGGGGCCGGCCCGGGGCGAGGGGCGAGGCCAGCTGCAGCGGCGTTGCCATGAGGACCAGGCTGTCCAGGCCTGGACTTTGGTTGGCTGCCAGCTGCAGGGCCACCAGGGCGCCCATGCTGTGGCCCACCACCATCACCCGATCGGCCCGGTTCCGCAGCTCCGCCAGGGCCGTGGTGCCATCGGCGAGCCAGTCGGGCCAGGTGACACCGCGCAGGGCCTCGGGGGAGTTGGCCCCGTGGCCCCGCAGCAACGGCACGGAAACCTCCAGGTCGAGGTTCTTGAGGGGCGCCTCCAGGGGGCGGATGGTGTCCGGGTTGCCGGTGAATCCATGCAGCAGCAGTACGCCGAGCCGGGAGTGGCCACTGCTCATCGGTGCAGGGCGAAGGCGATCAGGTAGACGAACCAGATCACGGTGAACATCAAGCTGGCGACGGCCACCAAGATGCCATTGGCGTTGACGGGGCTGTTCAGGGTCACTCCGGTGCTGGTTTCGGCGGTGTTGATGAAGGTGTCCTGGTCGCGGATGATCGCCTGGGGCAGCAGCTGATCCGAGAGGGTGTGCACCCCCGGCATCGCCTTGACCGCCGTGCCGATGGCCAGGAATTCGATGATGCCTCCCCCCAGGTTGTAGACGTAGGTCTTGATGCCAACCACCTGGTCGGCGTCGCAACGCCTGGCGTCGGACTCGATGTGCTTCAGGGCCTGCTCCCGGGCTTCGTAGATCAAGCTGGTGAGCTCCCGGATTTCACCGCGCACGAAGGACTTGAGGAAGGCGGTGATGCCGCCCCAGAGCCCCAGGGAATAGACCGACACCCCCAGCACCAGCTGCACTGGCATCAGGCCCTGGTGGATCAGGTTCCACATCTCCTCGTTGGTGAGGTCGCTGGTGATCGGCTCGACGCCGCAGGATTCCGGCAGGGCGGGATGGTGGGAGGCGGTGCCGATCATCACCATCTCCTGCAGGCCGACGAAGGGCAGGATCGTGGTCTTGATGCCGACAACGGCATTGGCCCCTACGGCGCAGGCCTCCGCCTGGAGCCGTTCCAGGGCCAAATGGCGGGTGGTGTTGAACAGGCGGGAGAACTCCACCACCTCTCCCCGGGCGAGGCTGCGCAGGCTGCCGATCAGGCCGCCCCCCAGGCCCACGGAGTAAGCCACGTTGCCGAAGGCGAACTGCAACGGCCGGAAGCCGCAATCCATCTGGCAATACAGCGCCTGACCGTCGGCGGAACTGGAGAACTCCAGCTCCTCGCTGCGCTCGTCACCGCGGTGCAGGCAGGAGCCGATCGCCAGAAATTCCACATTGGTGCCGTGGAACAACAGTTCGTTCGACACCCCCGTGAGGCCGACTCCCCCCCGCTCGCGCGCCTCTTTGAGCATCCGTCGGTAGGCCCGCTTGCGCCCCTCATGGATCAGGGAGGTGATGCCGTGCACCTCTCCCCCCAGCAGGGTCTTGAGCCCTGCGGTGATGCTGCGTACCAGGCCGAGGGAGATCACGCTGTTGCCGATCACCAGGTCACCGGGTGTGAGGCCCTTGCGGCGCAGGCAGAAGAGTTCGTTACCAGAAAGTCCGGTGAGGATGGCCATGGCACAGGGAAGGGGGTGCGGCAGGGGCACGCAGGGCCCCTGCGCCTCGTCGTTGCAGGGGCCGCCCCTGGAATGGGCGACGGTCCTGGCCACTGTGCGGCAGGGCTGGTCCCCCGCCAAGTTGCTGGTGCTGTTGGTGATGAACTGATTGCCGTCGGTCGCACCACAACCTGGTCACGGCGGGTGCCATGGATCCCCAGCTGAGGCCCTCGATGCTGGGATCAGCGCAACCGCAGCGGCACCGCCATCAGCAGAGCGCAGGCCAGCAGCAACAGCCACGGGTTGGTGATGAACCAGGGAACCAGCGACAGCGCCAGGCCGCAGAGCAGGGCGACGGGATGCTCCTGCTTGCGCCCGTAGATGACGTAGCCGGCGCCGATGGAGCTCACCAGCACACCCACGAGCAGGGAGGTGGGGTCTATGGGCTCGCGGCGGTGGCCACGACCCTAGGGCGGCCAGACGAACCGCAGGATCTGGGGTTCCCGGTGGCGGCCTAGGGGGTGACGTTCTGCCGCAGGGCGGCCACCTGTCGGCGCGGATCCACCCCCGCGAAGGTGGTCGGCAGGTAGACCCGCACCACCATCAGCAGGGCCATGGCCACCAGGAAGAAACAGACCGCCAGGATCTGGTGCCAGTCGGTTTCGAGCACCCCTTTGACGATCACCTCCCGCAGCACCGAGACGATGGCGATTTCGACCGAAACGCCGATCGAGACCCGTTGTTCCTGCAGGTAGATGATCAAGAGGCGGAAGAGTTCCACCAGGATCAGGATGAACAGGATGTCGGCGGTGACCTCGTGGAAATGGGGTGTGCCGATCAATGATTGAAAGATGGCCTTCAGTTGTAGGGCCATCACGCAGAACAGACCCACGCACAGAGATACGGCAATCAGATCCTGAACGGCCTCGAGCGATTGCACGATCTGGATGCGACGGAACTGCTGGTGCCATGGCACGTGCTCGGCCGTGGCTGGTGGTGAATGGGCAGATTGTGGTTGTTGGTGCTCGCCCAGGGGGGCTGAATCGAAGTTGAGGACTTGTTCCATGGCCTTGGAAATTTTGCCCGTAGGGCATTGGGTTCGATGACCTTATGGGGAGGGCTTCTTATCGGTCAAGCTGTTTAAGATCAGGGCTGCTGATGGCAATGATGGATTGGGACTCCAGGCTTGGTGGTCAGATCAGGTTTTCTCAAACTCAAGGGACCAGCTGGCTTTGTGAGAGAAGGCGTGCCACGGCACAACGTCGCAGGGTTCCCTTGGGAAAGGCGGGGCTTTGTCGGTGGGGTGTTCGCGAACGGGGGGGAGCGGACGTCAGGTGAGTTTTGTCAATTTGGGAGAGGAAATGATCAGGGGGCTAATCCGCTCAGCCATAGCTTTTAGGCAGAACTTTCGCTCCGCTTCGTTTCCTGGTTGGTGGCGGTGAAGTTGCGGCTGAGGTCATGAAAAAAGGGAGTCTCAGACTCCCTTTCACAAACGAGAATTCTTGGGTTTTCAGTGGGCCTTCACCGGTTGGCTGCCGCCAAGGTTGAGCCCGCCGCCAGGTCAGCCCGCAGCCGTTCGCCGGCCCCGGCTTCCAGCAGGGCATGGGCTTGGGCGAGGGCGATCTCCAGGTTCTCGGCGATCCCTGAGAGAGCCAGAACGGCCCCCAGATTCCAGCGAAGTGCCGGTGCCAGGGGTCCTTGCCCCACCAGGGCCCACCGGGCCTGCTGGGTCCAGGGCTCGATCCCTTCCCAGGGCAGATCCTCGCCCTGGAGGCCGTGGTCTGAGGGGTTGAGGACGTGCCGCTCCATCTGTCCATGGCGCACCCGGGCGGTGATGCCCGCCCGGCTGAGGGGCAAGTCGGTGGAGCCCTCCAGCCCCTTGACCGTGAGCACATCGGTTTCCTCTGCCGCCGTCAGGGCTTCCCAGGAGCGGGATTCCGTGGGGGGATGGACAAAGCCGCTCACCAGCAGATGCTCCCCTTGGTGGGGCGTCCATAGCAGCTCCAGGCTCGCCACTGGCGGCCGTTTGCCGATCTGCTCCCGTACCGTCACCAGCCCTTCGGCAGCTGGAAAGTGGTCGGGTTGGTGGGTGAGGGCGAGGCCATGGAGGTCGAGCCGTTGCTGCACCGCCTTCAGGCCCAGCCCCCTCCACTCCATGCTCAGGGCAGCAAACAGCTGCGCCAGGGTGACGCCGTATTTCACCGGCATGGGCGAGCCGCCGTGGAGCACCACCGGCTGCCCGCTGGCGGCGAGCACCAGGGCCAGCAACGGCAGCAGCGGCGCCGTGCGGGTGCGGCCGTCGTAGGGCACCCCGAAGCAGAGGGCCCGTCGGCCGGGAGTGCGCAGCACCGGACCCCAGGCCCGGTAGGCATCGAGCATGCCCGCCAGTTCGATCGGTGCCGGGCGCCGGATGCGGTGGGCGATCAGGAACGCCCCTAGCTGGGCGTCACTAGGGCTGCCCTGCAGCATCAGCTCCATCGCCTCGCACGCCTCCTGACGGCTGAGGCCCGTGCTGGTGTGCTCGCCGCTGCCGATCTTGCCGAGCAGCTGGCGGAAGCGCAGGCGATCCGGGTCGAGCTTGGGCGGTGACGTCGGGGGGGATCGCAACGGAACGGATCGACCGGGTCGAGCCATTGTCCCCTCGCCCGGCCCCCGATCGGTGCGGGGGGATGGCAGGGTGGGCAGCCTGGGCCGAGTGGGGGACGTGATGGAGCGGCAGCCGCTGCAGGTCGGTGCGCTGCGGCGGCGGCAGGGCCCCTCAAGCCTGCTGCTGCTGGTGCATGGCCGCAGTGGTGGAGAGATTCCCGTTGAACTACGGGAACTGGCGGTTGATTTGGATTCCTCCCGGGGCGCGCCGGTGCTGTTGCAGGCCTTGACCGCCGGGGATCAGGAGGCTGCGCTTGCCTCCGAGCTCACCGCTGGGGCCGCCCTCACCCTGGTGCCCCTGCTGCTGCTGCCCGGAACCCACGTGCGCCACGATCTGCCGGCGATCGCAGCCCGATGGCGGGCCCGTCTGGGTCCGGCGCGGCGCCTGTGGCGCCTTCCTTTCCTGGGTGCCTGGCCCCGCTGGCAGCGGTTGCTGGCTGAGGTGGCGGCGGAGGCGCAACGGCCGGAGCGCCCCGTGGTGTGGGGCCACCATCCCCTGGAGGGGCCCTTGGCGGAGCGCTACCTGGCTCACCTCGAGCGGGTCAGCGGCGCCCGATGCCAGTCCATCGATGCCGGCGCCGTGCCCGCTGCTCCATACACTCAGGCCTCAATGGCCGGGGATTCGGTGGCGTTGCCCCTCGCCCTGGCCACCAGTCGCCTCACCGAGCTGCTCGGTCCCCCGCTGTTGCAACATCCCCGCCTGCGCCAGGTTCTCCTCGACCAGTTGGTGGCGCTGCCATGACGGCGACCCCTCCCGGCAAGGTGTATCTGGTGGGGGCGGGGCCCGGGGATCCCGAGCTGCTGACCCTCAAGGCCCATCGGCTGCTGAGCCAGTGCGATGCCCTCGTCTACGACTCCCTGGTGCCCCGCGCCCTGCTGGAGCTCACCCCCGCCCACTGCGAGCGCCGGTTCGTGGGCAAGCGGCGTGGCCACCATTCCGTGCCCCAGCCCAGCACCAACGCCGTACTGGTGGAGCTGGCCCAGCGCCACCGCCTGGTGGTGCGGCTCAAGGGGGGCGACCCCTTCCTGTTCGGCCGGGGCGGCGAGGAGGCGGCCCACCTGGCCCGCCACGGCGTCCCGGTGGAGGTGGTGCCCGGGGTCACCGCCGGCATCGCCGCGCCCGCCTACGTGGGCATCCCTGTGACCCACCGGCGGGCGGGATCCTCGGTCACGTTCGTGACCGGCCACGAGGAGATCGACAAGGGCAGGCCCGGCGTCGACTGGCGCGGCCTGGCCCGCTGCAGCGACGGCCTGGTGATCTACATGGGCCTGCACAACTTGCGACGCATCTGTGAGGAGCTGATGGCCGGTGGGCTGGCTGCCACCACCCCCGCCGCGGTGATCCAGCAGGGCACGGTGCTGGGCCAGCGGCAGCTGCTGGCCCAGCTGGGTGAACTGGCCGACCGGGTGGAGGCCGAATCCTTCCTCTCCCCTTCGGTGGTGGTGATTGGCCAGGTGGTGGCGCAACGGGTACCCGCCTGTGCGCCGCCGCCCGCTGACACCGAGATGCCATTGCCGCTTCCGGCGGCCTTCGTCCCCTCCGTAACGCCAACTTGAGCCCCTCCGGGTGCGCTCGCGCCGCTGCTGCACTGGGTGACGTTGTTCTTGACGTCGGCCACCGAGACGGGGCATAGAAGCGATCGGAAAACCCACGGTTGGCACGAGGGGGGAACCATCGATTCAGGCAACGCCAATTGCCGTACCGTCCCTGCAGGCGCTTTCGGTAGCAGTTGGAACCACCCAGGCGCCTGGCGCTTCGTTTAGGTGGGTGTACTTAGTCTTCTAACCAAGGGGGGAGACCGTTATGCCCAACAGCAGCCTTCTGGCCAGCGACGGCGTTCAGACAACGGACAGCGTTGGCGCAACCAGCAGCCCTGGCGCGACCAACAGCGCACCGGCCGGGGTGATCCATCGCGCGCACAAGCCGGCGCCGATGTTCGAGATGATCCCGTACCAGAAGTTCCGCGACACGCCCGCGGTGCGCTTCTTCGACATCACCGTGCCCACCTCCAATGCCCGTGATCTGGTGGTGCATAGCGGGCCGGCCATCAGCCCGCCCGATGATCCGGAAACCGGAGCCTGGCAGTTCTATCTCCATCCCCACCAGGAGGACAACCTGCTGGCGATGCAGGGGGGCCGCACGTTTTTCCTGGTGAACCTGGGCTGGAATTACCCGTTCCACATCGTGCGCCTGGAGATGGGTGGCGACATCCTGCGCATCCCCCCCGGCACCTTCCACCGCTCGGTCTCCGATCCCGATGGCTCCCTGGTGCTCAACCAGGCGGTGCGGGAGGAGGGGGCCAGCGTGGTGCGGGAGTTCCGCGTCTACAACAGCAGCAAGATTCCCCGCCTGTTCGCCACCACCTCGCTCACGGCACCACTGCCCAAGCTGCATGGGGTGAGCTGGTAGGCCTCCGGTCGGAGCCCACCCCCTGAAGGGCTTCAGAACAGCTTGAACGGGTTGAAGCCGCCACCCCCTTTGGGGGCGGTGGGTTGTTCAGCCCCCTTGCCATCGATTCCCTCGAAGGGTGGCACCGATGCGCTGGAGCGCCTCTCCAGGTCTACCTGCCAGCCGGGGCCCCGCAGGGTTACGGCTTTGCCGTAGGCGGTGAGGGAGGCCATGGGCAGTTCCATTGCCTTGCGGGCCTCGACGCTCATCACACAGGAGGTGCGGTCCGGGGGCAGCAGCTCCCCCTGGCTCTTGCCGCGCCCCTCGCGGCTGGTGCTGGAGGTCCAGATCACCACGTCGTCGCTTCCGGCCCCTTTGCCGACCACCTCGGCCTCGAGGCCGAGGATGTGGTCAATGCCATTCCAACTCAACCGCAGGGCACCGCCTTCCGGGCTGGTTTTGAGGTTGAGCGGGGCCAGGAAGTCCTGGCTTGGGGTAAGGGAGAAGCGGATGTCCGGGCTGTAGTTGCCCGTCACCGTGTGGTCGCCCACCAGGGAGCCGGTGAGGGGGATGGCGGGGGCTTCGGAGCCGCTGGGCCAGTTGCCGCGGGTGCCAGGGGCCTCGCGGTCAGCAGCTGTGGGTCGTAGGCCCCGCAGGGTCTGCTTCAGTTTGTCGGCATCGAGGCTGGCGAACTCCAGCACCGCCGGCTGGCCCGGCCCCGCCTGGGCGCCGCAGCCCCAGAAACTGAGGATGCGCCCCTTGCCCTTGGGCTCGATCGCCAGGCGGTCCTCCCCTCCCGCAGGACCGGGCAGGCCGCTCGCCAGCGGCAGGGAGGCGCCCAGCTGCAGGCCGCTGGGGATGACGTGCTCCGCCCGTGGGGTCATGGAGGGCACCTGACTGGAGGTGAGCAGCAGCTCCAGTCTGCGGGTGGTGGTGGTTTCCAACCCCACCGAGGCGCCGCCCATCAGGGCACCCATGGAGGGCATGCGGATGCCCAGGGAGTTCGTTGTGTCGGCGTCGATCTGGTAGCGGGCCACCGGCGCGGCACTTTTGGCGCCCGCCTTGGTCTTGGGGCTCGCAGGTTTGGCCTGCTGGGCCAAGGCCGCCAGGGGTGAACCCCACAGCAGGGCGAGGGCGGTGAGCAGGATGCGGCCGGAGGCACGGGTCATGGCGGAGGGGATTAGCGGGGCAGGGGCGGAAGGCGCAGATCAACGGTGACGGCCTTTGGCTGGCCGCCGCGCCAGGGTGCCTGGGCGTTCCAGGCCACCAGCTCCTGATCCGGGGTGCCGTTCTCGCTGGGTTTGATGAACCCGTCCGCTTCGCTCGAGAGGCTCCAGTGGCCGCACACGGCGGGGTCCCCACCGGGCGCGGCGCCGAGAACGGCCAGCTCCAGGGGCACGTGGGGGGCGATGGCCGGGTGCAGGCATGGGTAGAGCTGTTCCTGGCGGTAGCGCACCGCCACGGGCCCCTCGCCAAGGGGCACCGGCCTGCCATTCAGCACCACGGAGTGGTTGAGCCGGAAGGCGGGGTTGGCGATCAGCTCGAAGCGCCGCAGGGAGCTGTCCACGAAGCGGCTGGTGCTGCCCCCCTCCACCGGGGTGTCGCAGAGTAGGGGCCAGGGTTCCCGTGCCCGTCGCAGCTCCAGGCGGGCCTCCCCTTCCTGCCAGCTCAGCAGCAGGGGGCATTGCCGGTCCCAGATGGCCCGGAAGGGCTTTGGATCGAGCCTGAGCCCGTCGTTTGCCAGGCTGGCCAGCACCGCTTCCTGATCCGCCAGCAGGGCGCTGGGCAGGATCAGCTCATCGTGGAGCCGCCCACCGAAGGGGTCCATCTCCATGGGGCGGTGCCGGGGCTCCAACAGGTGCACCGCCAGGGCGCTCCAGAGCAGGGCGATGGCGGCCATCCATTCGACCTCGGGCAGGGTTTCGATCGCCCGGAATTCGATCAGTCCCTGGCAGCCGGCGGCCCAGGCGGGGTTCCAGAACTTGTCGAGGCTGATCTCGCTGCGGTGGGTGTTGCCGCTGCGGTCGGCGTGCAGGTGGCGCAGGGTTTCGCTGATCAGTACCCGTTGATCCCCCGGGGGCAGCTGGTCGAGGCTGCTGTGGGCCAGCTCCAGATCGAGCCAGGAGGCGCTGCCCTCGTCGGTTCGGGGGGCCTGGGAGGAGGGCCCCACCGAGGGGCCGCCGAACAGGTAGGCCAGGGAGGGATGGCGTTGCCAGAAGCGCAGCACGGCCACCAGCCACTCCGGCCGGCTGAAGAAGGGATTGGAGTCCAGGTCGGGGCCGCCCCAGAGCAGGTGGTTGCCGCCTCCGGTGCCGACGGCCTGTCCGTTCTCCTCCTTCCAGGAGCGCAGGCCCACCACTTCGCCCGCCTCCGCCAGGGTCTGCATCCAGGTGGCGTAGGCCTGCCAGTTGGCGCACACCGGCAGGTTCACCTCCAGCACCCCCGGATCGGCGGTGAGGCCAAGCACCTGCCAGTGGCCCACGGTGTCGTGGGGCAGCACACCGCTCAGCTCTGGCTGACTCCAGGGCGCACTGGCGGTGGCGATCCGTTGCAGCAGCTCCTCCAGCCGCTCCCGGGCCACCGGGGGGAGAAACAGGCTCCAGCCCTCCGGGTGCACCTCCAGGGTGAGCACCTGGCGCAGCACCCCCTCGGGGAACTGTTGCAGGGGTAGCCGAAGGCCCGCCGGTCCCTCGGCGGGCAGTAGTTCCCGCAGCGGCTCCTCCAGGGGCCATTCGGCCCCTTGCCAGCCGGGTGCGGCTTCCGGATCCAGCTCCGGGTAGTGGTGGCAGAGCGGTGCGGCCCAGACCCGCCGCTGGGGGTCGAGGGTGTCCCGCAGGCTCAGGGGCCGCAGGCCGCAGCCGAGCTCGGCACCGATGCGCTCCAGGAAGGGCAGGGCCTCCGCCTCACCCAGGGGCCTGCGTTCCGGGATGCCGCCGTTCCCGTCGCCGGGCCCCCCGTCCTGGGGCCAACGCACGATCGGTTCGCCGCCCGGGCCGGTGATCAGGCGCAGGGCCCAGCGGGGGTTCACTTCGCCGTCGTAGCGCTTGCCGGGGCAGTAGATCAGGGTGCTGCCGGGCCAGGCCCGCTGCTGCAGCTCCCGCCCCAGGGCCCGGGCGTAGCGCAGTTTGGTGGGCCCATCGGCGGCCACGCTCCACTCGGCACCCTCGGGGTTGACGGGCACGTAGGTGGGTTCGCCGCCGAGGGTGAGGTGCACCCCGGCGGCGGCCAGGCGCCGGTCCACCTCCGTGGCCACGGGGAGGGCGGCAGTGAGCCAGGCGGGGATGGCGCAGGGCATTAGCGGTTGGGGGTCGGGGAAGGCTGGGAGCTGGAGGGCCCGACTGAGGGCTCAACGATGTTGATCTCCCGCCGATCGGAAAGGGGGTTCTGGCTGGGGGCGGAGGCCCAGCGCAGCCGGTTTCGCCCCTCTTCCTTGGCGCGGTAGAGGGCCCCATCGGCCGCGGCGTAGAGGTAGTCAAGGTCTTGACCCAGCTTTTCGGTGCCCGCCACCCCGAGGCTGATGGTCACAACGATCGATTCACCATCCCAGGCGGTGGCGGAGGCTTCGACCCGCTGACGCACCCGTTCAAGGACCGCCTCCGCCATGGCGCTGCTGCTCTGCAGCACGAGGCCGAACTCCTCGCCGCCGAGGCGGGCCACCAGATCCCGTTCCCGCAGGGCCGCCCTGAGCTCCTGGGCCACGTTCTTGAGCACCTCATCGCCACAGACGTGGCCGTAGGTGTCGTTGATGCGCTTGAAGAAGTCGATGTCCACCACACAAAGCACGTGGGGCAGGCCTTCGTCGTGGCCGCGCTTCAGCATCTTCTGGGTGATGTCCATGAAGGTGCGGCGGTTGGCCAGGTTGGTGAGCGCATCGGTTTCGGCCACCCTCTGCAATCCCGGCAGCAGGTTCTTTTTCAGGGTCACCGTCAGCGCGGTGAGCAGGCCGCCGAGGATCAGCATGCTGAGGCTGAACACCAGCAACATCTGCTGGATCACCAGCAGGTTGGTGGCCTCCGATCCAAAGGTGACCGCCACCAGATAGCGCTTTTCCCTTGGCACCGCATCGAAGCTGAACAGGCGCAGAGGACGCAGTTCCGTTTGGGTGGACTCCCAGGGGAAGTGGAAGCTGCGCTTGGAGTCCGGGCAGCCCAGTTGGGGATCGAGGAAGCAGCGCAGGACGGCGGGGTCGAGGGTTGCATCGAGCTCCGGGCTTCTCAGCACCTGGGCCACCGAACGGCCCAACAACGAGGGCCGCGAACTGAGCCGCACCTTGCCGGCGCTGTCGAACACCAGGACCGAGGTGATCGTGTCGCTCTGGTTGCTGAGTGGCTGGGCGCGATAGATCTGCAGCATCGTCTGCTGCTGCTCACGGTTGGCTTCCGATTGCAGCAGGGTGCTGACGGTGGCGGCGATCTGGTCGGTTTGGCGGACGATCGTGCGGTTGGCCTGCAAGAGCGCCAGGGCGCCGCTGGTGGCCCCGATCAGGGTGCTCCCCAGCAGGCCCACCACGGCCATGATCGAGATCAACCGCTGGTTGACCTCTTCCGCCAGGTTGGACTGGATCCTGTTGCCGGCAACGCTCATGGGTTGAGGCTAGGTTCGGCCCCCCCAGGCGCATGGGTTTCCTCCAGCACCTCGGCGGAGATCGACCATTTCAGCTTGCTCTTGACTTCCGAGGGCCCGGAGTAGCTGCCGCTCACCGCCGCGGTCAGCCCCGGTTTGGAGGAGGTGGCCAGGGGGATGTAGCGATCATCGATGGCCCCCATGCCACTGGGGTCAAAGCCTCGCCAGCCAGCCCCCGGCAGGTAGACCTCGGCCCAGGCATGGAGGTCGTAGCGCTTGGGGGGTGGCTCCACCAGGTGGTAGCCGCTGACGAAGCGGGCCGGCAGGCCCACGCAGCGGCAGGACTCCACCATCAGCATGGCCAGGTCACGGCAGGAGCCCACCCGCTCCTTGAGGGTGCGGCCGGCGGGCCAGGCGGGGCCGACGTGGCGCTGGGTGTACTTGACCCGATCCTGGATCATTTCCACCAGCTGGTTCAGGAACATCAGGGCCCGCTGGTCGCTGCCCATCAGGGCCTCCTGGGCCAGTTCCACCGCAGCCGGATCGTGCTGGCCATTGGGCAACCAGCCCTCCAGGCTCCCCTTGAGATCACTGTTGAGTTGGCCCACGGGATAGGGCAGATCGAGGCCGTTCTGCTCCAGGCAGATCTCCAGGGGTGGCGGTAGGTAGGTCTCCACTTCGCTGATGGCCTGCACATCGAAGCTGTCGGTGCTGCCGAGGAACGAGGCCCGCTGGATCTCATCCCCGCTGGCGGCCACCAGGGGCCACCAGCGGTTCGGCTCCGGCGAGAAGCGGAGTTCGTAGCTCACCAGCCGTTGGAATCCGTGGCCCCGGGGCTTGAGGCAGATCCGATGGGGTCCCAGCTGTACCGGCGCGCTGTAGCGATAGCTGAACGTGTGGGTCAGTCGGGCGCGCATGCCGGTTCCTTGGGACTGGAGGAGGGGGTGGGCATGACGAAGTAGCGGTCTTCGATCCTGGCGTGCAGCCGGTTGAGGTCACTCTGGAAATGATCGATGGCCTCGTGCAGCCCCTGGGCCATCAGTTCATCGATTCGCACGAAGCTCCAGGAGGCGAGCATCAGGCCGCTCAGGCACTCCAGGTCATCGGGGGCCCCCGGCACGGGGGTGCCGCGAATCACCCCCAGGGCGCGGTTGATGCCTTCGAGGCAATAGCGCACCGACCGGGGAAAGATGGGATCCAGCAGCAGGAATGCCGCCACCGCCTTGGGGGTGATGCCCTGTTGTTGGGATTGGCGGAACATCTGGTAGGCCCCGGTGGTGCGCAGCAGGGAGATCCACTGCAGCTCATCGAGCACCCCGCCCACCTCCTCGGGGCTGGGCAGCAGCAGGAAGTACTTCACATCGAGGATGCGACTGGTTTTGTCGGCCCGCTCCATCAGCCGGCCCAGGCGGCTGAAATGCCAGGAAAGATCCCGGCTGAGGGTGGCATCGGTGATGCCATAGAACAGCTGGCAGGCGCGGCGGATTTCCCGCAGTTGCTCCTGGGCTGGCTGCTGCCAGAAGGTGACGCTCTCCTGCAGGGTCCAGTAGAGGTCGTTGATCTGCTCCCACATCTCGGTGGTGATCACCTCCCTGATCTGGCGGGCATTTTCCCGGGCGACGGCGATGCAGTTGAAGATGCTGCTGGGGTTGGCCTCCTCCCGCACCAGGAAGCGCACCACGTCCTCGGGCCGGCCGTTGGGGTAGAGCTTGTCAAACAGTTCGCGGTCGCCGCTGGCGTCGATCAGGGGCAGCCAGGGTTCGCCGCTGCCGGGGGGGCAGTCGAGGGCCATGGCCTCGCTGACCTCCACGAAGCGGGAGATGTTCTCCGCCCGTTCGACGTTGCGGTTGATCCAGTAAAGGGACTCGGCGACACGGCTCAGCATGGGGCCTCGTCGACGATCCAGGTGTCCTTGCAGCCGCCGCCCTGGGAGGAGTTGACCACCAGGGAGTCCCGGCGCAGGGCGACGCGGGTGAGGCCGCCGGGGCTCACCCAGGCCCCTTTGCCCCGCAGCACGTAGGGCCGCAGGTCGACGTGGCAGGGATACAGCTCCCCTTCGCTCAGCGACGGCACGGTGGAGAGCTCCAGGGTGGGCTGGGCGATGAAGTTGCGCGGATCCTTTTCGATCTTTGCGGCGAACTCCAGGATCTCCTCGGCGCCGGCGTGGGGGCCGATCAGCATGCCGTAGCCCCCGGCTTCCGCCACCGACTTGACCACCAGCTCCTTCAGGTGGGCGAGCACATAGGCGCGGTCGTCGTCACGGGAGCAGATGTAGGTGGGCACGTTCTCGATGATCGGCTCTTCGCCCAGGTAGTAGCGGATGATCTCCGGCATATAGGCGTAGATGAGCTTGTCGTCGGCGACGCCGGTGCCGGGGGCATTGGCGATGGCGACACGCCCGGCCCGGTAGGCCTCCATCAGCCCCCGCACCCCCAGCATCGAATCGCTGCGGAACACGGCCGGGTCGAGGAAATCGTCGTCGATGCGGCGGTAGATCACATCCACCGGTTCGAGACCAGCGGTGCTGCGCATCCAGACCCGGTTGCTTTCGCAGACCAGATCACGGCCCTCCACCAGCTGGATGCCCATCTGCTGGGCCAGGTAGCTGTGCTCGAAGTAGGCGCTGTTGAACACGCCGGGGGTGAGCAGCACCACCTTGGGGGAGTCGGTCCAGGGGGCCAGCTCTCGCAGGGTCTGGAGCAGGTGGGAGGGGTAGTCGTCGATGGGCTGCACGGCCCGGCCGGCGAACAGGCTGGGGAACATGCGCTTCATCACGCGCCGGTTCTCCAGGAAGTAGGCCACGCCCGAGGGGCAGCGGAGGTTGTCTTCGAGCACCCGCCAGGTGCCGGAGCCGTCGCGGATCAGATCCAGGCCGGAGATGTGGCACCAGCGCCCCAGGGGCGGCTGGAAGCCATTCATCTGGGGGCGCCAGCCCTGGGACGTTTCCAGGTCTTCGCGGGGCACCACACCGTCATGGAGGATCTTCTGGGGGCCGTAGACGTCGGCCAGAAACAGGTCGATCGCTTCCAGGCGCTGAATCAGGCCCCGTTCCAGCAGCTGCCAGTCGCCCGTGAGGATCAGGCGGGGCAGGGGATCGAAGGGGAGGATCCGTTCACTGCCCTGCTTGCCGGAGTCGTTGAGGCGGAAGGTGGCCCCGAGGCGCTTGAGCAGGATGCCGGCCGCGGCATGGCTGGTGTTGAGTTGATCCAGGCCCAGCTGGCCGAGGGAGGAGAGCAGGGGCTGGAGTGCCGTGCGTGGCTGGGAGCGGGCGCTGAAGTACTCGTCGTAGCCCTTCTTGGGTCTGTAATCCGTGAACATGGGTGCCGGGCTCAGGTCGTGATCATGAACAGCGGTGGGGGCAACTCCGGTGATCGTTGATACGAAACGCGAGCACCGCACCCACGGCTGTCAAGCCCCGAAAGGCAGATGAGATGTTGCCTGGTGGACTGGCGTACGGACTGAGACCCGCTTACTTTCGTTGAGACAGGTGGGCTCCCGTGGCCCGCCCCTTCAAGCGGTGCCATGTCCCTTCCGGGGAGCGAGTTGATCACGCCGGAGCAGGGGGAACCCTTCCGGTAACTTGGTTTGGTGACCGGGACTCTCCTCGACGGCGGGGATGACGCAGCGGACAACGACAACCGCCGGACCCACTTCCGTAACCCGGTGGAGATCAGCCGCCCCATCGCCGTGCGGTCGGCGCCCGGTGGCCAGGAGTCCAACGATCCCTGGCGGTCGGCCACCATCCTCGATCTGAGCTCCGGAGGGCTCTGCCTGTTCCTGCTGGCCGAGGAGACTTTCGTGCCCCAGGAGCTGCTGGTGCTGGATCTGACCAACCAGCCGGGCTTCGATGGGCTCATCGAGCCGCTGCCGAAGCTGGTGTAGGTCCAGCAGCAGCGCGGTTACAGCAGGAAGTAGCGCTGGGCCATCGGCAGCACCTCCGCCGGCTCACAGGTGAGCAGCTCGCCGTCGGCAAACACCTCGTAGGTCTGCGGGTCCACCTCCACCTTGGGCAGGGCGCTGTTGTTGCGCATGTCGGCCTTGCCGATGCCGCGGGTGTTCACCACCGGCACGCAGGGCCGCTCCAGGCCGAGTTTGCGGGGCACATCGGCATCGAGGGCGGCTTGGGAGAGGAAGGTGAGGCAGCTGGGGGCCAGGGCCTTGCCGAAGGCGGCGAACATGGGCCGGCCGTGCACAGGACCCGGGGTGGGAATCGAGGCGTTGGCATCGCCCATCTGGGCCCAGACGATCGAGCCCCCCTTGATCACCAGTTCCGGCTTGACCCCGAAGAAGCCCGGCTTCCACAGCACCAGATCCGCCAGCTTGCCCACCTCCACTGACCCCACCTGGCTGTCGATGCCATGCACGATCGCCGGGTTGATCGTGACCTTGGCGATGTAGCGCTTGATGCGGGTGTTGTCGTTGCGGCTCGAGTCGCCTGGCAGCGATCCCCGCTGCACCTTCATCTTGTGGGCCGTCTGGAAGGTGCGGGTGATCACTTCGCCCACGCGGCCCATGGCCTGGGAATCGCTGGCGATGATCGAGAAGGCGCCGATGTCGTGGAGGATGTCTTCGGCGGCGATCGTTTCACGGCGGATGCGCGATTCGGCGAAGGCCACGTCTTCGGGGATCGAGGGATCCAGGTGGTGGCACACCATCAGCATGTCGAGGTGCTCCTCCAGGGTGTTGCGCGTGTAGGGGCGCGTGGGGTTGGTGGAGCTGGGCAGCACGTTGGGCTCGCCGCAGATGCGGATGATGTCGGGGGCGTGGCCGCCGCCGGCCCCTTCGGTGTGGAAGGTGTGGATGGTGCGGCCGCCGATGGCGCGGATCGTGTCTTCAACGAAGCCGGCTTCGTTGAGGGTGTCGGAGTGGATCGCCACCTGGATGTCGAAGCGATCGGCCACGGATAGGCAGCAGTCGATGGCAGCGGGGGTGGTGCCCCAGTCTTCGTGGAGCTTGAGGGTGACGGCACCGGCGCGGATCTGCTCTTCGAGCGCTTCGGGGGTGCTGGCGTTGCCCTTGCCGAAGAAGCCCAGGTTCACGGGCAGGCCTTCTGCTGCCTGCAGCATGCGGGCCATGTGGAAGGCACCGGGGGTGCAGGTGGTGGCGTTGGAGCCCGTGGCCGGGCCGGTGCCGCCGCCCAGCAGGGTGGTGACGCCACTGGAGAGGGCCGTTTCCACCTGCTGGGGGCAGATGAAGTGGATGTGGGTGTCGATGGCGCCGGCGGTCACGATGTGACCCTCGCCGGCAATGGCCTCGGTGCCCGGGCCCACGATGATGTTCACACCGCTCTGGATGTCGGGGTTGCCGGCCTTGCCGATCGCCACGATGCGGCCGTCGCGCAGGCCGATGTCGGCCTTGACGATCCCCCACCAATCGAGGATCAGGGCATTGGTGATCACGGTGTCCACCGCACCGGCGGCGCGGGTGGTCTGGGCCTGGCCCATGCCATCGCGGATCACCTTGCCGCCGCCGAATTTCACCTCGTCGCCGTAGGTGGTGAAATCCTTCTCCACCTCCAGAATCAGCTCGGTGTCGGCGAGGCGCAGGCGATCGCCGGTGGTGGGGCCGTAGGTCTCGGCGTAGGCGCGGCGGGAGATCCGGTAGGGCATGGGAGGAGGGGTGGCGGGGCCTAATCGAGGGGGCCGTTGATCAGGCCGTTGAAGCCGAAGACGCGGCGCTCGCCGGCAAAGGGCACCAGGTGCACGTCGCGCTGGTCGCCCGGTTCGAAGCGCACGGCGTTGCCGGCGGGGATGTCGAGCCGCAGGCCGCGGGCGGCATCGCGATCGAACACCAGGGCGCCGTTGGCCTCGTGGAAGTGGAAGTGGGAGCCCACCTGCACGGGCCGATCGCCGGTGTTGGACACGGGCAAGGTGGTGACGGGCCGGCCGGCGTTGAGCTCCAGCTCACCGGGCTCGGGGATCAGTTCGCCAGGGATCAGGGGGGACATCGGCTGTTACCTAATGGGGTCGTGGAGGGTGACGAGCTTGGTGCCATCGGGGAAGGTGGCCTCCATCTGCACCTCGCCAACCAGCTCCGGCACCCCCTCCATCACCTGATCGCGCTTGAGCCAGGTGCTGCCATCTCGCATCAGCTCGGCCACGGACCGGCCGTCGCGGGCCCCTTCGAGGATCTGAAAACTGACCCAGGCCACGGCTTCCGGGTGGTTGAGCTTTAGGCCCCGCTTCAGCCGCCGTTCCGCCAGCAGGGCGGCGGTGACGACCAGCAGCTTGTCTTTCTCCTGGGGGGTGAGGTGCATGGAGGGGGGTGTGCCGTGAGCACTCTGGCAGCGGAGGGAAGGGGGGACTGGTTCAGGG
>JBAXME010000011.1:0-57121 GCA_037134455.1 Synechococcaceae cyanobacterium ELA445 | reverse complement strand
CTGCCACTAGTACCTGAAACTAGCGCGTCTACCAATTCCGCCACATCCGCGGGCGTTTGTCGCTAAGCGACCTGGCCACCATAAATCATCGTCCGACGCCCCTCCTGCGGTTCTGCGGCAGGCCCCTCGACTGCCTGGCGAGCGCCGGCAATCGAGCAGGTTTGGACCGGTTCCTGAACCGAGACAGTTCAGGGGGCGGACCGCTAGACGTTGTGTGGAATCATTGTCAAGATGCCGGCACAAAAAGCGGGACCGCACAAGTCATGACTCTGACGGCCGTTTCGCCCCAGCACGTGATCACCCCCCAGCTTGAGATTTCCGGTGGTCGTCGCCTTTCCGGCGATCTGCGGGTGAGCGGCGCCAAGAATTCCGCCCTGGTGTTGATGGCGGCCTGCCTCCTCACCGAGGACGCCCTGCGCCTGCGCAATGTCCCCCCCCTCACGGACATCGCCGCCATGGGGGAAATCCTCGCCTCCTTGGGGGTGGGTGTGCGGCGCGGTGAGGACTGGATTGAGATGGACGGCCGTCCCCTCAACAAGTCGGCTCCCCCCTACGAACTGGTTAACAGCCTCAGGGCCAGCTTCTTCTGCATCGGCCCCCTGCTCGCCCGCCTGGGTGTGGCCCGCGTGCCCCTGCCTGGAGGTTGCCAGATCGGCACCCGCCCCGTGGTGGAGCATGTCAAGGGGCTGAAAGCCCTTGGGGCCCAGGTCACCATCGACCACGGCGTGGTCTCCGCCGTGGTGCCCGGCCGGGGTCACCGCCTCACCGGCGGCAAGATCCATCTGGATTGCCCCAGCGTTGGGGCCACCGAGACCTTGATGATGGCCGCCGTGCTCGCCGATGGTGAGACGGTGATCGAGAACGCCGCCCTCGAACCCGAGGTGGTGGACCTGGCCAGGTTGCTGATCGCCATGGGGGCCCGCATCCGTGGCGCCGGCACCCCGAGCATCACCATCGTTGGCGTCGATCGCCTGCATGGGGCCGATTACGCCGTCATCCCCGATCGCATCGAAGCGGGCACCTTCCTGCTGGCAGCAGCCATCACCCGTTCCACCCTGCGGGTCAGTCCCGTGATTCCCGAGCACCTGGGGGCGGTGCTCACCAAGCTGGAGGAGGTGGGCTGTCGCCTCGAATTCGACGGCACCGCCGTCACCATCCAGGCGGACAGCATCGACGCCGTCGACCTGCGCACCCAGCCCTTCCCCGGCTTCCCCACCGACCTGCAGGCCCCGTTCATGGCCCTGCTGGCCACCGCCCGGGGCACCAGTGTCATCACCGAGAACATCTTCGAGAACCGGCTGCAGCACGTGGCCGAACTGCAGCGCATGGGGGCCGCCATTCGCCTGCAGGGCAACACCGCCTTCATTGAGGGGGTGCATTGCCTCAGTGGCGCGCCCGTGCAGGGCAGCGATCTGCGCGCTTCTGCCGCCATCGTGCTGGCCGGTCTGGCGGCCGAGGGGATCACCACTGTTCAGGGCTTGGAGTATCTCGATCGGGGCTATGCCGGCCTCGAAACCAAACTGAATGCCGTGGGGGCTTCGATCCGCCGTCACGGCGTCTGATCGGGGCCTCGTAGGCCCTTACAGTCGCAAGCACGGGAGCGTGCCGGAATTGGTAGACGGACTCGACTCAAAATCGAGCGCCCTCGGGCATGTGGGTTCGAGTCCCACCGCTCCCATCTCGGCGGTTATGGACACCTATAACCGCTTCCCCCTTGAACTGGTGAAGGGCAAGGGGGTCTGGGTCAAGGACCAAAAAGGTCACACCTATCTCGATTGCGTGGCGGGCATCGCCACCTGCACCCTGGGCCACAGCGACCGGGCCCTGCGCAAGGCCCTCAGCCGGCAGCTGGGCCGCCTCCAGCACGTGTCCAACCTCTACCAGATCCCGGAGCAGGAGGAACTGGCCCGCTGGCTCACCGCCCACAGTTGTGGGGATCGGGTCTTCTTCTGCAACTCCGGTGCCGAAGCCAACGAAGCGGCGATCAAGCTGGCCCGCAAGCACGGCCACCAGGAGCGGGGCATCCTGCGGCCGGTGATCCTCACGGCCCATGCCAGCTTCCATGGCCGCACCCTGGCGGCGGTGAGCGCCACCGGCCAGCCGAAGTACCACCAGGGCTTCGAGCCCCTGGTGGAGGGGTTCCGCTTTTTCACCTACAACGACATCACCTCCTTCGAGACCCTCCTGGCCGACGCCGAATCCGCCGGCCCCCGGGTGGCGGCGGTGCTGCTGGAGCCGCTGCAGGGGGAAGGTGGCGTCAACCCAGGCGATTCCGCCTTCTTCGCCCGGGTGCGTGAACTCTGCGACGAACGCAACATCCTGCTGATCTTTGATGAGGTGCAAGTGGGCGTGGGCCGCAGCGGCCGGCTCTGGGGCTACGAGCACCTGGGGGTGCTGCCGGACGCCTTCACCCTGGCCAAGGGTCTGGGCGGCGGCTTCCCGATCGGCGCCTTGGTGGTGACGGCCAAGGCCGACCTGTTTAGGCCGGGCGAACACGCCAGCACTTTCGGCGGCAACCCCTTCGCCTGCAGGGCAGGCCTGACGGTGGTCCATGAACTCAAGCGCCGCAAGCTGGTGGCCCATGCCTCGGCCATGGGGAAGCGGCTGCGGGATTTGTTGGAGGATCTGGTGCAGCGTTACCCCGACCAGCTGGAGGGCGTGCGGGGCTGGGGCTTGATTCAGGGGCTGGTGTTGCGCCCCGAGGCTCCCAGTGCTCCCGAATTGGTGAAGCTGTGCATCGCTGAGGGGTTGCTGCTGGTGCCCGCCGGTCCCCAGGTGGTGCGCTTCGTGCCGCCGCTGGTGATCCGGCCCCGGGAGCTGCGGCAGGCCGTTAGGCGCTTCGAGAAGGTGCTTCGCACCAAGGTCAATACCCCCTGAGGGAGTTGGAGCTGCCGGTGGATCCGTTTGCGGATCTGATCGAACCCTTCCAGCGAAGGGGAGTGGACCTGGGTTTGGAGCGGCTTACGGGGGCCCTGGCGGAGCTGGGACACCCGGAACGCCGTTTCGTGGCGGTGCAGGTGGCCGGCACCAACGGCAAGGGCTCCATCAGCACCCTGGTGCATGGGGCCCTGCAGGCGGCTGGTCTGCGCAGCGGTCTGTACACCTCTCCCCACCTGGTGAGCTGGTGCGAGCGCATCCGGCTGGGGGCTGATCCAATTGCCCCCCCGGTGCTGCGGCGCCTGCTGAGCCAGCTGCAGCCCCTGGCCCGACGCCACGACCTCACGCCTTTTGAGTTGGTGACGGCGGCGGCATTCCTGGCCTTTGCCGAGGCGGGGGTGGCGATTGCGGTGCTGGAGGTGGGTCTGGGGGGGCGGCTCGATGCCACCACGGTCCATCCCCGCCGGGAGGTGATCGCCCTGGCCTCCATTGGCCTGGACCACACCGAATTCCTCGGCCCTGACCTGGTCAGCATTGCCGCTGAGAAGGCGGGGGTGCTCCATCCCGGTGCCCTGGTGGTGAGTGCCCCCCAGGAGCCTGAGGTGGTTGGGGTGTTGGAGGCGCAGGCCCGCCTGCGGGGCTGCCGGCTGCAGTGGTGCCAGCCCCTCGAGCAGGTGGGGGAGGAACTGGTGGCCGGTGACCTGCGCTGGCGCAGCGGTTTGCCGGGGGTCGTGCAGCGCACCAACAGCGCCGTGGCCCTCAGGGTGATCGAGAACCTGCGTCGCCTCGGATGGGCCATCCCCGACCGGGCGATCAGCCAAGGCTTCAGCCAGGCCCGCTGGCCGGGCCGGTTGCAGCCGGCCCGCTGGCGTGGTCACCCCCTGATCCTGGATGGGGCCCACAACCTGCCGGCAGCCAGGGCCCTGCGCCGGGAGCGCGATCGCCTTGGCGACGGGCCGATCCATTGGGTGGTTGGCATCCTGGCCAACAAGGAGGGCCCGGCGATGCTGGAGGCCCTGCTGGCGCCGCTGGATCGGGCCTGGATCGTGCCCGTGCCCGGCCATGCCCACTGGCGTTCTGAGGACCTCGCGGCGGCCTGTCCCGCCCTGGGTGAACGGCTGGGGAGCGCCGCCGATCCGGAGGCGGGTCTGGCGGCGGCCTGCGGGAGCGAGGCTGCCGTTGCGGCCGGCCCTGGGGCCGCGCCGGTGTTCGTGGCTGGATCCCTCTACCTGCTGGGCCACCTCCTGGCCGGGGCGGGCCTAGACCAGTAGGGCTCCGCCGAAGGCGCCATGGTCCGTAACCCGATGCAGCGGCCTGAGACCGGAAGCGCCTGCCGCCGCCCGCTGCGGATCTGGATGGCCCTGCTGCTGACCTTGGCCCTGCAGCTGGGTCTGGCCCTCGGCGTGCCTTCCCCAGCCTGGGCCCTCGATTTCACCTTGACCCAGCAGAACGGCGCCGACTTCCACGGCCAGGATCTTTCACACACCTCCTTCGCCGGCGTCGTGGCCCGGGGAGCCAACTTTGCGGGTGCCCAGATGCAGGGATCGATCCTCACCCAGGCCAACTTCGCCGAATCCGATTTCCGCGGCGCTGACCTCTCCGATGCCCTGATGGACCGCACCAATTTCAGCGGCACCGATCTCAGCGGAGCCGTGCTGCGGGGGGTGATTGCCAGCGGCAGCAGCTTCAGCCAGGCCACGGTCGAAGGGGCCGATTTCACCGATGCCCTGCTCGACCGTGAGGATCAGCGCAACCTCTGCAAGCGCGCTCGCGGCACCAATCCGATCACGGGCGCTGACACCCGCCTCAGCCTCGACTGCGCCTGAAGCCCAAGACCCTCAGCGCTCCAACCAGCCCCGCAGCTTGAGGGGATTGAGCAGGCCCTGGGGGTCATGGGCCGCCTTGGCCGCCACCTGGTCGGCATCGATCACCCCGAGGCCCCCATCCTCCACCGTGATCACGTGGGGGTTGAAGATCAGCCCCCCCAGCTCTTGCACCTGGGCCATCAGCTCGCCCAGGGGACCTTCCCCGCGCCAGTGCACCAGGGGCAGGGCCGCCAGCCGGGCCGCCCCCTGCTGGCGCACGGCCTCCAGGTGCCAGAGCAGATCGTCACCCCAGCGTTGGCGCAGGGCCTCGATCGCGGGTCCCTCCGGTTGGGGCAACAGCAGTTGCAGGTACGTCCAGCCCGGCTCCTTGGCCCGCACGTGCAGGGTGGTGTGGTTCCAGGTCAATTCCCGCAGGGGCAGGCCCCGGCCGCTGGCCTGGGGGGCCTGCCAGACGGTCCGTCCTCCCAGATCGGGCCACCAGCCTTCAAGCACGGGCAGGGCATCGGGGGCCGCCAGCACCAGCATCCGGTGCCCCCCCACCGGGGGGCAGCCGCTGGGGTTGGGCAGCCGTTGGGCTAGGGGCTGCTCCAGCAGGCAAAGGGCATTGAGCACCAAGGCCGAGGCCGTGAGGGCTTGGGCCGCCGCCAGGGCCCGCTCCCAGTGGTCGAACTCCACCACCAGTTGTTGCCAGTCCACCGTTTCGGTGGTGGCCAGGGTGAGGGCCGTGAGGAGGCCATTGGTTCCGTAGGCGTGGTTGAGGGCGCGGCTGGCGGCCGCCTCCAGCTGCAGTACCCGGGGCTCTGGTTCCACCGTGACCACCTCCAGAGCCAGGAGGTGGCCCGGGTCCCGCAGGAAGCCCCAGCGGATCGAGCCGATTCCCCCCGAACCGCCGGCGATGAAGCCACCGAGGCTGGCGCTGCGGTAGGTGCTGGGGGCCAGCCTCAGGGCCCGCCCGTGGGGCGCCAGCTGCCGGTCCAGGTCGGCCAGCAGGCAGCCGGCCTCGGCGGTGACCGCCCCCGTGGCCGAATCGATCTGGCGCAGCCGATTCAGCCGGCTGAGATCGAGCACCACCCCACCGGCAAGGGGGACGCACTGGCCGTAGTTGCCGGTACCGGCCCCCCTGGGGGTGAGGGCCACACCATGGCGGGCACAGGCCCCTGCCACCCGCTTCACCCCGTCGAGGTCGTGGGGGCGCACCACCAGCTGGGCCAGGTGCCCCGCCAGGAGCGGCTGCAGCACGGGCGAGTAATCGAAGCAGTCGCGGGAGAGACGCACCAGTTCGGAGCCGCCTTCGATCACCTCCAGCCCTTCGAACTCCCGCACCAATGCGGCGAGGGTGTCTGCCGATGCTGGCTCGGGCGGCCGGTGGGGGGAACGGGTCATGGCAGCAGTGGCTCCAGCGTTGGGGAAGGTAGCCACAGGCCGGAGCGCAGCACCCTGCGTTGGGGGGGGGCGGCCAGCAGTTCGCCCCAGCTGCGGGCCCCCAACACCACCAGATCGGCGGGAGATCCAACCCGCAGAACCCCATCCCAGGCCAGCTCCATCAGCCGGGCAGCTGCGGTGGTGAAAGGGGCCAGGCCCAGGCGCTGCCAGGGGGCCAGTTGGGCGGCGGCCAACGACTGTCGCAGCAGATCGATCGGATCAAAGGCGCCGCCGGGATACCAGGGGTCCTGCACGTTGTCGCCGCCCACCGCCACGGTCACCCCCGCCTGCTGCAGCTGACGGATGGGGGCCAGGGGGCGCCGGGTGGGGGTGGCGCCGTCGCGGCGGCCCAGCAGCCAGAGATTGGTGAGCGGCAGGGCCACCACCCCCAGCTGGACCGCCGCCATGGCCTCCGCCAGGCGCTCCAGCTGGGGTGACGCCATCAGACCCATGCTGCTGCTGTGGCTGCAGGTCAAGGGCATGCCGAAGCGGTGTTGGGCCATCAGCCGGCTCACCAGCGCCACCCCGGCGCCGGGGTGGTGGTCGCCCTCATCGATGTGCAGATCGATGCCGCAGCCGAACCGTTCCGCCAGCTGCAGCAGGGCGAGCAGGCCCACCGCTTCGCCCGTGCGGGCCACGAACGGTGGCCCGATCACACCGCCCAGCAGGCCGCCGGCATCGACCACCCGCCGGGCCAGGGTGGCCCCTGCCGGGGTGGCCCAGTGATCGATCGGCACCAGGGCCACCAGCTGGAGCTCCACCCGCCCCCGCCAGCGCTGGCGCAGTTCTTCGAGGGCCCCCCAACTGGCCTCGGTGGCGGGGCCCAGGCTGTCGATGTGGCTGCGGATGGCCCGCAGCCCCGATTGCCACGCCAGGTTCAGGGCCCGTTCCCCCCGCTCCAGCACCCGCTCCCGGCTGCGGCTGAGGTGCTCGGTGCTGTTGGCCTCCAGGGCTCCGGCCATGGTGCCTGAGCGGTTCGGATGGGTGGCCCAGCTGAAGGCCTTGTCCAGATGGGCGTGGGGTTCCACCGGCGGGGTCAGGGCCAGGGGCAGAGCGCCGTCTTGTGGGTGGTGGGGCGCCAGGGCCGTGATGCGCCCCTCGGCCATCGACAGCTGCACGGCCACAAGCCCCTCGGCATCGGCTGTGGGGCACTCCCGCCAGAGGGGATCGAGCAGGGGGCGGGGGATGCGCAGGGGCGGCAGGGCCGTGGCCGGTGCGCTCACGGCTTGGGGACCTCGCGGCGGCTGGCCTCCAGCTGCAGGAACTGGCCGGCGGCCGCCAGGGTGGTGACGTGGTATTCGGGCAGGTGCAGCGAAGGCAGCAGCTCCTGGCCCCCCACGTTGGTGACGTAGACGCTGAAGAGCAGGAAGTTGAGACGGCGGGTGTGCTGGGCCGCCAGGCTGCCCAGCAGTTGGCGCTGGTTGTGCACCAACTCCGGGCAGTTCTGCAGCACCATGCGCAGCAACATCGGCAAGCCCTCGTTGCTGCAGACCTCCCGGACCGTCAGATCCACCAGCCGTTCGCCGGCGTAGAGCTCGAACTCACCGGGTGGGGGGTTGGTCAGAGCCAGGGCGCCACCGGCAAGAACCGCTGCCCCACAGGCCATCAGCATGGGCCAAGGCCCCTTTGATGGACGGTGCTGATCGCTGCTCAAACGGCTGATGACAGGGGACTCAGCTTGATAGGATCGCGCAGCCACGGCGGGCGTAGCCAAGTGGTTAAGGCAGTGGATTGTGATTCCACCATTCGGGGGTTCAATTCCCCTCGCTCGCCCTCCTAAAAGCCCCTGTTCAGCAGGGGCTTTTTACTGTTTGCGCCCGGGGCGGCGATTGTGACAACAGGCATGGAATGGACATAGTCCTTTCATCTGAGCAGGGGCCCCAGCCCACCTTGGGCCTAGGAGGCCCGCATCAGGCGCCCCATCGTGGCCCGATCACGCGCCGGCATGGGTTTTGCCGGGGCCAGAGGATCCCCGTGGTTGTGGGGGGCCTCCGGGCGGATGGCCGGTGTGGCGGGGAGGCTGCCCAGTTCCTGGGCAGACATCCGGTAGACCGGCTTGCCTTCTTTGATCGTTTCCACCACTCGGATCGTACCGATGCTGCCCGGGTCCACCTTGAGTGGATTGCGCTCGATGATCACAAGATCGGCGAGTTTGCCGGGCTCCAGGCTGCCCTTGCCTTTCTCCTCCTTGATTTGGTAGGCGGCCATCACGGTCACCGCGCGCAGGGCGTCGTAGGGGCTGATCCGTTCGGCCGGTCCGATCACCCGGCCGCTGGCGGTGCGGCGGTTCACGGCGGCATCCACTAGCCCCAGGATCGTCGGCTGGGGGGACACCGGGGCGTCGTGGGAGAGGGTGTAGGGCAGGCCCGCCGCCTGGAAGGTTTGGGCGCCGGCTGCACGGGCGGCCCGCTCCGGGCCCCAGAACCGCTCCACCGCGTCACCGCCGGAGGAGATCGAGGCGACCAGGAAACTCGGTACGGCGCCGACCGCCTTGATCCGCTGGATCTGATCGGGCCGTAGATAGCTGGCATGGATGAACACCGGACGGTGGTCGCTCCAGCCTTTTTTCTTGATCACCGTTTCGATCACCCGCAGGGCCTGATCGGCGGCGGCATCGCCGTTCATGTGCATGTTGATCTGGATGCCGGTGTTCCAGAAGCGCTCGACGCCGGCCAGGAGCACCGCATCCGGGATCTGCTCATAGCCCCGATACTCGCCGGTTTTACCCGGGGGATTGGTGGTGTAGGGCTGGGTGAACCAGGCGGTGTCGATGCTGCCATCGAGCCAGTATTTGATGCCCCCCAGCCGCACGCGGTTGATGTAGCGGCGATCGAGATCGGGTCTGGCCGCCAGCAGCAGGGCGGCGGTGCCGGTGGAGGAGGGGGTGTAGGCCTGGGAGACGCCGTAGGCGGCATCGATCACGTCATTGGTGGCCGAATCCTTGGCACAGACGTAGAGATCAATCGGCAGCAGTTTCTTGTCGATCGCATTGCGCACCACCGCGATGTCATCCGCGCCCAGACCAATGCCGCAGTCCTGGGCGGTGGTCTGGCCAAAGCGCGCCCAGGCGGCGGCACCAGCCAGAATCGCGCCATCGGCCAGCTTGCCGGTGAAGGCAGGCCGTTGGCTGCGTACGGCGTTGAGGGCCGTTTCCTCCATCGGGCCCGAGGGTTCCCGGCTGCCGCTCTGGCGGGCAAAAGCCCCACCGGTGGGATCAGCCGTGGCTGCGGTGACTCCAGCCAGCTTGAGCAGGGCGTTGTTCGCTGATCCCAGGTGGCCCGAGGAATCGACGATCATCACGGGCCGATCGGGCGACACCCCATCCAGCTCGAGCGCCGTGGGGGTACGACCTTCTCGCAACATACGGGCCTGATAGCCAAAACCCACGATCCAGGCTCCCGCCGGCACCGAGGCGGCATGGGCCTTGAGACGGGCCACCAGCTCCGGGATGTCCTTGACCCCCAGCAGATCGGCATCCATCTGGTTCTTGCCGTAATAGACCATGTGGCCGTGGGCATCAATGAACCCCGGCAGCAGGGTGTGGCCGGCCAGATTGACCCGCTTGGCACCGGCCCCGGCAGCCTTGATCGCACCGGTCAAAGGGCCGACATAGAGAATCCTGCCGCCCTTCTCCACCAACGCTTCGGCGTAGACCGGCTTCGGGCCTGCCATGGTGAGGATGTCACCATCGGCATACACGGTGGCGGTGGTTGGGGGTAGGGGAGCCGCTGCCCAGGCGGTACCGGTGGCGCCGATCAGGCCGCAGGCCAGGCCGAGGGCGCTGGCCCGAAGGCGAACGCAAGCCGGCGAAGGGAAGGAGGTCATCGAGGAGGCAGGGAGGATGCCAAGGAAAGCGCTCAAAACCTAGGGGGCGACACCTGGCGGATGTCACGGATTGCTGCCTTGCGAAACACGGCATAGGTCGCCAAAGACGTCGTATTGACCAGATCCTGGCGGCCATCCCCGTTGGTACTTCTTGAACCTGCCAGGAGCTCAGCCATCCGCAGGCCTTTGTTGGCGTAGAAGAGCCTGCAAAAGTTTCTGCAATTTCTATGCCCTCTGCATCGACCCTGTTTGCCCTGAGTGCGCCTTGTTTATTCCCTTTGGTAATGACTGCAAAGTCAACAAATTCCAGAGTCTTAAGTGGGGCCTATGTGGGTTGGTGCAAGGCCTGCAGTTCCCGGGCGCGCTCCATCACCAGTTGCTGGGCTCCATTGGCCTTGCCGGTATTCAACTCGGCCCCGTAGGAGCCTTCTGAGCGAGTAGTCGCTGTGGGCAAGTTACCGTTAGGACTTATTCAATGGCGTGGATCAATGTCGTCCGTCAGGGATTAAATGAGGCCGTGTCGATTTTGTTTTCACCGTATTGAGATCAAGGGCTACGTGGCTCTACAGGGGAATGGACGAAAAATTATCTTCACCAATGAATTCGAGCACCGCGACCGTAATATCATCGGACTGTGGGGCTTCGCCGGCAAACTGCGCCACATCGGTAAAAATCGCCTCCAGCATCGTTTCCGAGGCGCTTTCGGAGCATTTGATCACCTCAACAAGAGACTCCTCCCCGTAGGCTTCATGGGCAGAATTGAAGGCCTCGGTTAGTCCATCTGTGAACAAAACCAGCGTATCGCCAGGTGAGAGTTGGATGCGGTGTTCTGGAAAATCTATCTCCGGAAGCACGCCAAGCACCAGGCCAGAACTCCCATCCAGCTTCTCCACGAGGCCATCGGCGTGGCGAATATAGGGCGGATTATGTCCACCATTGGCATAGTCAAGCGTGCCATTGGAGGGATCGTAGATGCAATAAAAAACGGTGACGAAAAGTAGGGTCGGATTTTGTGTGCAAAGCACGTTGTTGGTGCGTGCCAGGCAGGCACCCGGTGATAGGAATTCGTAGGCGAAATTCCGCAAATTTGTTCGCGATACAGCCATGAAAAATGCTGCTGGAACGCCCTTGCCAGAAACATCAGCTATCACTATTCCTATCCGCTTGTCCGGTAGCGTGACGAAGTCGTAGAAATCGCCTGCCATGGTTGTGGCTGGCTGTATGCGCGCCGCGCCCAATAGACCGGACGTTGCTGGGAAGCTGTCGGGCAGGATGGCGATCTGCAGGGCTCGGGCGATCTCGAGTTCCTGCATAACCCGCGCTCGTGCTTCTGATAGCTCTTCAAACGATTTATTTTTTTCCTGCAGCAGGGACTGAACTTCAATCACCAAGGATTTCTGTACAATATTTTCAAGCTCGATCGCTTTTAGCAATTCGTCGCGGCTTGGTTCTGTGAAGATTTCCTTGATCGTCGCCAGCAAGGCAGGGTCTGGAGTGTGCTGGAACGGCACCGAAATGCTGTAGTCAGGTCGCCTAACCGTATCGCGAATGTTGATGCTAAGTGAATTGTTGTGGAGTACCTGAATCAGGTGGTCCGGCAGCGGTGTGCTGAACGTCTCGGCCTGCAGGCGGATCAGCAGTTCCGATTTGCGGGTTTCCCACGGCGGCGGCGAGCGGTGGTAAAGCTCAACCGAAGCATCGGCTTGCTGTTCCAGCAACCAGCGGAAGGCATCCGAGAGTTGTGAAAGCAAGGGAATCAGCACGATCTCTTGCGGCTCAATCAGCTGCAGAATCCGCAGCATTTTGTTGCGCGTGCGTTGGCAGGATTCCCATGTGGCTAGGGGCACCTGGCCCAGCTCGCTTATTGCTGACATTGCATTACCAGCACACTTACGTCATCACCCGATGAGCCGTGCTGCAGCAGATCATCAGCAATGGCCGCCGGTGATGGTGCCGGCCCAATTTTCTTGCGCAGGGATCGCACCTGTGACTCCCGCAGACCATCGGAAAACTGCACCACCGTGTCGTCATTTTCCAGCGGAAAGCTTTGCACAAGCGGTGTCGGGAAGCGATCGCCGAGCTGCCCGTCGCGGCTGACCCCCGACCAGCCTTTTGGTTTGTATTGAACGATGCGGGTGTTGCCGATACCGCTGAACCACAGCTTCCATTGTCTGCCATCAATCAGTGACAGCCCGATCGCGCCGCGGCCGCTGCCGGCCTGCTCGTGTGCGGTGCGCAGCAGGTCCGTCAGCCAGATTTCGCCCGACACCGCCTGCCTCTTCTGGTCGAGGCTGGCGGTGAGCTGAGCGAAGCGCTCCCCCAGGGCTGCCACGATTCCGCAGGCCACGGCGTGGGCCTTGGGCCCGTGGCCGCAGCCATCCACGATCGCGTGCAGCCAGAGATCCCCCTGTTGCAGGGCAAGGATCTGGTCCCCACCGAGGCGTTCTGTGTGGTGCGCCCGGCTGCGGCTTTCGAAGCTGAGTCGGCAGGGTGTCCGGCCGCTGGACTGGGGCAGGCTGCCATCGCCATGGTTGCCGCCATTGATGGTGGTCGTTGATGTTGTGGCCCGGGGCAGTTGCCGCTGATGGGCTGTTTTGCTCTTGACCCAACGGAGGGCACGCCCATGAGTGCCCCGGTCTGCCGTGCTGTCGATCGACAGTTCATCGCTCATGCGTTTCACTGCGGGCAACCCGAGCCCGAGTGTGTTGCCCGTACTGAAGTGATCCTGCAGGCTTCGTTCCACATCGGGAATGCCGGGGCCGTGGTCTTTTGCTTCGACCAAGAAGCCATTTTTCGATCCATCCTCCACGCGACAGATTTGGATGGTGCCCGCAACACCGTACTTGACGATGTTGCTGCCCAGCTCGGCGATGATGGTGCCCAGGCTGACCCGCTCGTTTGTGGTGAGATCGGGGTAGTAATCCATCCGATACATAGAGATCATCGCGATCCTTGCATCGGAACTCCGGTTGATTTTGTAGCAGTGGCACTCAAGCTCTCGCATGGCGGAAGCGTCGGCATGCCTGGAGTGCGCTGGCCATGTTGGCTCTGAAGATCATCCCCTGCAAGTTGATTGGCATCTGCGCCAGGTAGGCGGCGATGCCGGGTCTGATGCCCATCATCACCGTTGGCACATGCATGAGGGAGTTGGTCATGGCTAGATGCTGCAGGAGCCTGAATTCAGCTAAGTCGATCTGGGTGACGATGCTGAGATTGAGGATGACGCCGCGAATGCCGGCTACGGTTACTCGCTGGGTCACATCCTTGGTGATTCTCTTGAGCACCGCATCGGAAAGATCACTTGGCAGGGAAACAAAGAGAAGATGGTTCACTTCGGCCATCGAGGTGCGAAATTCGATGCCCATCTCCTCCATAAGGACTCCCCCTCCCGGCAATTCAGAACTGGGGAGTGTGCATGCTGAACGGCAGATGCATCTGCTGTTGCATCGGCTGGTGCATGGGCGGGTAAGGCTGGCTAGTGAACGGATCTCGGCTCTGGTTGCTGATCTCGCTTAGGCAGGTGAAGAGGGCATCGCGCAAGGTGGCCTTCGTGCGCAGTTCGCTGATGTCAACACCCAGCTCCACGATCGTGTGGGCGATGGATGACGATACGCCGGAGACCAGGGTTTCACACCCCATAATTCGGGTGGCCTTGGTGATCTTGATCAACTGGTTGGCGACAGCCGAATCAACCATGGGCACACCGCTGATGTCAAGGATGAACATTCTCGCGTTCGACTGAGAGATGCGATCAAGGGTCTTGCGCATGACTTCGTCGGTGCGGGTTGAATCCACCATCCCGACCAGTGGCAGCATCAGAATGCCATCCCAGATTGGAGTTACAGGTGTGGATATATCCTGAAGGGTTCGGTCCAGTTCCAGGCGCACCTGCTCCCTTTCGTGAGCATCCTGCAGCGCGACCTCCAGTTGAGTGGTTTTCTTGCTGAGGTTTATCGACTGTTTAATCGTTTCGGTGATGTCGTAGGCGAACTTCAAGACACGGTTGAGATTCCCGTTGGCATCAAGGATCGGGTTGTAGCAGGTTTCAAGCCAGACCATCTCTCCCGTTTTGGCAAAGCGCTTGTACTGGCCACGTTGGCTTTCTCCCTTGGCGAGGGAGGCCCAGAAACTTTGGTATTCGGGTGATGCGGCCTCCTCTTTACCCACAAAGATGCGATGGTGTTGGCCGATGATTTCATCGCGCTGAAAACCCATCAAGTCAAGGAAAATTGTGTTCGCGGCAATGATTGTCCCGTCGGCATTGAATTCAGCCACCGCCATCGATTGCTGGATCGCTTTTACTTTGCTGATATCGGCAGCTTCCCGATCCTTAGGCTCGGTGATATTCGTGGCCAGGCTTAAAATCCGTTCAGGTTTGCCAAGACTGTCGTGAATGAGGCTGTAGCTCTCCTGCCGCCAGATGATTCGGCCGTCATTGGTGCGACGGCGGAATTCGCCGCTTCTGAACATGTCCCTAAGTAACTGGTTCCAGAAGCCATGGCTGTCAGCGAGTTCTGCCTCGTCGTTTGGAATCAGCAGGCTGTGATTCTTGCCGATTAACTCATTCTCTCTGTAGCCCAACTGGCGGAGGGTGTTTTCATTGGCGGTGAGGATGACTCCTTTGAGGTCAAATTCAATGACGCCATACAATTTGTCTATTGTCTGCCAGGCGGCCAGCGCGAAATGAGCATCTTTTGCGGCGTTGTTTGTGGGGCCGGCTTGTGCCTTTGGGGGGGTATTGCTTTTGCCCGCCATGCTTCGAATTTACCACATTTCTGGCGCACTGTAGCAGTGGGGGGGGGGGGGCTGAATGCTCCAGATTGCCCATGATTTAGGCCCCCTTAATGTTTTGTTACGCGTTGCGTGGTTTGTGTGCTTATCCCCATGTCTATCCGTATTGGCCGATGATTTTGTGCCTCACGGCAATCTGTCCCCCTCGGGCCCAGTGAACATCTCTGCTTCGTAGCAGATGTGCCCTTCAGCGGACTGCGTCTCTAAGGCCAGGCTGCGTACCTCAGCCCGCACCTGGCCGTCCTTGCCATGGCTGTAGCGGTGGGCGAGCTCATCGATCCAGCTGGCAGGGAGATCGCCAGCGCCTACGCCGCCAGCCCCATCCCCAGATCCATGCCAGCGACCGTGTCGACCGCAAGGAGTTGTGGTCACCCTGAGCCAGCAGGTGCTTGCGCTTCCGAAGCAGATTGAGCCCCTGGTCAGCGCCTGCTCGGGGTGCCCTCATTTCCCCACCAGGGCCTCCAGGAGGCGCTGGCCCCCCTGGCGCACCGGGTCGGCGCTGGGTAGGCCGCTGGCTTCGGCCGCGGCGGCCAGGGCGTGTTCGGCGGCCTCCGCCCCCAGCCCTGCTGTGTTGAGGGCCACGGCCCGCACCCGGGGGGCCGGCAGGGAGCTCTCCTCCGGGCGGGCCACGGCGGCCAGGGCGTTCACCAGCGCCACCACTTGATCCAGGGGCGGAATCGCCACGGGCACGGTGCCCGGACGCTCCCGGATCCGGGTTCGGCCGGCCCGGTGCACCAGCAGGAGGCCCGTGGGCTGGCTACCGCGAATGAGGGGCAGGGTGGCGCTGGAGCCTGGATGGCAGAGCGACCCCTGACCCTCCACCAGCACCAGCCCATCGGCCGGTAGCCCCTCTGCCGCCGCCAGTACCGCCTGCTCCACCGCGCCGGCGGCGAAGTCCACCCGCACGGCATCGAGGGGGACACCGCTGCCGGCGATCAGGATCCCCGCCTGGCCGGTGCCCACGAAGCGGGCGTCAAGGCCGCGGGCCTTCGCCGCCGCATGCAGTTCCAGGCAGGCGCTCATCTTGCCCACCGCCATGTCGGTGCCCACCGCAAGGATTCGCTGCCCCGGCAGGCTCGCCGCCCGTGCTGCGGCCACCTGCAAGCCGCCGGGCTCCTGGCGCAGGTCCCAGATCCACTGGCCCGGCACCAGCCTCCCCGCCAGCTCAGGGTCGTCCCCCAGGCGGCTGTGCAGCCCGCTGGCCACGCTGAGGCCGGCCTCCAGGGCCGTGAGCAGATCCCGCCGCATGGCCTCGGGCAGGAGCCCGCCAGAGGGGGCCAGCCCCACCACCGCCACCGCCGGAGCGAAGGGCAGGGCCTCCGCAATCGAGGCCACGATTGGCACCGGCCGGCGAATGCCCGTGACGGCCTCCAGTTCGGCGCCGGCATGGGCCGGGTCCACCACCGCCACGATCGGCCCCGTCCGGTAGCGCAGCATCGCCAGGCCGGTCTTGCCCGAGAGGTTGTCGAGGCCGCCGTGCTGCAGCAGCACCAGCGGCGCGTCGGCGCTCAGCATGGGCCTCCCCAGCGCACCCCCAGACCCGGGCTCTCCCCAGGGCGCACCACGTCGCCCTCCAGTGCGGGCCCGGTGAACGGATCGTCCAGCAGGTTGAGGTGGCTGTCCAGGTCGGGCCAGCGCACCAGGGGCAGCAGCTGGGCGGCGGCGCCGTTGAGCAGGGCGCTGTCGGAGTAGCAGCCGAGCATCAGATCGAGGCCCAGGCGCCGGGCGGTCTGGGCCATCAGCAGGGCCTCGCTCAGCCCGCCGCTCTTGAGCAGCTTGAGGTTCACCCCATCCACGTGGGGAGCCAGCCGCAGCAGGTCGTCGAGGTTCCAGCAGCTTTCGTCGGCCACCAGGGCGATCGGGCAATGGAGATCGAGGGCGGCGAAGCCGGCGGTGTCGGCCTCGGCATCCAGCTGGGGCGCCAGGGGCTGCTCTACCAGCACCACCCCCTGCTGGGCCAGCCAGGGGATCACCGCCTGGGCGGTGGCCAGGTCCCAGCCGCCGTTGGCATCCACCTGCAGTTCCAGGATTTCGCCCCGTTCCTCGCCCCGTCGCCTCAGCGCTTCGGCGACAGCCCGCACCAGGGCTTGGTCATGCCCAATGCCGTCGGGGCTCCCCAGCTTGAGCTTGAGTCGGTGGGCAGGCAGCTGGTCCCACCAGCGCTGCAGCCGGGCCAGCACCGCCTCCACACTCCCTAGACCCAGGGTGAGGCTGGTGGGTTGGACCGCGGCGGCCTCCAGGCCCCAGAGGCGCCAGAGGGGAAGCCCCAGCCGCTGGCCCCACCAGTCCCAAAGGGCCAGATCCAGGGCGCAGCGAGCGGGCGGTGAGAGGGGCTCCAGCAGGGGCTCCAGGGCCTGGCGGCCTGCGGGGTCATGGCCCTCCAGGGCGGGCAGCACCGCGACCAGCTCCGCCTCCACGGCCTCCAGGGTGTAGGCGCGGTGGCCGGTCTCGAAGCCACCGGTTTCCCCCTGGCCCACGGTGCCTTGGTGCTCGATCTGAAGCCGTAAGCGGGTCACGGCGGAGGTGGTGCCACGGCTGATGGCCAGCGGCACGGCCTTGGTGAGGGTGAAGCGCTCCAGTTGGCCCTGCATCCCTGGCGACCCGCTGCGGCGCAGATGCTTCGCACCGTAGCGAGGCCCGCCTGGCTTGCCCGCCACCACGATCACCGAAACTGTGGCCATGGGCGCGACCAAGGCCGTGAAGGGCAGCTACTGGATCACCACCTTCGGGTGTCAGATGAACAAGGCCGATTCCGAGCGCATGGCCGGCATCCTCGAAGCCATGGGCTATGCCCCTGGCGAGGGGGAGCACACGGCCGATCTGGTGCTGTACAACACCTGCACGATCCGGGACAACGCCGAGCAGAAGGTCTACAGCTACCTGGGCCGCCAGGCCCAGCGCAAACGGGCCAACCCCCACCTCACCCTGGTGGTGGCCGGCTGCGTTGCCCAGCAGGAGGGGGAAGCCCTGCTGCGGCGGGTGCCCGAGCTGGATCTGGTCATGGGTCCCCAGCACGCCAACCGGCTCGATGCGTTGCTGGCCCAGGTGGAAGCCGGAGGCCAGGTGGTGGCCACCGACGAACACCACATCCTCGAAGACATCACCACCGCCCGGCGGGACAGCAGCGTCTGCGCATGGGTGAATGTGATCTACGGCTGCAACGAGCGCTGCACCTACTGCGTGGTGCCCTCGGTGCGGGGTCAGGAGCAGAGCCGAACCCCGGAAGCGATCCGGCTGGAGATGGACGGGCTGGCGGCCCGGGGGTTCAAGGAGATCACCCTGCTGGGGCAGAACATCGATGCCTATGGCCGTGACCTGCCCGGCATCACCCCTGAGGGCCGCCGCCAGCACACCCTCACCGACCTGCTCCACCACATCCACGCTGTGGAAGGCCTGGAGCGAATCCGCTTCGCCACCAGCCACCCCCGCTACTTCACCGAGCGGCTGATCGATGCCTGCGCCGACCTTCCCAAGGTGTGCGAACACTTCCACATCCCCTTCCAGAGCGGTGATGATGAGGTGCTCAAGGCCATGGCCCGGGGCTACACGGTGGACCGCTACCGCCGCATCATCGAGCGCATCCGGACACGCATGCCCGAGGCGTCCATCAGTGCCGATGTGATCGTGGCCTTCCCGGGCGAAACCGACGCCCAGTACCGTCGCACCCTGGCCCTGATTGAGGAGATCGGCTTCGATCTGGTCAACACGGCGGCCTACTCGCCGCGCCCCAACACCCCCGCCGCCGACTGGCCCGGTCAGCTGAGCGAGGCGGTGAAGGTGGAGCGCCTGAAGGAACTCAACGCCCTGGTGGAGCGCACCGCCCGTTCCTGCAGTGAGCGCTATCTGGGCCGCCGTGAGGAGGTGCTGGCCGAGGGAATCAACCCCAAAAATCCATCCCAGTTGATGGGCCGCACCCGCACCAACCGACTCACCTTCTTCCCCGCTGGCGAGCACCGCATCGGTGATCTCGTGCCGGTGCGGATTGAAGAGGTGAGGCCTTTTTCACTCAGCGGAACGGCCATTCCCTAGCGAATTCCCTGCGCGGGTCAAGGGAAGGATGGCTTTCGTGGGGCAAGGGCTCTCAAGGGCTCTGGCCTGAGATGCGGCCAACACTAGCTGCGTTTCGTTCATCTGGAGGCTCCTTGTATGCCTTCGATGTACTGGCATTGAGTCTAAACTTTTGTTGTCAGCTGCCTGTTAATACAAGCAACCTATTTGCGGTCTCTGTATGCTTGTTTAACATGGGTAATTGAGTACTCGCGATGCCTCCTTACCCTGACTATCCGGTTCCCGCTGATGAGATGCAGCGGTTGCGGTCGCTTGAGCGCCACGGCTTGCTGGAAACGGCCAGCGACCCCTGCCTTGAGTTGATCCTGAAGCTGGCCACCGACATTCTCGAGACACCGATTGGCCTGATCTCCTTGGTGGATCAAAACCGGCAGTGGTTTCTCTCCAGTCGAGGGCTCGAGGCACGGGAAACGCCGCGCGAAATGGCCTTCTGCGCCCATGCCATCACCGGTGACGACCCTCTGATCGTTCCCGACGCCAGTCAAGACGAACGCTTCAGCACGAACCCTTAGGTGGTGGAAGGTCCGTCCATCCGTTTTTACGCGGGTGTCCCCCTGCGATCAAGCGATGGCTACAACCTCGGCACCCTCTGTGTGATTGATACCGAGGCCCACCACCCCACGGCGCGGCAGCTGGAGCAATTGCGACTGATCGCGAAGTTGGCCATGCATGCCATCGATATGCGTTACAAGTCGCTCCTCTGTGCCGTAACCGGAGTCTTCACCCGCCAGCCCTTCTTTCGATTTGGCGAAAAAGAGCTGGATCATGCACGGCAGCGCCATCAGACCCTGTCACTGGTGAACATTGAAATCGATAACCTCCGCACGATTAACGAGCGTTGGGGCCTTGGCGGAGTCGATCAAGTGCTGCGTCAGTTTTCACGGCTCTGTCAGAGGCATCTGCAGGAGGAGGATTTGATCGGCCGAATCAGCGATAAAGGTTTCAGCCTGCTTCTGATTGAGAGAGATGAGCTTGCCTCGATGAGATTTTCCCACAGCTTGTACGATGCGGCGATCTCCATGCCAGGCATGTACACCAACCAGCACTACCACCTTCAGGTCAGTGTCGGCGTCACATTGCTTGATGACGCTGACCAAACGTTTGATGATCTCTACCGCCGGGCCTATCGGGCCCTGGATCTGGCCAAAGTTGCCGGCAGCATCCGGTTGGCGTTCGTTCAGTAACGCCAACTTCCCGATTCCATCCCCTTCCTGCCGCTGGGCCTTGGGCAACCGCACAGGCGTTGGTCGCGCATCGGACCCGAGCGAAGCCTGTGCATGGATCAACCCAACCCTGTCCGAAACCGGGACTGCTGCTGCTTCATTTGGTGCTGCTCCCCTCCCCACGCCCTACGGGAGGGCCCCAAGTGGCCCGGGGTTTGCGATACCCAGGGGCCTTTGCCAGCCAGCTGACCTTCTACGGCACCGGCATCTCCCATGGGCAGGCGGGATCTGGCGGCTGTCCTGATCCAGGCGGTAGGCGCAGGCCACGGACGCCTGATGTGAAGGGATGTTCTGCGCCCGCATGATCACCGAAGCGAGCTTTGAGCCTCGAGCCGCACCCTCCCGACCATCGACCTCAGTGGCGAACCCAAGGGGTTGGCGGGCACGGCGAAGCCCCTTGTCTGCCCTGGAGCCATAGTGGTGTGGAGTGTAAACCTGCTGCACACCAAGGGTTTTAGCCTGATCCCCGAGCGACGATTGGAACCCTGGAAGGCACACCATCAGGCGGCTACTCGGCTGGAGAGGGGCCCACGCGTTGCAGGCGGCCTGATCCTGCTTCCAGAGCGACCTGATGGGAGCAGCCATCCGGTTCACCGAACGCACAGCGGAGGAAGACAGGCGTCGTAAACTGGATTACCGCATGCAAGAGGTGGTTTTGATGCAGCCAGCCAAGATGAGCGTCTCGGTGGAGTCCAAGGGGACCTGTCGGCTCGTGAGGATTGATGGCGACATCGATTCGATCAGCTCCCCAGAACTGGAGTTGACCTTTTCCTCATTAAGGGAGAACGATGAAGTTACTTATATTGTTGACCTGAAGTCTGTTGGCTATATCAGCAGCATGGGTCTGAGGGTTTTCCTGAGTCATCTCAAGAAAACACGACCCAACGGCAGTCGTGTGGTTCTCGTAGGGGCCAACGAACTTGTGCTCGACGTGTTCCGGATGTCTGGGTTTACCAGTTTCTTCGAGTTCAGAGCCGACATCGATAGCGCCCTTGCCGAGTTGGCTTGAGTTTAAGGCGATGGAAGGCAAGCTGAAAACAAACCTGATTTTCCGCCACCCTTCCTGGTAGCAGAGTCATCGACACCTTCCTTAGCAGCTCTTTCGTCACCCATGGAAATCGTCACTTCCTCCATTCCCACGATCCGAGCTCGTTTTGATTACGGCCCCCAGGAGCTCCGCACAATGTATGGGCTGGAGAATGTCCATCTTCAGCGAATTCGCGAATTAAGCGATCAAGCACAACCCCATATTGAGACAACCCTGGATGATTTCTATGCCTGGATGGGTGCCTATCCAGAGATGATGTCATTCTTTCGCACGCAGTCCGTGCTTGAGCACGTGCGCCATATGCAAACGCTGTATTGGAAGCGTTTTTTTGCGGCGGAAGTTGATGATAATTATCTGGCGGATCGCAAGCGGATTGGCTCCGTTCACGCCAAAATTGGCCTGCCCTTGATGATTTACATGGCAGCGGTTAATTTTATATATCCCGGTCTTCACTCCATCGCACGAGAGATTACATCTGCAGTGGCAGACGTTGATATCACAACGGCCCTTTCCAGCTTGCTGCACATGGATGCAGGGTTGATCTGTCAGGCCTTCCAAGATGGTCGCGACGAGCATCAGAGCAATGCGGCCGCATTGATGTCCGCTCCGGTTACGGAAATCTGGAATGGCATCCTGCTGCTTCCAGTGATTGGCATCGTTGATAGCAAGCGATCTGAGGACATCATGAATGCTGTTCTCTATGCGATCAAGAATACCAAGGCCAAAGAGTTTATTCTTGACATCAGTGGTGTGGCGGTCGTTGATACCGCCGTGGCCAACTATCTGATCCGCATCACCAAAGCCACTTCCCTTATGGGGTGTCGCACAACAATTTCAGGCATCTCGCCCTCCATCTCGATGACCATTGTTCAGCTGGGAATTGATGTGGGCAGCGTCAGCACCACCTCCACCATGATGGATGCGCTGCAGGATGCATTTTCAAATTGTGGCTATAAGATGAGCAAGCTCGAACTGGGCTGAAAACATAGGCCACACCCATGCCATACCAAGGGGACGGATCGAGAGAAAGGAGGAGCCGGCCCAGGTATGAGGGCGAGGCCGACGAGAAGCGGCCTGAGGGCTTGAAGCATTCATTTTATTCATACCTCAACAATCTCATCGTACGCACTCCTGAAACCATTGACTGTGACTATATTGCCACCACGCAGAGGTTGATCCTTGCCTCGCTGGAGTCAGAGCCACGTTTGCGAAGACTGGTGGTTGACTTGAGTAGGCTGATGTTTATTGATCGATTCGATATCGAGCGATTACTAGAAGTCTTCAAGGCTGTGCACCTCATGGGCCGCAGCGTAGCTCTCTGTGGTATTCAGCCGGCCATCGCTGTTCTGTTCGTGCAATTCAACTTGGATTTGAGTGATTGCACGATCACCCAGACCCTGGAGGATCTGCCAACCATTGCCAGCCGACTTGAATGATGGAGCGCTATTTCGTGATCCATGACCATGATGTGGGCGTTGCCGCTGTAGCTTCGCGCCTCTTTGCCCAGGCTCAGGGGCTTGGCAATGAAAAAGCCGATTGTCTGGCCACCGCCATCTCGGAGCTGGCACGCAACATTTACAAGTACGCAGGCTCATCAGGCGGTGACATTCTCATTAATGTTGAACTCATCAACGGCCTCCCCCATATTTGGGCTCAAGCCCGTGATAACGGACCCGGCATTGCTGACTGTGACCAGGCCATGCGCGATCACTTCAGCACCTCGGGAACTCTCGGGTTGGGATTGCCTGGGGTACGAAGGATTGTTGACTATTTCGATCTGTTTTCCCTCCCGGGGAAGGGCACTGTGGTGACCATCGGTATGGCCTTACCCACTTAAGTATGGCGATTCATTCCTTTGATGTTGGCTACGCAGAGATGCCCTTTCAAGGGAATCCCCCCTGCGGGGATGCTTGGTATTGCCGCAATGAACCCGAGCGCCTGCAATTGATGGCCCTGGATGCCATCGGCCATGGCCACCAGGCCCATGCAATCGCCACTTTTGCGATAGCGGAAATCGAGAGGATCACCGGCGATCCCTTTAGGGCCTGGAGTGTGGAAGATTCTCTGTTGATGCTCGACCGGAAAATGAGAAGCCGAGGCAACGACTATCTGGCTGCCGTTGCCCTGTTCAATGTGCAGCGTGCCACGGGAACCCTTTCGGGAGGCAATGTGGGCAACCTGGAGGCCTATCTGCTCAACGAGGAGGGGATCATCCACCTCCACGCTACAAACGGCATGATTGGCGGAGTTTTACCATCACGCATCAAAATTTTTGAACAGTCCCTTGCTCCGGGCAGCTGTCTGGTGATCCACAGTGACGGCATCAGTAGCACCGGCATGCGTCAATTCCTCAAGGAGCTGCAGACCAGTCGCATGTTTCTGAGCCGATCCGCAGACCAGCTGGCTGCCCAGGCCGTTCATTTGTTTGGGAAATCCCATGATGACGCTTCCTGCGCAATCCTCAGGGTGCTGTAACGCCATGACTGTCGGCTTGGCCTCGAATCTTCATGGCAGCATTGAGGTGTTCGGCGGCAACGCCTATGCCAGGGCCCGCAGGAAGATTGCCGCACTGGTGACGGCCGTGAACGCGCCGGAAATGATGGTGGTGCAAACCTGCGCCGGATTTTCCCAATTCTACAGGGGCCTGCCAGAAGGCACCACGATCAGTGTGGAGGTGAGCCTTGGCCACCATGTGGTTTGTTTGTGGTTGCGTGTTCGGCTTGAGAGCGAATTGGCCGACATGCTCGCTGCAGCAACGATCTACTTCAGCCCTCACGTTGAGTTCGGGTCAACGGCCGAGTTGGCCCATCTTTCTTTGGAGAAGAAGTTTTCTATCTCCAGCCCGCCCGATTTAGACAGGATCAACCGTATCCTTGATGCTCGCACTGGGGAGGAGCTGCGAAGTGATATCAGCAAGGCCCAGCAGCGGATCGATCAATCCCAAAGCCTGATCGATTCCTATCAGAAGGAATTGTCAATTGCGGCGATCATTCAGCGTGAATTGCTGCCATCCCTTACTGATTTAACCCCTAATGATTGTCTTGATGCGTTCGGCTTTGTGGTGCCAAGCAAGGAAGTTGCTGGCGACTTTTACGACATTATTGATCTCAGTAACCTAGACACCTTGTTGGTGGTGGGCGACGTGTCGGGCAAGGGCTTGCCAAGTGCTCTGATGATGTCCACCTGCCTGACCCTTATTCGAGCCTATAGCGAATTCATTAATGTGCCTTCGATTATTGCTTCTAAGGTTAATGATCGCCTGGTGGCCCAAAATGAAACCTGCATGTTTACAACCCTGCTAATTGTGTATCTGGACGGAGGAGGGGACGAGCTGGTTTATTGCAATGCAGGCCATAACCCCGCTTTCCTGGTTCGAGAGTCTGGTGATATCGAGCTTCTAGACGAGGTCCATGGCCCGGCGGTGGGGTTCATGGAGGGAGTTGCTTACATTGAGTCTCGACTTCCCTTCCGTCGGGGTGATCGCCTTTTTCTCTACACCGATGGGGTGAGTGAAGCATTCAATGAACGCGGTGAGTTGTTTGGCTACCAGCGGATTAGGGACTTTCTCTCTGCTCGAGGGTTGGCCAAGGAGCCGTCCCGTCAATTCCTGGATGGTTTTTTTCAGCAGTTGAATGGCTTTATCGGTGCTGAGCCAGCCCATGACGACATCACCCTGCTCACTGCTTACAAGGCTCCCAGCCATCTCTTCCCCATACGCACGCAGGGGCAATCCTTCCACCACAAGCTTGCCAACAATGCCGCCGGTCTTGAAGCGGCCAAGTTGGCGGTCAGGCAGTTCTGTAAAGAGACCGGCACCCTCGATCTTGTTGAGCCCAAGCTCCAGATCATTCTGGATGAGATGATCACGAATGTGATTAACCATGGTGTTGCACCTGTCGGCGAAACTGTTGAGATTGATCTGGTTTTGGTCGCCAAAAATGGCCGTCTTAATGTCCAGCTAATTGACAACACCCAGGCCTTCGATCCATTCTCGGTAGCCGAGCCTGATCTGGAGGTTGACCTCGATGATCGGGCGATCGGCGGCCTGGGCATCTACCTCGTGCGGCAACTCACCGATCTGTTCCATTACGAGCGGGTCAGTGGTCGCAATGTGGTTGTGCTCGAGGTCATGATGGCGCCAGTACACGACACCCCGAGCGACTGAGAGCCCAGCACCCATGGACCAGATCCTTTTGCTTTCCGCCGATGTCGTCGACAGCGCTGCCTACAAGTCTGCGGCGGCGTATATGGGGTTTCAGCCCAGCTGGGTCGCTGCCTTCAAGGCGTTTTACGAGGAAGTGCCCCTGTTGGTCACCGCGGAGGTGGCCAATGCTTTCTTCGAGGAGGAGGGGGAGTTCCCAGAGGTGATTCTTTGGAAGGCGCTGGGAGATGAACTGGTCTTTCTTGCCAGGCCCTCCAGCCCACGGGAGCTGGAACTGATCACGTTCAGCTTCCTGCGGGCCCTCGAGGGGGCGGACCGCAAGCTGCATGCGGAGTGGGGTTTCAACCTCCATGGCGTTGCCTGGACGTTTGAGGAGGGAGGCCAAAACATCAGCGTTCGTTTCCGCGAGCTCGAAAGCAAGGAGGGCGACCTTGTCTTCGACCTGATTGGCCCGGACGTCGACCTGGGCTTCCGTCTGGTGCCCAGGTCCCCGAGGGGCGGGCTCCTGGTCACCGAGGAACTGAAGCACCAGGTGCCGGGCACCCACCTTCGTTTCACCACGATCGGCGAGGCGGAGCTCAAGGGGGTGGCGAAGAACCCCTACCCGCTGATCCAGCTGGGCCATCGCTGAGGCCGAAGCCTCCAGGCATCGCCGATCACCATGGTGTCTGTCGTGCCCGCTGCGCAAACAGGCGAGGCCAGAGTTGTCTTCCGATTCACCGGCGATGCTGCGCCTGATGCAGATCCGCAAACGTGATTGAGATCAACCGGAGGCAACAGCCATGGGGAGACCTGTCGGCAAATGGTGAGCGTCTAGATCTGATGCCTGCATTCTAAAACTGGGGCCAATTTTTTCTGGAGTGGCTCAGTCTTTAGATCTGATTCGAGTATTGGCGCTCTGGGTGTAGCCCAGCTCCCAGGGCTTCGTGCCAAGGGCAAGTGATGGCCACATCAAGAATATTCTTGATGCTGGGGCGCGACAGACTCGATTTCCTGGATAGCCGTTTCGAGGTGGAAAAGATTGGCTATCAAAATAGTTGGGTATTTTGTAGGTACCGGCTTGCTGTGGAATGAACTCAGCGTTCTGTCGGGGAGCTGGTTGTAAGCGAGCCGCGCCGTCCTTGGTTTTTACCCCGCTCTGGGAGCTGCCTCGGAGCTAAAGTATGCGCCGCGTGCGGAAAAATTTCCTGAGAGCTCGCGCCCATGCTCAACTTTCGCTCCGCCAACGTCCGTGCCGTGAATCCCCAGCGGGCGGTGTTGGAGCTGCTGGAAACGGCCTATGGCGGCAACAGGCCGGATTGTGATCTGGTGCTTCTCAACGCCACCGTGGGGCACGACCTGGCCGATTTGAGCGAAGCCGTGCTGAAGGAATGCCCTGGGGCCCGGGTGCTGGCCTCCTCCTGCGCCGGGGTGGTTGGTCCGGCGGGGCCGGGTGAAACCATCCACGACATCGCCCTGATGGGGATCAGTGGCGAGGGCTTCGAGGTGGCCCATGTCGATGGGCTCTACGGCTCCACCTCCTATGCCAAGGGGGTCGAACTGGGCCAGAGTCTGCAGCAGGCTCCCCAGCCCGTGCGGATGGTGTATCTGCTGGCCTCCGGCATCGACACCGCCAATGACCAACTGATCGCGGGCCTCGAAGCGGTGCTCGGCCCCGATCTGGTGATCTTCGGGGCCACCTCCTCCGACCAGATGCAGGGTGTGGCCACCTTCCAGTCGATCGATGGCGAGATTTTCCAGCACGCCGCCTTCGCCGTTGGCTTCTGGGATCCCACCCTGGTGGTCGAGACAGGCGCCACCCACGGCTTTGTGGTGGTGGGAGAGCCGCGCCAGGTGACCCGCGCCGAGGGGAATCGCATCATCGAATTGGATGGCCAGCCCGCCTGGACGGCCTACCTCGAATGGCTGGGCCTGCCGGCGGACGCCAGCGAGGGCGACACGATTCCGATCGGGGCCCTCGCCGAGGCCCTTTCCCCCGCGCTGGCAACCGATTACGGCAACCCCCACATCCTCCGGGTGGTGACCCATCACACCGAAGCCAACGAGATGATTTACGCCACCACCTGTCCCGTGGGCACCTCCCTTTCGATCACGGTGCGGGATGAGGTGCGTATCTTCTCCGACTTGGACCGGATGCTGACGGAGCTCACCAGCCGCCGGCCCGGCCAGGTGCCCGTGGCGATGTTCCACGCCGACTGCCTGGCCCGGGGGCGGCGTTTGTTCAACCGGGTGATGAAGGACGAACTGGTGCAGCGCATGCAGCAACCCTTCGCCACCGATGGGGCCCCTCCACCGTGGTTCGGGATCTACGGCTTCGGGGAGTACGCCCGCCTCGGCGGCCGCAATGCCTATCACAACTACACCACGGCCCTGGCGGCTCTGTATCGGGTTCCATCGGGCAGCAGCTGAGGCCATGGAGCGGTCCGACCCCGGTGGGGAAAACCAGGATTTCGGAGCGAGCGCTTACAACCGTCTCCAGCAGGAGCTGATTGTCGTTCGCACCCAGCGGGATGGGCAGATCACCCAGTTGATGCGGCTGAACCACCTCTCCGACGAGCTGTTGGCCGAGATCGCCCCCCAGCTGGTGGCGGAGACCTTCGTCGAAGCCATCGTGGATGTGCTCGACGTCGGCATCGGCGCGCTCTGGCTGTTTGATGACACCCTGCCCGAGGCCAGCCGCTTCGCCCTCTGCGGGATACGGGTGGCTCGCAGGCCCCTCTGGGCCTCGTCCGGTCAGGAACTGCTGCTGCGCCTGCCCACCCAGGTGGGCAACCAGGCCCAGCACCTTCCGGATGGTGTGGACGACCTGCTGCCGGGGCCGGTCCTGGTGGATGGCCTGGTCTGCCGCTGCATCGACCGGGAGGGCCGGTGCCTTGGCCTGCTGCTGGCCGCCAACTGCCGCGCCCTGGCCGGCATGGCCGAACCGGTGTGGCAGGAGAGCCTGGAAGTGTTGAGCCTGCTGGCCCAGAAGTTGGCTGTCCACCTCGATCAGTCCGCCAACCGCCAGTTGCGTAGGGAAATTCGCCAGGCCCAGCGGCAGATTGATCAGTCCCAAATTCTGATCGACTCCTATCAAAAGGAATTATCAATTGCGGCAATTATCCAGGGTGAATTGTTGCCTTCGTCTACCGATTTTTCGCACTGTGAGTCTCTTGATGCCGTTGGCTTTGTGGCCCCATGCAAGGAGATTGGTGGTGACTTTTACGACATTATTGAGCTGAGAAATCTGGATACCATGTTGGTGGTGGGTGATGTGTCGGGCAAGGGCTTGTCCAGCGCCCTGATGATGTCCAGTTGTATCACCCTTGCCCGGGCCTATAGCGAGTTTCTCCGGATACCCTCGATCATTATTTCAAAGATCAATGACCGACTGGTGGCCCACAATGAAACCTGCATGTTCACCACGTTGTTCGTGGTGTATTTAGATAACGAGAGTGACGAGCTTGTCTATTGCAATGCAGGCCATAATCCTGCTTTCTTGGTTCGGGAATCTGGAGGGATTGAGCTGTTAGACGAGGTCCATGGCCCGGCGGTGGGGGTCCTGGAAGCTGCTTCCTACCTCGAGTCTCGCCTGCCTTTCCATCGCGGGGATCGCCTTGTGCTCTATACCGATGGTGTGAGTGAAGCGTTCAACGAACACAGGGAGTTGTTTGGCTACCAGCGGATTCATGACTTCCTCGCTGCTCGAGGGGCGGATAGGTCATCGTCTCGCGAGTTTCTTGATGGCTTTTTTGACCACTTGAATCGTTTCATGGGTGCGGAGCCAGCCCATGACGACATCGCACTTCTTTCCGCCTACAGGGTTCCCAGCAGCCCGCTGCCTGTTGCCAATCAAGAGCATTCTTTGCACCATCGGCTCACCAGCGGCCTCTCTGGCCTTGGTGCAGTCAAGTTGGCGGTCAGGGATTTTTGTAAGGAAACCGCGGCCCTGGATTTTGTAGAAGCCAGGCTTCAAATCATTTTGGATGAGTTGATCGCTAATATTATCAATTATGGTGTATCGGTCAACGGCGAAAGTGTTGAGATTGATCTGGTGTTGCTCGCCAAGAATGGCCGTCTCAATGTCCAGCTAATTGACAACACCCAGGCCTTCGATCCATTCTCGGTAGCCGAGCCTGATCTGGAGGTTGACCTCGATGATCGGGCGATCGGCGGCCTGGGCATCTACCTCGTGCGGCAACTCACCGATCTGTTCCATTACGAGCGGGTCAGTGGTCGCAATGTGGTTGTGCTCGAGGTCATGATGGCGCCAGTACACGACACCCCGAGCGACTGAGAGCCCAGCACCCATGGACCAGATCCTTTTGCTTTCCGCCGATGTCGTCGACAGCGCTGCCTACAAGTCTGCGGCGGCGTATATGGGGTTTCAGCCCAGCTGGGTCGCTGCCTTCAAGGCGTTTTACGAGGAAGTGCCCCTGTTGGTCACCGCGGAGGTGGCCAATGCTTTCTTCGAGGAGGAGGGGGAGTTCCCAGAGGTGATTCTTTGGAAGGCGCTGGGAGATGAACTGGTCTTTCTTGCCAGGCCCTCCAGCCCACGGGAGCTGGAACTGATCACGTTCAGCTTCCTGCGGGCCCTCGAGGGGGCGGACCGCAAGCTGCATGCGGAGTGGGGTTTCAACCTCCATGGCGTTGCCTGGACGTTTGAGGAGGGAGGCCAAAACATCAGCGTTCGTTTCCGCGAGCTCGAAAGCAAGGAGGGCGACCTTGTCTTCGACCTGATTGGCCCGGACGTCGACCTGGGCTTCCGTCTGGTGCCCAGGTCCCCGAGGGGCGGGCTCCTGGTCACCGAGGAACTGAAGCACCAGGTGCCGGGCACCCACCTTCGTTTCACCACGATCGGCGAGGCGGAGCTCAAGGGGGTGGCGAAGAACCCCTACCCGCTGATCCAGCTGGGCCATCACTGAGGCCCTGTTGCCGGCGGGCGCAAGTGGGCTTGCCCTGCTGCCGAGGTGGGGAGGCGTTCCCTCGCCATTCGCAGACCAGCGGGCAGCCGCCTAGAGTTTGCTGTAGATGTGATGCATTGTGAATGGGATGACGGCAACGGTCCTCATCCAAGTCGAATCGATTGAGTCGAAGCGGATCGTCAAGATCGTGGGCGACATCGACACCGTTTCCGCGCCTGAGGTGGAGCTCACCCTTTCCTCCTTGAGAGCGGAGGAGGCGCTGACCTTTTTCATCGATCTGCACTCTGTGGCCTACATCAGCAGCATGGGGCTCAGGGTTTTCTTGAGCCATCTTAAGAAAACACGGTCAAGCGGTAGTCGTGTGATATTATGTGGCGCCAACCACCTGGTGGTTGAGGTGTTTCGCATCTCTGGATTCACGTCTTTGTTCGAGATGTGCGACAGCCTTGAGGGTGCTATGGCCATGTTCGGCTGATCGGCTGTTCAATCAGGTCAAGTGGCCCCGTTGGGTGGCGATGCGTCCCAGTGGTTTTCAGCTGATCTACTGCAGCGAGGTGACGGCACCTCCGTCCAGGGATCATTTGAAGGAATTGCTGCAGGCCAGCAGCCTGAACAATGCAACATTCGCCATCAGTGGCCTGTTGCTCTACGGCAATGGCTTCTTTTTGCAGGTGCTCGAAGGTGTTGAGACCCTTGTGGAGTTGCGGATGCAACGCATCGCCAAGGACCCTCGCCATCACAACATCGTTTACCTGCAACGCAAGTGTGTGCCCCAGCGAAGTTTTAAGGACTGGGCGATGGGGTTTCGCGATCTTTTGGCTGAAGAGGGCGTGGATGGCCGCGGTGATTTTCTCGAGGTGCCCTTTGATGCGGGCTGGGGGCCTGAGGTCGCGGAGCATGCACGGGTCCCCCTGGAGAGGTTCCGAAGGGACCGCGGCTGAGGTTCTTTTCAGTCTTTCTAAAAGTAAACGTAGCCCTCTGGGTTCGCTCGCTGAGAGAATGCCGTGTGTGGGTCGAGTTGGTTGCAGTTTGTTTCTCTTTCGAACTTGATGCGGGGCATCAAAATGCCGCTTCCCTGCTGTGCGGGGGCGAAGGTGGCCGCTCTTTTGCTGCGGGGCGATCGGGCGAAGTCGTTGGGATCGTGCTCGCTCCGTTGTCCGGCCCGGATCTGGATGCCCCATCCGATGGCCCAAGGCCCCCAACGGTGGCGTCGCTGGATGCATCGGCGCGTGACCGCCCCTGGAGAGGCGGTGCTGAAGGTAGGGGCCCACAGCCTTTTCCCCTCCTCCTTGGCCATCGCTGATACCCTTTGGCTCGCTTGAAGAACGCCATGGCCACCGTCACCTCCATCGGTCTGGTGTTCGGCGGAGCTTCGGGAGAGCATGCGGTTTCGATCCGCTCCGCCGTAACCGTGGCGGCGGCCCTGGGCCAGGGGGCCAACGCCGATCGCTACCGGCTGCTGTGCTTCTACATCGATGCCCAGGGGCACTGGTGGCCGCCCGCCGTTGCGGATGCGGTGCTGGCGGCGGGCTCTCCCCCCACCGCCGCAGAGCTTCCGGCCACCCCCGTACGCCGGGGCTTCCAGGGGCTGCCGCCCGGGGCCCTGGACGTGGATGTGTGGTTTCCGGTGCTGCATGGGCCCAACGGGGAGGACGGCACGGTTCAGGGGTTGTTCACCCTGATGCAGGTGCCGTTTGTGGGCTCCGGGGTGCTCGGCTCCGCCGTTGGCATGGACAAGCAGGCCATGAAGGCCGCCTTTGCCGCCGCCGGCCTGCCCCAGGTGCCCTATGTCTGCCTCGGGGCCGATGACCTGGCCACCGCGACCGCCACGGAAGCCTGGCTGGATCGCCTGGAGACGGAGCTGGGCTATCCCTGCTTCATCAAGCCCGCCAACCTGGGGTCCTCGGTGGGCATCAGCAAGGCCCCTGACCGCGCCGCCCTGCTGGCGGGGCTGCGGGAAGCGCTCTTCCATGACAGTCGCCTGGTGGTGGAGCGTGGGGTGCGGGCCCGGGAGCTGGAGTGCGCCGTGCTGGGGCGCGCCAGCCTGCGGGCCTCGGTGGTGGGGGAGATCCGCTTCGATGCCGACTGGTACGACTACACCACCAAGTACACCGAAGGCCTCAGCCACACCGTGATCCCGGCCCTGGTGCCGGGGCCGGTGGGCGAACGGGTGCGGGAGCTGGCGATCGCCGCCTGCCGGGCCGTTGCCGCCGACGGCCTCTCCCGGGTGGATTTCTTTTACGAGGAAGGAGGCGGCGACGATGGCCAGGGGGCCCTCTGGCTGAACGAAATCAACACGCTGCCGGGCTTCACTTCCCAGAGCATGTACCCGATGCTCTGGCAGGCCAGTGGTCTGCCCCTCGAGGAGCTGGTGCACCAGCTGGTGCAGTTGGCGGGAGAATGGGACGCACAAACGGGACCGGAGGCGAGAGCGGCATGAGTCATGGGCTTCTTTGGTTGCCGTTGCTGGTGGTGTTCGTCCTGCTCACAGCCCTCGGCTGGCTTGAGCGCCGCCGGCAGCGCCTTTTCCGGGAGTGGGCCGAGGGCGCCGAACTGGCCAAGTTGGACGGCTGCGGCGCCGCCCGGCTGACGGAGGGGGAGTTCAGCTGGAGCCTTTTCCGCGCCGGCAAGCTGGAGCCGCAGGGTTCCCTGCCGATCAAGTCCCTGGAGTTGGTGGAGCTGCTGTCCCTGCGTTCCGGGGAGGCCCCCCTCACCGAGGAGAGCCAGGGCAGCTGCCGGCTGCGCCTGGTGGGCGGAGGCATCCAGATCGACGTGCCCTTCTCCGATGCCGAGCGGGCCCGGCGCTGGATGCACGATCTGATGTCCCGCTCCCGTTGCGAACTGTGACTCCGGAGCCGAGTCCGGCAGCCTCCCGTCCCGTCCTTTCCTCCGGAGCGGAACGGAGAAAGCGGCTTCGTCAGCAGCGCCGCCAGGACCTCCTGCGCCACAGCTGGCGGGCGGTGGTGTTCAGCGCCGCCGCCCTCGGGCTGGGCTGGGTGCTGCTGCGCCAGGGCTGGATGCTGCGGGGGCCCCAGCAGGTGGAGATCACCGGCAGTCAGCAGGTGAGCCGGGAGCAGGCGATCCAGGCGGCTGGTCTCCGCTTCCCGGTGCCCCTGTTGGAAGTGCGTCCCCAGGCGATCACGGCGGCGTTGGCCGCCTCTCTGCCGGTGGAGAACGTGCAGGTGAGCCGGCTGATGCTGCCTCCCCGGTTGCGGATCCAGCTGGTGGATCGCCAGGCGGTGGCCCGGGCTGAACGCCGCACCTCCTCCGGCCAGGAGCAGGGCTATGTCGATCGCTATGGCAACTGGATGAGCCGCCGCCAGCACCTGGGTGCGGCGGGCTCTGCCGCTCCCTCGCTGCAGGTGTTGGGTTGGCAGGAGCGCTATCGGCCCGCCCTCAGCCAGGTGCTCGCCCGCCGCAACGACCTGGGCAGCCCCCTGCTGGAGGTGCGCTTTGAGCCCGCCGGTTCCCTCTGGCTGCGCACCGCTTCCCTGGGGCGGATCCGTTTCGGCCCCGCCGATGCCCAGCTGAACCGTCGCCTGGAGGTGCTGGCCCATCTTTCGGGCGAATTGCCCGCCAAGGTGCGGGCCCTCCAGCTTCAATCCATCGACCTGACCAATCCCGAACAGCCGGAGTTGGGGCTGCCCGCGCCCCTGGGCGGGGGGGGGACCAAGGGCAGCAGTGCAGCGGGTGTGGACTGAGCCGGATCCGGTCCTTGGCTTGCCCGGTCAGGGGATCCACGCAAAGGTGTATCAGGACACGAAGACCGAGGGACGCTGCCACGGACATAATGCTGGCCAAGACGGTCCGTTCGGAGATCCCATGGAACTTCTTCCCAATGGACTTCCGACCATCACCAGCCCCACCACCCTGGACCACGCCGAGATGTCCCTGAGCCCCGCCAGCAACAACGGCATTGTTCCGAGTCAGTCCGCCCGGATCGAGGTCATCGGCGTGGGTGGGGGCGGCAGCAACGCGGTCAACCGCATGATCGCCTCCGATCTGCAGGGGGTGGGCTACCGGGTGCTGAACACAGATGCCCAAGCCCTGATCCAGTCCACCGCCCAGCAGCGCGTGCAATTGGGTCAGAAACTCACCCGCGGTCTCGGGGCCGGCGGCAACCCGGTGATCGGCCAGAAGGCCGCCGAGGAATCCCGCGCCGAATTGGCCCAGACCCTCCAGGGTGCCGACCTGGTGTTCATTGCCGCCGGCATGGGCGGCGGCACCGGCACCGGCGCGGCCCCCATCCTGGCGGAGGTGGCCAAGGAGGTGGGCGCCCTCACCGTGGCGATCGTCACCAAGCCCTTCAGTTTTGAGGGCCGCAAGCGCATGCGCCAGGCCGAAGAGGGCATCGCCCGGCTGGCGGAGCACGTGGACACCCTGATCGTGATTCCCAACGATCGGCTGAGGGAGGCCATTGCCGGCGCTCCGCTCCAGGAAGCCTTCCGCGCCGCCGACGACGTGCTGCGCATGGGCGTGAAGGGCATCAGCGACATCATCACCAAGCCAGGCCTGGTGAACGTCGACTTCGCCGATGTGCGCTCGGTCATGGCCGAGGCGGGTACCGCCCTGCTGGGGATCGGTGTGGGCTCCGGCCGTTCCCGGGCCACCGAGGCGGCCCAGGCGGCCATCACCAGCCCGTTGCTGGAGGCGGCCCGCATCGACGGAGCCAAGGGCGTGGTGGTGAACGTCAGCGGCGGCAAGGACATGACCCTGGAGGACATGACCACCGCCGCCGAGGTGATCTATGACGTGGTCGATCCGGAGGCCAACATCATCATCGGCGCCGTTGTCGACGAGCGGCTCGAGGGCGAGATCCACGTGACGGTGATCGCCACCGGCTTCGACGCGGCCAACATTTACCGCCCGGAAGCGTCCATCAGCAGCTTCACGAGCTCATTCACGAACCCGGTGGTCCCCGCCGCTGAGGCCGAGCACAAGGGCGCCACGATCCCCGCCTTCCTGCGGAACCGCCAGAAGAACCTCGGCGAGGGCTGACCTCGCCAGAGGGTTCGGCTGGTCTTGGGGTCTGCTGGTCGCCTCGGACGTTCCCCGCAAGCACTGGCTTTGTGCCTGCGGGTTCGCGCTGGGGGCGCCAAAAGGGTGACCCGGAGACCACGCCTGCCCTGAGCATCCCGTTTGGCTGCTCCCTTCCGGGCCTGACCAGGTTTGGGCGTCCGAGCCGCGAGGGTCCGAGTCGGCTTGATGCTAGCAATGCCCCCTCAGCGGAGAACGGCGGTGCCTTTGCGAACCGGTGACCTGGTCAGGCGGAAGCAGGCTGGGCAGTCCATCAGCATGCTCACCGCCTGGGATGCCCTCTCCGCTGCCCTGGTGGCGGAGGCCGGCGCCGATGTGGTGCTGGTGGGGGATTCCCTGGCCATGGTGGTGCTGGGCCACGCCACCACCCTGCCGGTGACGCTGGAGGAGATGATCCACCACACCCGCGCCGTGGCCCGGGGGCTGGAGGCGGCCGCTGGCGAAACCCAGCGGGAGCTTCCGCTGTTGATCTGCGATCTGCCCTTCCTCAGCTACCAGTGCGGCCTCGACCGGGCGGTGGCGGCGGCGGGCCGGGTGCTGAAGGAGTCCACGGCCGTGGGCGTGAAGCTGGAGGGGGGCGAGATCGAGACCGTGGCGGTGGTGGACCGGCTCGTACGCAGCGGCATCCCCGTCATGGGCCACCTGGGGCTCACACCCCAGTCGGTGCATCGCCTCGGCTACCGGCGCCAGGCCAACGATCCGATCAGCCAGGAGCGTCTGCGCCGCCAGGCCCTGGATCTCGAGGCCGCCGGCTGCTTTGCCCTGGTGCTGGAGCACGTGCCGGCCGCATTGGCGGGCTCCCTGCGGCGGGAACTCACGATTCCGCTGATCGGCATCGGTGCCGGCGACGACTGTGACGGCCAGGTGCGGGTCACCGCCGATCTGCTGGGGCTCACCCCGGCCCAGCCCCCCTTCTGCCCGCCGCTGCTGCCGGGTCGTTCCCTGGCAGTGGAGGCCCTCAAGGGGTGGTTGCAGCAGCAACGCACTCCGATGATCCCCGAGGCGACGGCAGCGGCGGAGGGGGCGTCCCTGCCCCTCGACCCTCCCACCACTCCAGCAGCTCCCTCAGCACCGCATTGCTGAGGGCCAGGCCGGCGGGATCGCTCAGGCGCCAGCGGGCCCCCTCGATCCGCAACAGGCCCTCGGCCAGGAAGGGGGCGCAGCATTTCTCCATGGCCACCAGGTCGTCGGGCCCCAGCCCATGCAGCTGGGCCAGTTGCGCCAGGTTCACCCCCTCCCGTCGCCGCAGCCCCACCAGCAGTCGCTCATCGAACGGAAGCGGGACCCCGGCCAGCGGGTCCAGGGCCTGGGCGGGAGCGTCCTCCTGCTCCCCCAGCCAGGCGGCGTAGGCGGCCCGGGTGCGGGGGCGGGCCAGGCGCCGGCCAAAGGGGGCGGAGGTGGCCCCCAGGCCGAAGCCCCACCAGCCGGCTCCGCTCCAATAGACCCGGTTGTGGCGCGCGGCATGGCCGGGCCGGGCGAAGTTGGAGATCTCGTAGTGGCCGTAGCCCGCGGCCTTCAGCCGGCTCCAGGTGAGCTCCATCAGGTCGGCGGCCCGGTCGGCCTCGGGTAGATCCAGCTGCCCGCGGCGCTCCAGGCGCTCGAACACGGTGCCCGGTTCAACGGACAGGTCATAGACCGACAGGTGGGGGGGCTCTTGGGCCACCGCCTCGGCCAGCTGCTCCCGCCAGTGGGGCAGGTCCGCGCCGGGCAGCCCCTGGATCAGGTCGAGGCTCCAGCTGGCCAGATCACCGGCGGCGAAGGCCTGGCGGACCCAGGAGGCCGCCTGCAGCAGATCGGCGCGGCGGTGCCGGCGACCAAGGCGCTCCAGCACGGCGTCATCGAAGCTCTGGCCGCCGAGGCTGATCCGGTTGATGCCCACCGCCAGCACCCCCTCCAGGCGGGGCCGATCAAAGCTGGCGGGATCCATCTCCAGGGTGATCTCCGCCCCCGGGGCGAGGCCGAAGCGGCGCTCCAGGGCCGTGAGCAGCCGTCCCAGCTGGGCCGGCGTCAGCATCGAGGGCGTGCCGCCCCCCAGGTAAACGGTGCCCAGGGGCGGCCCCGCCGCCGAGCCGGCGATCTCCGCCTCCATCAGCGCCAGGTAGGCGGCGATCGAGCCGGAGGAGTTCCCATCGGCGTGGTCACCAAGGGGCACCACGGCGAAGTCGCAGTAGAAGCAGCGCCGGTGGCAGAAGGGGATGTGGAGGTAGGCGCTGCGGGGCGGTTGCACGGTCGGGCCCCTGGACGTGGTGGGTGCGGTTACCTGGCCCAGTCAAACGGACCGGAATCCGGCATGCTGCCTGTTCCGACGCACAACGGCCCAGCCCCGGCCATGGTCGACACCCTGATCCTGGTGCTGTTCCTGCTCTCCGGAGCCGCCACTGGCTGGCTTGGCGTGGATCTGCTCCCGGAGGACCTGCTGATCCAGGTCACCAACCTGGAGGGCCTGCGCTGGGTGCTGGGCGGGTTTGGCGCCTTCTTCGGTTTGCTGGCGGGCCTGTTCTTCCAGCAGCTGCGCCGCCGCTTGATGGCCCAGGTGCGCAGCATGCCCACCGACCTGCTGGTGAGCCGGGCCGTGGGGCTGATCCTGGGGCTGCTGGTGGCCAACCTGCTGCTGGCACCCATCCTGCTGCTGCCCCTGCCCTGGGAGGTGGTGTTCGTCAAACCCCTGGCGGCGGTGCTCAGCAACGTGTTTTTCGGGGTGCTGGGTTACAACCTGGCCGAGGTCCACGGCCGCACCCTGCTGCGCCTGTTCAACCCCGGCAGCACCGAGGCCCTGTTGGTGGCCGACGGCATCCTGCAGCCCGCCAGCGCCAAGATCCTCGACACCAGCGTGATCATCGACGGCCGCATCCGCGGCCTGTTGGAGTCGGGGTTGCTGGAGGGCCAGGTGATCGTGGCCCAGGCGGTGATCGATGAGCTCCAGGCCCTGGCGGATTCCGCCAACAACGAGAAGCGGGGCAAGGGACGCCGGGGCCTGATCCTGCTGGCCGCCCTGCGCGAGACCTACGGCCGCCGCCTGGTGGTCAACACCACCCGCTACGAGGGCAACGGCGCCGACGACAAGCTGCTCAGGCTCACCGCCGACACGGGCGGCACCCTGCTCACCGCCGACTACGGCCTGACCAAGGTGGCCCAGGTGCAGGACCTCAAGGTGATGAACCTCAGCGAGCTGGTGATTGCCCTGCGGCCGGAGGTGCGGCCAGGGGATGCCCTGCAGCTCAAAATCGTGCGGGAGGGCAAGGAGGCCGAGCAGGGGGTGGGCTACCTCGACGACGGCACCATGGTGGTGGTGGAGGGTGCCCGGGCGCGGATCGGCGAGCGCCTGCCGGTCACGATCACCGGCGCCCTGCAGACCCCGGCGGGCCGCATGGTCTTCGCCCGCTGGGATCAGGTGTCCGCTCCCCCCCGCTAGGCTCCAGCGCAGAGGCTTTGGAGTGAGCCCTTTATGTCGGTGTCGGCCCCCTACTACGGCGATTCAGCCGTCATGCGCACACCGCCGCCGGATCTGCCCTCCCTGCTGCTCAAGGAGCGCATCGTCTACCTGGGGTTGCCCCTGTTCAGCGACGACGACGCCAAGCGCCAGATGGGCATCGACGTGACCGAGCTGATCATTGCCCAGCTCCTCTATCTGGAGTTCGACAACCCGGATAAGCCGATCTTCTTCTACATCAACTCCACGGGCACAAGCTGGTACTCGGGCGATTCGATCGGCTTCGAGACCGAGGCCTTCGCCATCTGCGACACCATCCGCTACGTCAAGCCTCCGGTGCACACCATCTGCATCGGCCAGGCCATGGGCACCGCGGCCATGATCCTGTCCGCCGGTGCCAAGGGCCATCGGGCCGCCCTGCCCCACGCCTCGATCGTGCTGCACCAGCCCCGCTCCGGCGCCCGCGGCCAGGCCACCGACATCCAGATCCGCGCCCAGGAGGTGCTGCAGAACAAGCGCACCATGCTGGACATGCTGTCGGAGAACACCGGCCGCAGCGTCGAACAGCTCTCCAAGGATTCCGACCGCATGACCTATCTCACTGCAGCCGAGGCGGTGGACTACGGCCTGATCGACCGGGTGCTCAGCAGCCAGAAATCCCTGCCGGTGCCCCTGCCGGCCCTCTGAGTTCTTTCTCCCTCCCAACGCCTCCCTTCCGCTTCCCCACCCCATGCCCATCGGCACTCCGAGCGTTCCCTACCGCCTTCCCGGCAGCCAGTACGAGCGCTGGGTCGACATCTACACCCGCCTGGGGGTGGAGCGGATCCTGTTTCTCGGCTCCGAGGTGAACGATGCCATCGCCAACAGCCTGGTGGCCCAGATGCTCTATCTGGATTCCGATGACAACTCCAAGCCGATCTACCTCTACATCAACTCTCCGGGGGGATCGGTGACCGCCGGCCTGGCGATCTACGACACCATCCAATACGTCAAGTCCGACGTGGTGACGATCTGCGTCGGTCTGGCGGCCTCCATGGGGGCCTTCCTGCTGGCGGCCGGCACCAAGGGCAAGCGGGTGGCCCTGCCCCACAGCCGGATCATGATCCACCAGCCCCTGGGGGGCACCAGCCAGCGTCAGGCCAGCGACATCGAGATCGAGGCGCGCGAGATCCTGCGCATTAAGGACATGCTCAACCTGAGCCTGGCGGACATGACCGGCCAAAGCCTCGAGAAGATCGCCAAGGACACCGACCGCGACTACTTCCTCAGTGCGGCTGAAGCCAAGGAGTACGGCCTGATTGACCGGGTCATCTCCCACCCCACCGACGCCTGAAGCCCCAGCTCGGGGCCTGGACGGCCGGGGCTGGAGCGGCGCTTTCGTAAGCTCTTCGCTTGCTCTGACCCCTGCCGCCGCCCGGAATGGCCCAGCTCTTCTACGACTCCGACGCCGATCTCAGCCTGCTGGATGGCAAGACGGTGGCCATCATTGGTTACGGCTCCCAGGGCCACGCCCATGCCCTCAACCTCAAGGACAGCGGCGTCAAGGTGGTGGTGGGCCTCTATGAGGGCAGCCGTTCGGCCGAGAAGGCCAGGGCCGATGGTCTGGAGGTGCTGAGTGTGGCCGAGGCGGCCGCCAAGGCCGACTGGATCATGGTGCTCCTCCCCGACGAGACCCAGAAGAAGGTCTACGACGCTGAAATTGCCCCCCACCTCAGTGCCGGCAAGGTGCTCAGCTTCGCCCACGGTTTCAACATCCGCTTCGGGCTGATCGTGCCCCCCAAGGACGTGGACGTGGTGATGATTGCCCCCAAGGGCCCTGGCCACACCGTGCGTTGGGAGTACCAGAACGGCCAGGGCGTGCCCGCCCTGTTTGCGATTGAGCAGGACGCCAGCGGCAACGCCCGGCCCCTGGCCATGGCCTACGCCAAGGCGATCGGCGGCACCCGGGCCGGCATCCTCGAAACCAACTTCAAGGAGGAAACCGAAACGGACCTGTTCGGCGAGCAGGCGGTGCTCTGCGGCGGCCTCAGCGAATTGGTGAAGGCTGGCTTTGAAACCCTTGTGGAAGCTGGCTACCAGCCCGAGCTGGCCTACTTCGAGTGCCTGCACGAGGTGAAGCTGATCGTCGATCTGATGGTGAAGGGCGGCCTCACCGCCATGCGCGATTCGATCTCCAACACCGCCGAGTACGGCGATTACGTGAGCGGCCCGCGGCTGATCACCGCCGACACCAAGGCGGAAATGAGGCGCATCCTCGGCGACATCCAGGACGGCACCTTCGCCCGCAACTTCGTGGCCGAGTGCGAGGCCGGCAAACCCGAGATGACCCGCATCCGCGAGCGGGACAGCCAGCACCCGGTGGAGAAGGTGGGCACAGGCCTGCGGGCCATGTTCAGCTGGCTGAAGGCCGCCTGAGCACCTCCCGGGCCCCTTCCGGCTGGTGGCTCAGTGGCCTCAGCCAATCGCCGTTCAACAACGGGCTTCGTCCTGCTCCCGGTGGGCTGCTGGAGACTCTGGGCAGTCGTGGCGAGCAGGCCCTGCGTTGGCAGATCTTGGAGCGCTCCGGTTCGTTGGGCGCCTTGGTGTAATGGGGGCCCCCAACGCGCTGGCTCTCTGGCTGCTGGTGGTTTTGGCCTGTGGCCTTGATCGGCTGGTGGGCGACCCCCGCTGGAGCCCCCATCCGGTGCAGGCCATGGGCTGGGTGATCGAGCGCCTGCGGGCCCTGGCGGAGGGATGGGCGGGCGATCGGCCCGGCAGGCTAAGGCTCGCCGGCGGGCTGATCACCCTGGTGGTGGTGGGGGGCAGCGCTGGCGCTGGAGTGGCGCTGGAACGGCTGGCGTGGCGTTGGCCCCTGGTGGGAATTCCCCTGCTGCTGATCGCCCTGGCCAGTGCCCTGGCGGGGCGAAGCCTGGAGCAGGCGGTGGAGGGCGTGTTGGAGGCCCTTGATGCCCCAGGGCCCAATCGGCTGGAGGGGGCGCGCCAAGGGCTGGCCTGGATCGTGGGCCGCGATGTGGAGGGCCTCAGCGAGGCCGAGATCCTGCGGGCGGCGGCGGAGACGGGGGCGGAAAACGGCGTCGATGGGCTGTTTGCACCGCTGTTCTGGATGGTGGTGGGCGTGGGGCTGGGCGCATTGGGGGGGCCTGGTCCGCTTGCCTTGGCCTGGGCCTTCAAGGGCGCCAGCACCCTTGACTCGATGCTGGGCTACCGCCGGGGCCGGCTGCGCTGGCTGGGCACCGCCGGCGCCCGTCTCGACGACGTGCTCACCTGGTTGCCTTGCCGCCTGGTGGCCCTGGGGCTGGGCCTGTTGGCCGGCCGGCCGCTCTCGCTGCTGCGGCTGGCCCTCAAGGAGGGTGCCCCTGACCCCTCCCCCAATGCGGGCGTTTCCCAGGCCGCCTACGCCCATGCGGTCGGGGTGCAGTTGGGTGGCGCGAACGGCTACGGGGGTCAGCCCGTGACCAAACCGCTGCTGGCCCAAGGGCAGGGGGCTGTCACCAGGGCCGCGGTGGGCGCCATCCTGGCCCGGAGCCGGCAACTGGAAATGCTTGGGCTGGTGGTTTCCCTGGCGGCTGCGGTGCTCCTGGCCAGCGCCCTGGGCCAGTGGCCCTTCGACCCCGCGGCTCAGTAGGCGCCGCGGTCCCGGGGGAAGAGGATCACTGCAATGGTGCGGAAGACGATGCCCATGTCGAGGCTGAGGGTGCGGCGGCGGGCATAGCGCACATCGAGAGCAACCCGGGTTTCGTAGCTGAGGTTGTTGCGGCCAGACACCTGCCACAGGCCGGTGAGACCGGGGCGGACCGCCAGGACTTCGTCCATCTGCTGGCCGTAGCGCTCCAGCTCTTCCCGCACGATCGGCCGCGGGCCCACCACGCTCATTTCCCCGCGCAACACGTTGAGGAATTGGGGCAATTCATCCAGGCTGGAGCGCCTCAGGAATTTGCCGATCGGGGTGATGCGGGGATCATCCTTAAGCTTGAAATCGTTGCGGAATTCCGCTTCCAGTTCCGGCGATTGCTGCAGCAACTGGGACAACATCTGATCCGCGTCCTTGCGCATGGTGCGGAACTTGATGCAGCCGAAATCGCTGTAGCCGCGACCCACCCGCCGTTGCACATAGAAGATCGGCCCCCGGGAACTGAGCTTGACTACCAAGGCCAGGGCCACCAGCACGGGGGAGCCCAGCACCAGAACCAGGGAGGAGAAGAGCAGATCCCCCGTGCGCTTGAGGACCCGGGATCCCGTGGCCTGGGCCGCAATCAAATCCTGGGCCGTCGGCCGCGAAGGGGGATGGGAACGACCTCCATCCACAAGCAAAAGGGCTGCTGGGCGTTCCGGCAGGCGGCGGGTGGGTATGCGCAGCGTGCTTTCTGCCATGGGCGTCATTCAATCTCGGCCCGGGCTCGCCTTTCCAGCCTTAAGGGTCACTCAGGCCAGAGGCACAGCGCCTGGTCGACTGTCATGGACCAGCCGCCGGTGGTGATCATCCCAGGCCACTTCGAGGGCGCTGAGCATGCGGGACTGGAACCGCTCCGGTGCGAAGCGTTCGGCCCAGCTGCGCAGTCGATCGGGGGGGAAACGGCGCCAGAGGGCCTGGTCGTGGAAGTGGTCCAGGCAGCCCTGCAGTGACGCCAAGGTCTGCTCAGGAAAAAGGATGCCCGTGGGCGCCTCGACGCCGGAGCGCAGGCAGCGAACGCTGTCCAGCAGGCCACCCTGGCCCAGGCCAATCACGGGGGCACCGGCCGCCATCGCCTCCACCGGGGCGATGCCGAAATCCTCCAGGCCCGCGTAGACGTAGGCGCGACAGGTGCCCATCAGCTCGCTCACTTCCTTGGCGCTGCGGCGACCCAGCAGCCGCACCGTGGGACCCGCCAAGGCCTCCAGCCGCTTCCGCTCGGGCCCATCGCCCACCACCACCAGGGGCAGGTTGAGGCGGTTGCAGGCTTCGATCACCAGATCCACCCGCTTGTAGGGCACCAGTCGGCAGACGGAGAGGTAGAAGTCGCTGCGGGGCAGGTCGAAGCGGAAGCGGTCGATGGACACGGGAGGCGGCACCACCACGCTCGGACGGCGCCAGCAGCGTTGGATGCGCCGGGCGGTGAAACGGGAATTGGCGATCAGCCGATCTACGCGGCTGCTGCTGATCACATCCCATTGGCGCAGCCGGTGCAGCTGCCAGCGGATCAGCGGGCCGAGGGGTCCCCGGGCCAGGGTGGAACTGGCCAGATAGGGGTGCATCTGGTCCCAGGCGTAGCGCACCGGCGTGTGCACGTAGCTGACGTGCAACTGGTCCGGGGCCGTGAGCACCCCCTTGGCCACCAAATGGTTGCTGCTGACCACCAGGGGGAAGCCCGAGAGGTCCAGCTGCTCGATCGCCAGGGGCAGCAGCGGCAGGTAGTGCTGCACGTGGCTGATGCCCCAGGGCAGCTGCTGGATGAACGAGGTGGTGATGGGCCGTCCCTGCAGCCAGCTGCCCTCGCGCCCGCTTTCCCCATCCACCAGGGCGAACAGCTGGGGACGCAGCACCGGATCGAGGGCCCGTACGACCTGCTCGGATCCGCCCACGGAGCGGGGGGTGAACCACTCGTGCACGAGGGCAATCGGGCCGGGCAGTTGGTGCATCGGCGCACGGTAGGGCCCACCGGCGCCTTGGTCGGACGTCACGAAAACTCTCAGGTCATTGCCGCTTGGGCTCTGGATTCCGATGCTGTTGCCAGTTCCGCCGAGCCATGCCGATCCGCGACCTGCTCGAAGACGCGCTGAAGGAGCCGTCCATCGGCACGACGCCCTGTTTCAGTTGGCATGCCACACCGGTGGGCATTGCTGCGCTGTGGCGGGCGGGCAAGGCTCCGCAGGCGCCCCCGTTCGAGGATGCCCTCAAGGAGGGACTCCAGGTGGGCCTGGACCTCAGCCGCGAGGAGCGCGAGTTTCACCAGCTCTCCAATGGGCTGGTGCTGCTGTTCCATTCCTGAACCGCCACCGCGGGGGCAAGGCCGGTGGGCTCAAAGGGCCTGGGTCCAGTGGGGGCAGCGGCGGGCCACCGACCAAAGGGGGCTGAGGAGGACACCCCAGACCCGGCACAGGCCCACCCCCGACTGACACCCCGAAAAATTGCGGCAGGTGGAGCAGGGGGAGAGAAGTGCCCGCATGAATCCTTAAGCAAATCTGGAGGGGCAGTTTACGAACGGTTGTCGGCTTCTGGAGGCGGCAGCAAAGGAATGTCACCGCTGCGGGCCCAAGCGACAAGACCCCAGGGTCGGCCTAGGTCGACGGGGACAACTTCTGCTGCTTCCAGAAGCGCTGGGCCGTGGGCAGCAGGCCGATCTGAACCTGCCCCAGCAGCAGCATCAGGCGGTTCTGGGTTTCGGGATCCTGCGGCATGAAATCCGAGAAGATCGCCGCATGGCAGACGTCGACGAACAGAGCAGCTTCATCGGAACTGAGGCTGATCAGGTGCTCGTCGTTGAGATGGGTGACTTTCACCTTGCATCGGCAAGATCCCAAAACCCTAGGGCGACGACGACCGCCTTTTGGAGCCCCATTTGTGACTGGAGGTGACCGAGGCCCCTGAGGTGGGTGCGTTGGGTGGGGCGTGAACGGAGGAAGGTGATGGTGATCTGGCCATCAAGCCAATGGCCGGTGTGATGCGGGCTGGGACCCTATGGATAGGGTTTCAGCGGATGGAATCAGTCAACCTGGAGCCAATAGCTCAACCGAATTGCGGCGCTGCTTATAGGGGAGCGGGTAGGCTGCGTGCCCTAGTGTGATCGTGGCTGACAATATCTTGATCAAGAAGTGCAAGGTCAGCGCTTCAGGGTGGAATGAATCAGTACGTGGCTGAATTTGAATTCAGGATTTCAGGCCTTGTTGTTGCCTCAGATGTGCGGGTTCACTCGACAAGGCCCACCGCATCCAGGCAAACATCGATTCGGTGCACCGCGAATTCCCCTCCTCAAAACCATCCCAGGCCTGCGTCTCCCGCCCCCAGGCCGCCTTTCGCCCGGTTCTTCCTGGGGAATCAGGCCATGATCAATCGGGCAGGTCAGCAAGGGGATGCCAGGGGATACCCGACCTACCTGAAGGCAAACCAATCCACTCTCTGTCCAGCGCCAGCATCATCCTCCTGAACCAACTCCACTCCCTTGAATGTTCCATCGTTCTTGTACCAAGGGTCCCCACAGATCGACGTGAAGACCTTCCGGGCTTTCTCCAGAGATGGGTAGTTCCCGACCTTCACAATGCCCCAGGAGTCGTGGGTGTTGATGGCAAATGTCATCGCATCAAATGGTGATGGAAATCCGACGGGCCGTGCTGGCGGAGACAACCATCGCCAGAGCGATGCCATTATCCGTGGCCAGACCTCAGCACTGGGGACAGATTTCTCAGGCGGGTGATCAGATCCTCCAGGGCAGGCAGAGAGGCCATGAAGCAGAAGCAGGCGAAAAGATGTAAAAAGAGCAGAGCTGGGATGGCCTGATGGAGAACCCTCTTTGGATGCTGGTGCCCTGGTTGGTCTTTGCCATCGGTATGGGCGTCAAGTTCTGGCGACTGGGAGTTGTGCTCAACAAGTTCTTGGGAAACAGACCTTCAACCACGGAGACCTTCAGGCGAACCCTTGAACGGATCTGGACAAAGGATCAGAAGCTTGCCTAGACGCGCAACCATTGCCCTTCCCCAGGGCACGACCACGCAGAACTACTTACTCACCGCCTTCCAGATCCACCAGGCGACCACCGCCACCAGCACCCAGGGAAGCAGCGCCCGGAAGACCAGGAGCACCAGCAGCACCACCCCAGCGGAGACAGCCGTTCGCTTGGTCAGCGCCTGCGCCTCATCGGTCATGAATCGCCAGCGCGGAAGGAGGGGCATCGGGGGAGGGAGCACCTTGGCGAACCGGGTGCCATGGGGCGGAACCCAAGGTTATCCAGATCGTTTGGGGTGGCAGATCCTGCCCAGCCCATGGTCCGTCCCCCCTGGGGGAGGGCAGACCTGAGATCGCTGGCGGTGAAAGGTGGTTCAGAAGCACCCCAACCCCCCCATGCAACCCCCATCACCCAAGGCCAGAGCCCCCAGCAGAACCTCAAAGGCAAGGGATCTGGACGAACCAGACCCTTGGAGAACTCTTGAAAAAACGGAGAGGGTGGGATTCGAACCCACGGAAGGTTTCCCTTCAAACGATTTCGAGTCGTTCGCTTTCGACCACTCAGCCACCTCTCCAGGCCACCGCAGCGCAGGGCCGGCCCGCAGGCCTCGGCCACTGTAAGCAGCCACCTGCGGGCACAGCCTCAACCTGCTTCCCCCTGCAGCGATCCACTGGCGCCGCTGGCGGACCAGCCCGCCGGCAATCCCCCGGGCCAGGTCGGTGGCGCCCCACTTAGCCACAGCCGCCGCGGGGCGAGTGAGCGCAGCCAGTCCCGTTCCCGGCGGCCTGGGCGGAACCCCACCCAGAGACCCGCCGGTGGCTCCCCCCTTAGGGCCATTCCGGTTGCTTCACGCCAGGAGTTGAGGGCTTGGCGATCGGGCATCAGCAGCCAGGGGTGCTGCCCCACCTGCAGCCGCAGGGCCAGGCCGTCTGCCCCCAGGGCGCTCAGGTGCAGCCCGGGGCTCTCCAGCCGTTGCCCCGCAGCCAGGGGCGCCCGCACGCCGCCGGTGGTGATCGACAGGGGGCTGAGGCTGCGCCAGCAAAGTGGATCGGCTGGCGCCAAAGGATCGCTCACCAGCAGCCACTCGTAGCGTTGGAGCCCAAGGCCGAGGGCCAGCTGCCGCGCCCGGGAGCAACTGAGCCCATCGCCTCGGTTGCTCACCAGCACGCCCCGTCCCCGGTGGGTGGCCACCAGCAGGTCCGCCTGCCCCTGGTGCACCAGCAGCAGCCGGTCGCCGCCGATCAGGGCCAGGTGCACGCCGATGGCGAGCGCCGCCACCCCAGCCCCCAGGTGCCTCCCCGTGATCCTCATGGAGACTGGGCCGCCACTGCCTTCCTGGCCCCGCCAACGCCAGCGCCCCAGGCAGGGCACCAGCAACGGCAGCAGCCCGAGGCTGAACAGGAGCACCAAGGCCGGGCTGGGCCGCCCCAACTGCCACTGGGCCCCGGGGATGGAGGCGAACAGGCGCGTCAGGCCCAGGAGCACCCCCGTCAGGGGCACCAGGGGCCAGGCCAGCAGCGTCAACAGTGGCGGCACCAGCACCGCCGCCAGGGCCATGGCCATGGCCCCGAGGGTGAGGGGCGTCAGCAGGGGGGTCACCACCAGGTTGGCCGGTACGGCCACCAGGGGCACACTGCCGAAGTGCAGCAGTTGCAGCGGCAGGGTCCAGAGGGAGGCCGCCAGGGGTACCGCCACTCCCGCCGCCAGGGGGCCGCTCCCCCGCCGCAGGCCCCATCGCTCGAAATGCCGGGCCAAGACCGCCTCCAGGTCCCGGGCCGTCAGCATCAAGCCGGCGGTGGCCGCCACGGAGAGCTGAAAGCCCACGTCCAGCAGCCAGAGGGGCTGGGCCAGCAGCATCACGAACACCGTCAGCAGCAACACCCCCAGGGGGCGCCCGCGCTGGCCACTCTCCAGTACGGCGAAGGCCACGGCTCCCATCAGTACGGCCCGCACCACCGAGGGCTGGGGGCCCGCCAGCACCAGAAACAGCAGCATCGCCCCAAGCGCCAGTCCCCAGCGCAGGGGCCGGCCGAGGCGACGGCCCAGCACCATCACGGCCCCGAGCAGCACTGTGAGATGGAACCCCGACGCTGCCAGGGCATGGGAGAGGCCCGCCAGCCGGAACGCCTCCCGCACGCCTACGGGCACGGGCACGACGGCGCTGCCCAGCACCAGGGCCGCCAACACTCCGCCCCGGTCTGCGCCCCCCTGCTGGATCAGGGCCTCGGCCATGCGCCGGCGCAGGTCGGCCACGGGCGTGGCGGGCCGCTCCACCACCTCCACCTGCTCCACGCCCATCTGGCTCCAGATGCCCCGGCGCGCCAGCCGCTCCGCCGCACTGCTCAGCAGGGGATGGGGACCCTGGGCCGGCCGGCGCAGCTCCCCCTGGACCCTCAGCCGCCACCCCTGGCGCAGGGGGGGGCAGGGCTCGAAGCGCAGTTCAGTGGCGCCCCCCGCCTGCTCCAGTACGGCCCGACAGCCCTCGCCGCTGGCGCTCGCCTGGGGGTCGGCCGTCAGCCGGCCCTCCAGCACGGTGGCTGAGCCGGCCCCCACGAGCCGGCTGGGATCTGCGGCGCCGGGATGGTTCCCCTGCACCAGGCCCCAGATCAGCAATAGGGGCAGCAGGGCCATTGCCAGGCTCCTGGCGGTCCAGGGCCAACGCCGGGTGCATGCCCAGCTGAGCGCCCCAAGGGCCAGCAGCAGCAGCAGGCGGAGGGGCAGCTCCAGCGGCAGCACCCCGAGGCTCAGCGCCGCCAGGGCAAGCGCCACCACGACAGCAGGCATGGTTCAGGTCCGTTTCCCTGCCAGGGTTCCCCTAGGGTTCCGCCAGCCTTTCCTGCCCTTCGCTGCAGCCCGTGCGCCCCTCTGCCGTGGTCCTGGTTCTGCTGCTGCTAGCCCCCGGGCTGCCCACCCCCGGGCCCCGGGCCCTGGCCCAGGGGGCAGGCGTTCAGGGCCGAACGATCAGCGTGCGGGAGGGGGACACGCTGGAGGCTCTGGCCCAGCGGCATGGGGTCTCCCTGGAGGCCCTGGCGGAGGCCAATCAACTCAAAGACACGAACCAACTGACCGTGGGCCAGCGGCTTGTGTTGCCACCATCGGGCCCGGGGGTCGCGATCCGTTCCGGGGACACCCTCGACGCCCTGGCCAGCCGCTACGGCACCACCACCGCAACCCTGCAGCGGCTCAACCCTGCCCTGCAGCCCGACAGCCTGCCGGTGGGCGCCTGGCTGAAGCTGCCGAAGGGCAGTCGAGCGGCCGTTGGTTCCCCAGCCGCGATCAGCACTCCGGCAACGCCTACTCCCGTTGCCCCCGCCGTGCCGCCCCCGCCCGCCGGCACCGGTGAGCAGACGGCGGCCGCCGCCTTGCTGCTCAGTCCGGCCGAGCGGCGGGATCGGGCGGAGGTGAGCCTGCGGGAGCAATCGGGCCGCGCCCGCTGGCGCCGCTTCGGCAGCACGGAGGTGGACTGGGCCGGCTGGCGTCTGCATCCCGGTGGGGTGCGCATCACCCTGGTGAAGCCCTCGCTGGCGGATGTGGGGGTGCGGCGCTCCGGGGCGACGGCGGTGGCCGTGCAGTGCGAGAGCCTGCGCCAGACCTGGCGGATCGAGGGCACCTGGGAGGGGTGGGCGCCGCCCGAGCCCAAATCGGTGGGCCAGCGGATCGTGATCGATCTGTGCAGCAACACCCTGGATGCCCCGGCCCAGCCCGTGGCCCCCTGATCCTCCAGCCTCGACCTCAGGGACTGGGCAGCTTGAGCATCAGCTCGCAGAGCTGGGGGCTCGGCATCTTTTGCCCGAACAAAGGAGCCACCAGGGCGGCGATCGGTCGTAGGCGGCATGGGCCCACCGCCCGCTCCGTGAGTCGACCACCCTGGAAACTGCCGGCGGCCACGACCACCAGCAGCAGGATCCGCTTGATCACGCCGGTACCGATGGCGGGGCAGCCAGCAGCGGGAAGCCCAGGGCCTGGCGTTCCTCTAGCCAGGCTTCGGCCACCTGCTTGGCCAGGTGGCGGATGCGGGCGATGGTGGCCGTGCGTTCGGTCACGGAGATCACGCCGCGGGCCTCCAGCAGGTTGAAGGTGTGGCTGCACTTGAGCACGTAATCCAGGGCCGGAGCCGGCAGCTTGGCCGCCACCAGATCGGTGGCTTCGGCTTCATAGAGAGCAAACAGCTGCAGCAGCCGCTCGGGGCTTGAGACCTCGAAGTTGTAGGCGCACTGGCCCTTTTCGAACGGCAGCCAGATGTCGCCGTAGCTGCGCTGGCCGTTCCAGCTCAGCTCCCAGATGCTCTCCACGTCCTGGAGGTACATGGCCAGCCGCTCAAGGCCATAGGTGATCTCGATCGAGACGGGCCGGCAATCGAGGCCGCCGCATTGCTGGAAGTAGGTGAACTGGGTCACCTCCATGCCATCGAGCCAGACCTCCCAACCCACGCCCCAGGCGCCGAGGGTGGGGGATTCCCAGTTGTCCTCCACGAAGCGGATGTCGTGGTCGGCCTGGCGGATGCCGAGGGCCTCCAGGGAGGCCAGATAGGTTTCCTGGATCCCCTCGGGTGACGGCTTGATCAGCACCTGGTACTGGAAATAGTGCTGGGCCCGGTTGGGGTTGTCGCCGTAGCGGCCATCGGTGGGGCGCCGGCAGGGTTCCGGGTAGGCCACGGCCCAGGGCTCCGGCCCTATCGCCCGCAGCACCGTGTGGGGGCTCATGGTGCCGGCCCCTTTCTCGGTGTCGTAGGGCTGGAGCAGCAGACAGCCCTGGTCCGCCCAGAAGCGGTTCAAGGTGGTGATGATGTCTTGGAAGTGCATCGCCCGCTCGAAACCGTGGATCGCCCTGGTCACCCAGGATGATCCCAGATCGGAAGGCGCTGTGTTCTTGGGCGCTGGCCTCAGGAGGCGTTGAGGATGCGGCCGAGGGACTGGGTGACCGATTCCATCGGCACCGTGAGGGTTTCGAACTGCTCGGCCGGAATGGCCTTGCTCCAGAGCCAGCCTTGGGCCTGGTCGACGCCGAGGCGGCGCAGCAGGGCGGCTTCGGATTCGGTTTCGACCCCCTCGGCGCAGACCTCGACGCCGATGGCATGGCAGCCGGCCAGCAACCACTGCACGAAGCGCTGGCGGTAGCTGTCGGAGTCGATGCCGCTGATGATGGAGCGATCCACCTTCACCTTGCTGAAGTTCAGATTCAGCATGTGGGACAGGGGTGCATCGCCTGTGCCGAAGTCGTCGACGGCGATGGTGTGCAGACCGGTGAGTTCGTTGATGAAGGACGACTCCTCGTGGCCTGCTACCCCCCGCTCGGTGACTTCCACCACCAAACGCTTGCCTACCTTGCGGCGCAGATTGTCGAGGTCGGGAACGGCCCGGGAGATCGGGCGGAAGAACATGCGGCCCGAACCGATGAAACGGCAGGAAAGATTGACAGAAATCCAGATATTTGACTGGATCCGATCAAGTTGGTTGAGGGCGAAGACGAAGGAATCCTGGGTGACCGAGAGGTTGAGGGAGGGATCTTCTTCCAAGGCAAACAGGTCTTCCCGTTCAGGGGGCCGGTCATCCGGGCGCCAAAGGACCTCTCCGCCGCAGACACGACCGGTGGCGAGATCGACGATGGGTTGGATGTGGAAGTTTTCCACGCCTCTTCCTTGAATCGACATCTCTCTAGGCAGCACCCAAGCATTTGAATGCAGTCTAGATAACAATCACGGACTTCCAGTCCTTAAACCGTCACCTTTCCGTGCCGGCCTTCTGCTGGATCTTCAGGCCTCGAGTTGCAGCAGGCCCATCAGTCCGCCCGCCAGGGGGTGGTGTTGCGCCCGTTGGAATCCGGCCTCTTGCGCAAGCACTTCCTGTTCGGGACCGGTGGGAAAGCGCGCCAGGCTGGGCTCCAGGTAGGCGAAGTGTTCCCCAAGGCCGAGGCGTGCGGCCGTGGGCACCACCAGCTGCCGCAGGGCCAATTGCTGCAGCTGGGCCACCGCCGGGGTGCGGGGCCGGTTGAAATCGAGCACGGCGGCACGGCCACCGCTGCGCAGCAGGCGCCGCAGTTCCCCCAGGCCTGCTCCTGGATCGCTGAGGTTGCGCAGGCCAAAGGCCATCAAGGCCCCATCGGCGCTGCCGCTTTCCAGGCCCGTGGCCAGGGCATCGGCCTGTTGCCAGCCCAGCGGCAACCATGGCTCGGCGGCACCGCGACGGCGGGCCACCGCCAGGGGGGCGGCCGCAGCGTCCAGCCCCAGCACTGAGCCCCCGGGTCGCACCCTGCTGGCCATCAGCAGGGCCAGATCCCCGGTTCCACAGCACAGATCGAGCAAATGCTGCCCCGGACGGGGGGCCACCCAGGCGATGGCCTGGCGTTTCCAGAGCCGGTGCAGGCCGAGGCTGAAGAGGTCGTTGAGTTGGTCGTAGCGCGGGGCGAGGTCTTCGAACAGCTCCCGCACCGCTGTGGCATCACGAGGTTTCACCAGCGATCAACCCGCCTGCTCGGGATGCTGCCAGCCCAGTTGGTCCCAGGGCAGCACAACCGAATCCAGACTCACCCCCGTTTCGCTGTCGGCAGGGAGACGGCCCGGGCTGGCGGCATCCAGCCCATGGGGAGCGGAAAATGTGAGCACCATCACGGTGGCCAACCCGACGGCGGCGGAGCAGACCATGCAACCGGCCAGCATCAGGGCGAACTCCTTGCGGTCGTTGGCGGCCTGCATCAACTGCAGGGCCCAAGCCACCAGGGCCACCACCATGGCAGCCATCAGCAGGGCCAGGACGGAGGACAGCGGTGGGGCCAGCGAGGGCAAAGGTCAACACGCTCTGATAACAACAATGTAACGAGGGGTTACACCCCGACGGGAGCGCCCAGGCTGGATCAACCCTTCGGATGAATGGGCCGGATCTCCAGGCCCCGCCCGATCAGGTCGGTCTTGATCTCCTCCACCGTGAGCACCCCGTCGTGCAGGAGGGAGGCCAGCAGGGCCGCCGAGGCCTGGCCCTGCTGCAACGCCTGGGCGATGTGGTTGATGCTGCCGGCCCCGCCCGAGGCGATCACGGGCACCTCCACCGCCTGGGCCACAGCGGCGGTCAGCTCCAGGTCATAGCCCGCCTGGGTGCCGTCCCCGTCCATGGAGGTGAGCAGGATCTCGCCGGCCCCCAGGGCCACCACCCGGCGGGCCCAGGCCACCGCGTCGAGGCCGGTATTCTCCCTGCCCCCCTTCACGTACACATCCCAGCTGGGACCCTGACCGCTGCCGGCTGGGGCTTCGCGCCGGCGGGCATCGATCGCGACCACGATGCACTGGCAACCGAAGCGCTCCGCTCCGCGGCTCACCAACTCCGGGTCGGCCACGGCGGAGGAGTTGAGGCTCACCTTGTCGGCCCCGGCCCGCAGCAGGGCGGTGATGCCCTCCACCGAGCGGATGCCGCCACCAACGGTGAAGGGAATCGTGACCGCCTCGGCGGTGCGCCGCACCAGCTCCACCAGGGTGCCCCGCCCCTGGTGGCTGGCGGCGATGTCCAGGAACACGAGCTCATCGGCCCCGGAGCCGTCGTAGCGGCAGGCCAACTCCACCGGATCGCCCGCATCGCGCAGTCCAACGAAGTTCACCCCCTTGACCACGCGGCCCGCCGCCACGTCCAGACAGGGAATGATGCGCTTGGCAACCATGGGGTACGGCCGGGGGTGACTGTTAATGTTGCGCAACTTTCGCGTCGCGCAGGCCATGTCCCAGGCTGCCACCTCCGGCACGGTGCAGATCGGCACCCGGGTGAAGATCACCCGCGTTCGCGACCGCATCCCCGCCGAGCTGGTCAACCTGCTGCGTAGCGATGCCTCCGGCTCCGTCACTGGCTTCAAGATGACCGATGGCAACGGGGTTGGCGTCGTCGTTCAGCTCAGTGACGGCAGCAGCGGTTGGTTCTTCGACGACGAGATCGCCCCCGCCTGAGGTGAGCGAAACCACCGATCCCACCCCCAGTGGCGGCAGCGGAGCCCGCCAGCTCCTTGGCATGAAAGGGGCTGCAGGCACCACCAGCCTCTGGAAGCTGCGCCTGCAGCTCATGAAGCCGGTCACCTGGATTCCCCTGATTTGGGGCGTCATTTGTGGTGCGGCCGCTTCGGGGCGGTTCGATTGGTCCCTTCCCCACGTGGGTGCGGCGTTGGCCTGCATGGTCATGAGTGGTCCGCTGCTGGCCGGCTACACCCAGACCATCAACGACTACTACGACCGCGAGATCGACGCGATCAATGAGCCCTATCGCCCCATCCCCTCCGGCGCCATCGGCCTGGGCCAGGTGAAGGTCCAGATCTGGGTGCTGCTGCTGGCGGGTCTGGCGGTGGCCTGGGGCCTTGACCTCTGGGCCGGCCACACCACACCGGTGCTGCTGCTGCTGGCCCTGGGGGGTTCCCTGGTCAGTTACATCTATTCGGCTCCCCCCCTGAAGCTCAAGCAGAACGGCTGGCTGGGCAACTACGCCCTGGGGGCCAGCTACATCGCCCTGCCCTGGTGGGCGGGCCAGGCCCTGTTCGGCCAGCTCACCTGGGCCACGGCCCTGCTCACCCTCGCCTACAGCCTGGCGGGTCTGGGGATCGCCGTCGTCAACGACTTCAAGAGCGTCGAAGGCGACCGGGCCCTTGGCTTGCAATCGTTGCCCGTGGCTTTCGGCATCACCCGGGCCAGCTGGATCAGTGCCGGCATGATCGACCTGTTCCAGTTGGCGATGGTGGGCGTGCTGATCGCCATCGGTCAGCACTTTGCGGCCGTGCTCCTGGTGTTGCTGATCATTCCGCAGATCACCTTCCAGGACATCTGGCTGCTGCGGGATCCGGTGGCCTTTGATGTGAAATATCAGGCCAGCGCCCAGCCCTTCCTCGTGTTGGGGATGCTTGTGACCGCCCTGGCGGTGGGCCACAGCAGCCTGACCCCCCTGATGTGAGCAAGCGCAGGCGCCAACTCCTGGTGGTGGGGGTGCTCGCCGCCGCCGCGGGCGGCCTGGTGGCCGTGGGGCAGACCCTTGTGCTGCGCGGCATCGATGGCCTCTTGCCGGACGTGAGGCGGATCAGCAGCTTCAACCGCCCGGGCACCGTGACGGTGCTCTCGGCGGATGGGCAGGTGCTGCAGAAGCTGGGGCCCGCCACCCGCGACAAGGTGGCCAGCGGCAAGATGCCCCTGCTGGTGCAGCGGGCCTTCATCGCCGCCGAAGACAGGCGGTTTTACCAGCACGACGGTGTGGACCCGGTGGGCATCGGCCGCGCCATGGTGCGCAACCTCAGCCGCGGTTCGGTGGAGGAGGGGGCCAGCACGATCACCCAGCAGCTGGCCCGCACCGTGTTCCTGAGCCAGGACCGCACGATCGTGCGCAAGCTGGAGGAGGCGGCCCTGGCGGGCAAGCTCGAGCGTCAGCTCAGCAAGAACCAGATCCTCGAGCAATATCTCAACTACGTGTATCTCGGTTCCAGCGCCTATGGCGTGGCCGATGCCGCCTGGATCTTCTTCTCCAAGTCTCCCGATCAGCTCACCCTGCCCGAGGCCGCCCTGATCGCCGGTCTGCCGCCGGCTCCTTCGGTCTACTCGCCCCTGGTCAACCCCAACCTGGCCCTGGAACGGCGCGCGGTGGTGCTGCGGCGGATGCGGGAAGCGGGCTTCATCGACGATGAGCAGCAGCAGCGGGCCCTGGCCACACCCCTGAAGCTGCGTCCAGCCCAGCCCAAATACTGGAACAGCCTCGCCCCCTACTTCACCAGCTGGGTGGCCCAGGAGTTGCCGAAGGTCCTCACCCCTGAGCAGCTGGAGGTGGGCGGTCTGACGATCCGCACCAGCTTGAATCTGGCCTGGCAGAACCAGGCCCAGAAGGTGATCAACAACTACACCTCGGGCTCCCTGGAGGGGGCGCTGGTGTCGATGGAGCCGGGCACGGGACTGGTGCGGGCGATGGTGGGCGGCAAGGACTTCGACAAAAGCCAGTTCAACCGTGCCAGCCAGGCCCTGCGGTCGCCCGGATCCACGTTCAAGTTGTTCGTCTACCTCACGGCCCTCAAGGAGGGCATGAAGCCGGAGGATGTGGTGGTGGATTCCCCCCGCTGTTTTGCTGGCTACTGCCCCAAGAACTTCGGCAACCGCTACATGGGCGCCGTGCCGCTCTCTGTGGCGATGGCGAACTCCCTCAACGTGGTGGCCGTGGCCCTTCTGCAGAAGCTGGGCTTTGACAAGGTGATCGCCACCGCCAAGAGCCTGGGCATCCATCGGGAGCTGGGCCGGTTCTATCCGATGGCGATCGGCGCCTACGAGCAGACGGTGCTCGACATGACGGCGGCCTATGCCGCCATCAACAACCGTGGGGTCTTTGTGACCCCCACACCCTTCGAGGAGATCAGCGGACCCAATGGGGAGCTGCTCTGGAGCCGGCGGGTGGATGGGGACCGGGGCCACCGGGCGGTGGAGAGCGACATCGCCGACGCCATGCTCTGGATGCAGCAGCAGGTGGTGCGGGCCGGCACCGGTGGAGGTGCCTCCCTCGGTGATCGGCCGGTGGCCGGCAAGACCGGCACCTCGGAGGGGGGGCGCGATCTCTGGTTCATCGGCTCCATTCCCCAGCTCACCACGGGCCTGTGGCTGGGCTACGACAACAACCAAGAAACCCAGAACACCAGCGTGGTGGCCACCTACGCCTGGCATGACTTCATGGCGCCGATCGTCAAGGATCTGCCGGTGCGGCAGTTCCCGCCCAAGCCGGTGCTCACCGGGGTGTTCCGCCCCGACAAACCCAAGAACTCGCACCGCAGCGAGGCCTGGAGCGAGCCCACAACCAAGCGCAGCTGGGAACCCGAGCCCTACCGGATGCCGGCCGAAGGGGCCCCGGTGGAACTCCCCCCCGAAGGCGGCACGGCTCCTGCCC
>JBAXME010000010.1:0-59000 GCA_037134455.1 Synechococcaceae cyanobacterium ELA445 | reverse complement strand
ACCCCCGGGCTTTCCTCACCGAACCCCTCGACTACGACCGCCTGGTGGCGGCGATCCGGGGCTGCACCCTGCTGCTCACCGATTCCGGCGGCCTGCAGGAGGAGGCCCCGGCCCTTGGGAAGCCGGTGTTGGTGCTGCGGCGCACCACGGAGCGCCCCGAGGCGGTGGCCGCCGGCACGGCGCGGCTGATCGGCACCGCCAGCGCCGACATCGTGCGGGAAGCCAGCCTGCTGCTGGACGATGCCGCGGCCTACGGGGCCATGGCCCAGGCCCACAACCCCTTCGGCGACGGTCAGGCCAGTGGCCGCATCCTGGAGGCCAGCCGCACCTTCCTGGCCCAGCGGGACTGAGGGGACAGGCCCGGTGCTCAACCGCCGCCCGTTTCTCCCTTCACTTTTTTGGCCCAGGGGGGCAGGTCGATGAACACCCGGGTACCCGGTTCAAGGCCGGTGAGGATCTGGGTGTTGCGGCCGCTGCTGGCCCCGAGGGCCACCGGACGGAAAGTGGGCTGGTTGTCCTTGCCCACCAACAACAACCCAGGCTTGCCCTTCTGGGTGACCACGGCCACGGTGGGCACCAGGGTGCGCGGCGGCAGCTCACCGGTACTGAAATCAATGTCGGCGTTCATGCCGATGCGCAGCTGGGGCGGAGGATTTTGCAGCTGCAGCTTGACTTCGAAGGAGGTCACGTTGTTGCTCTTGACCGCCCGCGGAGCGATGCGGTTGACCCGGGCCGCGAAGCGCCTATCGGGGAAGGCATCCACCCGCAGGCTGGCCCCCTGGCCGACTCGGATGCGGCCGATGTCGCTCTCGGGCACCTTGGCGACGGCCTCGATGCCCTCAGCCAATTCCACCACCGAGGAGCTGCTGGCGCCGGCATTGGCGGAGGCGGCCGTGGTGGGGGTGACAAAGGCGCCGGGATCGGCGAAGCGCTGGGTGATCACGCCTGCGAAGGGGGCGCGGATGGTGAGCTCGGAGCGCTCGGTGCTGCGTTGACCACTCCGTTGCCGGGCCGCCTCCAGGGCCGCCTTGCTGGTGGTCAGGCGCGTGCTGAAGGTCACGTAGTCGTCCTGGCTGATGGCACCCTGGCGATAGAGCTTCTGGCGACGATCGAATTCCGAGAGGCTGCGGCGATACTCCGCCTCCGCCTGGCGCACCTGGGCGACGAACTCGCTCTGGCGGTCGCGTAGATCTCCGCTGTCCATCAGGGCGATCGGCTGGCCCGCCCGCACCCGGTCCCCCTCATCGACGAAGAGGATCTGGAGTACCCCCCCCCGCTTGGGGCTGACATTGACGCTGCGCACCGCCGCCAGATCGCCGCTGGCGGTGACGATGCCCGGCAGGCTGCCCTGTTCGGCGACCACCGTGTAGGCGGCCAGGTCCTTGGCCTGCAGGGCGGAGCGCCGGCTCTTCCAGATCAGCAGACCTCCGCCTCCCACGGCCAGGGCCAGCAGAACAGCGATCCAGAGGCGGCGCTGGCGGATCAGGGGGCGCTTGGTTGGACCCGGCTGGCCGTTCAGCCGCTCCAACGGCGGGGCTGGTTGCAGCGTGAGCGGAGAAATGGGACTGCCGCGGCGACGCCCCCAGTCTTCCTGGTCAGGCAAGCGGTTGTGGGTTCAGGAGGTGGGGGAGACCGCCCCGTCTAGATTCCGGTCCATGCTTAAAGCCGGAATCGTGGGTCTGCCCAATGTGGGCAAGTCCACCCTCTTCAACGCCCTGGTGGCCAACGCCCAGGCCCAGGCCGCCAACTTTCCCTTCTGCACGATCGAGCCCAACGTGGGCATCGTGGCGGTGCCCGATCCCCGCTTGGAGCAGCTTTCAGCCATCTCCCATTCCAAGGAGCTGGTCCCCACCCGGGTGGAGTTCGTCGACATCGCTGGCCTGGTGGCCGGTGCCAGCCAGGGGGAGGGACTGGGCAACAAATTCCTGGCCAATATCCGCGAGGTGGACGCGATCGTCCATGTGGTGCGCTGCTTTGAGGACGACGATGTGATCCATGTGTCGGGGGCGGTGGACCCCGTGCAGGATGCGGAGGTGATCAACCTCGAGCTAGGCCTTTCCGACCTGGCCCAGGTGGAGAAGCGGCGCGAGCGCCTCAAGAAGCAGGCCCGCACCAGCAAGGAGGCCCAGGCCGAAGACGGGGTGCTGGAACGGATCCAGGCGGTGCTGGAGCAGGGCGGGGCCGCCCGCACGGTGGATCTGAGCGAGGAGGAGCGCCTGACGATCAAGCCCTTAGGACTGCTCACCCTCAAGCCGATCATCTACGCCACCAACGTGAGCGAAGACGACCTGGCGGACGGCAATGCCCACAGCCGGGCGGTGGTGGAGCTAGCCGGCCGGGAGGGGGCCGAAGCGGTGCGCATCTCCGCCCAGGTGGAGGCGGAGCTGATCGAGCTACCCAAGGAGGACCGGGCGGAATTTCTGGCGGGACTGGGGGTGAGCGAGGGGGGCCTGCAGAGCCTGATCCGGGCCACCTACCAGCTCCTGGGGCTGCGCACATACTTCACCACCGGCGAGAAGGAGACCCGGGCCTGGACGATCACCGCCGGCATGACTGCCCCCCAGGCGGCTGGGGTGATCCATACCGATTTCGAGCGGGGCTTCATCCGGGCCCAGACGGTGGCCTACGGCCAGCTGGTGGAGGCGGGTTCCCTGTCGGAGGCCCGCAACCGCGGCTGGCTACGCAGCGAGGGCAAGGAGTACGTGGTGGCCGAGGGGGATGTCATGGAGTTTCTGTTCAACGTCTAGGAATCAAGCCCCCCTGGCCCCCTGCCCAGCCAGTGGCCCCATTCCTCCTTGCGATGTCTGCTGGGGTGCTGGCACTGGTCTGGCTGCTCTTCAGGCCGCCGATGCCATGGCTTCCGCTCGGATTGGCACCAGATGGATCTGGAACGCTTGGAGCCGGCAGGAGCTCTTGCCTGCCGGCTCCAAGCCAAAAAAAAGCGGACCCCACGGACCCGCTCGATGACCTTCAACACTCTATAAACTTCTGTAACGAGATCGTGGGTGCCCTGCTCGGGGCTCAAAGCGTGAGCTAGCTCCTGGCAGGAACGGGCCCTCCGTGTTCCAAGGCTGCACCGACGCATCAAAGGCCCCTTCTGACCATCACTTCACGGAGGGCAGATGGAGGGCCGCTCCATGGGGCTGAGGCTCTTGGCGTTGCGCCTGGAGGGTGTGGAGGAAGAAGAGGGACAGCGGCGATGGAGGATCGCCACGCAGGCAATCAGCGCAAGATCCCTCGGCCTGTCTTTGCCTCGACGGTGCCGCTCTTCATGCGGCCATGGATGGACGCCAGCAGGCCCACCCACCCAGGCCGCCATCGGCGAGAATCCCCTCAAAAAGCGGTCGTCGGCCATGGCCACAGCCCAGGAACCCTCCCCCCTCGATCCGGCCGCCCCGGCCGACCATCCCCACAACTTCGATGTGCAGAAGGAACTGCACCGCAAGATCCGCAACGACCCCGACTACGACGACTGGGATTACGGCACGGAGCCTTTGCCCCACGAGGCCTGGGTTCCCCCCTCAAGCGAGTCCAGCCTGCCGGGGGCGTAACCGCCGCACCAGCAGCAACCCAAGCAGGCTCAACGCCGCCATCAGCAGCCACAGACCCACCCCGTGGCCCTGGCCATCCAGCAGCGTGCCCCCCAGCAGCGGCGCCGCGAAGGCACTCAGGGCGAAGCACTGGGAGAACAGCCCCATGGCCAGGCCCTGGTGCTCCATCGGCGTCAGCTCCACCACCGCCTCCGTGGCGGTGGGCAGGAACGCCGCCTCCGCCAGGGCAAGCAGGGGCAGGGCCAGCAACAGCACGGCCACCCCCGCCTTCCCCACCAGGGCCGAGAGCGCCAGCAGCAGCATCCCGAGGGAGAAGCACACCAGGCTCAGCCCCAAGCCAAAGCGCACCGGCCGCTCCGCCAGCCAGCGGCCCACTGGCCACTGCAGCACCACCAGCAGGCTCAGCTGCAGGCCGATCAGCAGGCTGCCGGCACTCTCCGCCAGGGCCGGCCGCGCCAGGCCTCCCCGCAGCAGGTCGAGGGGCAGGGCGCTCTGGAGCAGGGCGATCAGCCCGGTGGCCAGCACCGCCACCCCCAGCATCGGCAGCAGCGGCGGGATCCATTGCCGCCAGGGGGTAACGGTGGCCCCCTCGGCTGCGGCCCCCAATCGATGGCCCGCCGGCAGAGGCCGCAGCAGCAACAGGGTGATCAGCACCGCCATGCAACTGATGTCCACCAGGTAGATGCCCCGCAGGTGCCCCCGGCTGGAGAGCAGGGCCCCCAGGAGCGCCCCGGCGGCAATCCCGGCGGCGTCGGCGCTGCGGGCCAGGGCGTAGCCCCGGCTGGAGGGGAACGGCCCGCAGCCCAGGGGCACCGCCAGTTCAATCGCCGGCCAGTACAGACCCATGGCCACCCCCAGCAACAACTGGCCCCGCAGATAACCGTCGAAGATCTCCGCCCCCGCCAGCTGTCGGTCCGCCAGCACCGAGAGCACCGCCGCCAGCAGCACCGGAATCGAGGCATTCAGACCGCGGTCCAGAAGCAACCCACAGGCCAGACGGCCCAAGGTGCCCGCCAGGGCGGCCGCCGCCAGGCCATCGCCAACACTCCTGGCGGAGAAGGCCTCCGCGTGGAACACCATCGGCGTCAGATAAAGCACGCCGCCCGCACCAACACTGGCAATCAGCCGGATCAGGGCCACTTCGCGCAGCGGCACGGGAAACTGGGCCCACCAGGCCCTGAGCCCGGATCCCGCACGAGGCTTTGTCAAACCACTTCCGCTGGCTTTCATTGGCGCTCAGCAGTCTGCTGCTGGGGGGGCTGCCGGCCCATGGCGCCGAACAGCTGGACGTGCGCATCGATGGCGTCACCCTCCCGGTTGACCTGCGTCAGTTGGAGGAGTGGAGCCAAGCCCCCAACAGCCGCCTCGACGACCTCAGCGTCTGGATGGAGCTGCTGGATCCCGGCAGCCGCCAGGATCTGGTGCGGCTCCTGCGGGCCCCGCTGCTAAGGGATCGCACCCTGGGACAACAGCTGCTGCAGAGCTGGGCCGGAGGGCGGGTGGTGGCAGAACTCGGCCAGCTGATCACCACCGGCGGGGAACCCAGCGGCGGAGGGGGCAGCGGCGAACTGCTGCTGGCCACCATGCGGGATCTGCTGCGCCGGAAACCCGAGGTGAACACCCTCGATCTGCTGCGGGCCGTGCCCGTGCCCCGGCTCACCCTCCAACTCGACAACCTGATCGCCCTGGCGTCCCTGTGGCGTCAGCAGGTGCAATCCCAGGGCCTGGCCATGGATCAGCTGAGGCAGCTGCCCCTGAACCAGGTGGTCCTGACCCCCAACCGTCCGCCGACCCGCCGCCGCCCTGAGAAGCTTCTGCTGGGCGCGGCCCATCGGCCCCAACCCCTGGCGCTGCAGCTCTGGCGGGCCGACGGAACCCCTCGCCGCTCCTGGGTGGTGCTGATGCCCGGCCTGGGGGGCAGTGCCGAGCAAATGGGATGGCTGGGGGAAGCCCTCTCGGCCGAGGGTTGGTCGGTGCTGGTGCTGGAGCATCCAGGCAGCGACGAGAAGGCGATCAAGGAACTGCTGGACGGCCGCAGGCCCCTCCCCGGGGCAGAAAGCCTGCCCGATCGCCTCGCCGACCTGACGGCCGTGCTGGAGGCCGAGCGGACCGGGCGATTGCCCCGCCTCGGCGACTCCGTGGTGCTGATGGGCCATTCCCTCGGCGGCCTCTCGGCTCTGCTCGCCACGGGTCTGCGCCCCGAGCCCGGCCTGGCCCGCCGCTGCCGCAGGGCCCTCGACTCCATCCCCCTGATCAACCTCTCCCGGCTGCTGCAGTGCCAGCTGGACCAGGTCGCCCTGCCGGCCCCACGGCCCATCGTGCCGGTGGCAGGTGTGGTCGCCTTCAATGCTTTCGGCAGCCTGCTCTGGCCGGAGAAGGGCCTCTCCCCCCTGCCCGTGCCGGTGCTGCTGCTGGGGGGCAGCCTGGATCTGGTCACACCGCCGGTGGAGGAGCAGCTGAATCTGTTCCTGCCCGGAGGCCATCCCCTGTCGCGCCTGGTGCTGGTGGAGGGGGCCAGCCATTTTTCGGCGGTGCGGCTCGCCGGTCGCCAACAGGCTTTGTTCAAGCTCAACGATGCCCTCGTGGGGGTGGAACCGCTCCAGGTCCAGGCCCTGGTGCTTGAGCTGACCACTGCCTTCCTCGATGGACTCGACTCCGGCCGCCCCCTGCCGGTGCGGCGGGTGCAGGAGAACGCCGTGATGGCCTACGTGCTCGACCAGGCCACCGCAAAGAATTGGCGGCGCAGGCTCTGAAACGGCTGGACCCCTGGGTTCAGAAGCGAATGCGGGGATCCAACAACGCCACCAGCACGTCAACGGTGACGCTCACCAGCACCACCAGGGCGGCCACAACAACAACAATCCCCTGCACCAGGTTGTAATCCCGCTGGCTGATGGCCTCCTGGAGGCGAAAGGCGATGCCGGGCCAGGAAAACGTGACCTCGATCAACAGGGCCCCGCCGATCAGGGAGGCCACGGTGATGCCCGTGATCGTGAGCACCGGCAGCAGGGCATTGGGCAGGGCATGGCGGAGCACCACCCGCGTCTCGCTCAGACCACGACTTCTGGCCGCCTCCACGTAATCGGAGCGGAGGGCACGGCGCAGATTCAGGCGCAGGGCGTTGTCGAAGATGCCACTGAGCAGGATGCCGAGGGTGGCCGCCGGCAGCACCAGATGGCGCAGGCTGCCGCTGAACTGCTGCAGGTTGCCCGCCAGCAGGCTGTCGAGCAGGTAAAAACCGCTCCCTGAGGGGGGCACCAGGGTGGGGGGGAAACGGCCGCCCACGGGGAACCAACCCAGGCCGACGGCAAAGATCAGTTGGACCACCATCGCGGCCCAGAAGGGCGGCAGGGCATAGGTGCCGATGCCGTAGAGCCGCCCGGCCAGATCCAACTTTCCCTCGGGCCGGGCGATCCCGCTGAAGCCCGCCGCCAGGCCCAGCACCGCCGCGATCACCAGGGCCACAGCCCCCAGCTCCAGGGAGGCAGGCAGGCTTTGGCGGATGATCTCGCTGACGGGGGTCTGGTTGGTGAGGGACTCTCCCAGGTTGCCCCGCACCAGATCCACCAGGAAGTGGCCGTACTGCGCTGGCAAGGGCAGATCAAGCCCCAGCTGGTGGCGCAGGGCGGTTCGCGCCGCCTCCGGCGCCCGGGTGCCCAGCAGGGCATCGATCGGATCGCCGGGGGCCACCCGCAACAGCAGGAACACCAGACTGGCGATCAGCCAGAGCATCACCGGAGCCAGCAGCAGGCGGGCACCCACATAGCGCGTCAGTTCGCGGCGGCGGCTCATGGCTGGACTCCGCCGCTGGCCAGCATCCTCAGGCGGCTGAACACCACCCGCCCGGAGCCATCGAACTCGGGGGTGCTGATGCGGGGCAGGCTCCAGGCCCGGGGTGCCACCAGCCACAGGGGCAAATAGGGCACTGCCGCGGCAGCCTCCGCCTGGATGGAGCGGATCAGGTCCACCCGCGGTGCCCCCGCCATCCCCTCGCTGCGGCGCAGGTCGGCATCGAGGCCCGGGCGGGTCCAGAAACTGCCGCTGGCGGCGCTGGCCCCCTTGAGGCATCGATTCCCCCGGGCTTCGTCGCAGCCCAGCAGGGGCACCAGGTAGTTACCGGCATCGGGGAAATCCCCCATCCAGTCCAACAGGATCATCACGAAGGCCCCATCGCCGAGCTGGCGGTAGGCCGTGGTGGCCTCCATGCCCGTGATCTCGAGGTGCACACAGTCTCCGAGGTCCCGCCGCAGTTGCTCCTGCCAGATCAGGGCGAACAGGCGGTCGGCGGGGATGTTGGAGCGGAAGGTAAGGGGCAGCTTCAGGCGGCGGCCCCTGCAATAGCCCGCCGCTCGGTAAAGCCGCCGCGCCCGCCCAGGGTCATAGGCGGGCCAGGCCCGGGGGCTGGAGCCCTCCAGGCTGGGCGGCACGAGTTCCCGCAGGGGGGCCCGCAGGCCCTGGCTCACCCGCTGGCTGATCAGCTGCCGATCCAGGCTCAGGGCCACGGCCTGGCGCAATCGACCGTCGCTGAGGGGGGGCTGGTCGGTGAGCAGGCTGAGGTAGCCGATCTCCAGGGCCGGCCCCACCCCTTCATGCAGGCCGCCTTGGGCGGCGGATTGGTGCAGGGCCAGCTGCTGGTCGCCGTCGAGGCTGGTGGAGAGCAGCACGTCCACTTCGCCACTGCGCAGGGCGCCGTAGAGCGCCGTGGAATTGGCCAGGCTCACCAGGTCCAGTCCGTTGTTGGCGGGCCGTGGCCCCCAATAGCCCTTGAAGGGCTCCAGCCGTTGCTGCTGATCATTGGCGGCGCTGAGCCGGTAGGGACCCGTTCCCACGAAACGGTCGTTGAGGAAGCGCTTGCCGTAGTTGCGGTAGGCGCTGGGGGAGAGGGGCGTGAGGTTGATGGCGCTGAGCAGCTGGGGCAGGGCGGAGAAGGGGCGCCTCAGCCGCAGTTCCAGCTCATAGGGCCCGCTGGCCCGCACGTCCCTCAGCCGATCCCCCAGCAGATAGCTGAGTTTGCCGATCGCCAGGAAGCGCCGCAGGGTGAAGACCATGGCGGCCGCATCGAACCGGGTGCCGTCATGGAAGAGCACCCCCTGGCGCAGGGGCACCCGGGCGGTGAGGCCATCGGCACTGACATTCGGCAGGGCGGTGGCCAGCCTCGGCTCGATTCGCCCTCGGCCATCGATGGCATAGAGGGGATCACCGACAGCGCTGAGCAACTGCATCGCCCCGAAGCTGTAGGCCTGGGCGGGATCCACCGAATCAATGCGGTTCTTGCTGGCCACCACGAGGCGACCGGAGGCTCTCTGGGGTTGGCAACCCGCCAGGGGAGCCAGCAGCACTCCGATCAGGGCCGTTGCGGCCAGACGGTTCAGAGATGGCAAGCCCGCAGCATCAGCGCGGCGCCATTCAAGACGGCTGCAGGCTGCGGCGGGGTAGGGGGTGGCGGTCGCTGCGCACCTGTTGCAGCGAAATTTCAAACACGGGGGAGCCGTTGTGATCAAGGGGCCAGGCCCGCACCCAGCAGCGGTCTTGCCGATCGTCAACACCGATCACTTGGTACATCTGGTCGCCGGTGGCGAGCTGGACGCAGTCGCCCTGGTGGAGGTGGAGCTTCATATGGGCGTCGTCGAACAAAGAGTTCAAAACGGAACGGAGAGTTGGGAAAGGAAAGCAGTGTTGGCAGGCCCAGGCTTCCGCAGGCAAGGCGGCCATGACGTTTGACATGGACAGTCCCGGGCTGGTCGTCAGGGGGTCGTGATCCAGATCTTAAGGATTCCTTCCATCTTGGCGGAACGAAACCCCTGAATGCCACCGCAGGCACCTTTTGTCAGAGAGTCCTGAGAGAACAGGCCACCGTCTGAACGTCGGGAAGCTCGGCGATGGCGGCCAGGGCGGCCCGGAAGCGGGCTTCGCTGACCTCGTGGGTGATCACCACGATTTCTGCGGCCCCCCCCAGCGACTCGAACTGGACGATCGACTGGATCGAGACCTCCTCCCGGCCGAAGCAGGTGCCGATGCGGCCGATCACCCCGGCCTGGTCGGTGGTGTGCAGCCGCACGTAGTTGCGGTGCTGGGTGAGGGCGCTGTCCACCAGGCGGCAACGGCGCCAGCTGCCGGCGGCCAGCAGGGGATCCAGGGCCCCCATGGGGCCAGCGGCCTGGCGGATGCCAGCAATGTTGAGGATGTCGGCCACCACCGCCGAGGCGGTGGGACCGGCCCCGGCACCCGGTCCGTAGAACATCACCCGACCCACAGGCTCCCCCTCCACCAGGATCGCGTTGTTGACCCCGTTCACCCCCGCCAGGGGGTGGTCCTTGGGCAGGAGGGTCGGGTGGACGCGCACATCCAGCTGCTCAGCACCATCGGGACCTGTACCCAGGCTCTCGGCCACCGCCAGCAGCTTGACCACGAAGCCCAGCTGGGCCGCGTAGTCCACATCCCGCGACTCCAGGCGACTGATGCCCTCCGTGGGAATCGCTTCCCGCTCGATGCCCCCCCCGTAGGCGAGGCCGGCGAGGATCGAAATCTTGTCGGCGGCGTCGCCCCCCTCCACATCGGCGGCCGGATCGGCCTCGGCGTAGCCCAGCCGCTGGGCATCGGCCAGCACATCGCCGTAGGCCGCCCCCTCCTGGGCCATCCGGCTGAGGATGTAATTGGTGGTGCCGTTGATGATGCCGCTCACCCGCTGGATGCGGTTGGCTCCCAACGATTGCTTGAGAGGTTCGATGATCGGAATGCCACCCCCCACGGCGGCTTCGATCAGCACGTAGACACCCCGGGCGCTGGCGGCGGCGGCGATCTCCTGGCCGTAGCGGGCGATCACGGCCTTGTTGGCGGTGACCACGGGCTTTCCGGCGGCGATGGCCCGCAGGATGAGGCTGCGGGCGGGCTCCAGACCACCCATCACCTCCACGACGATGTCCACGGCCGGGTCATCCACCACAGCTTCCGGATCCGTGACCAGGCGATCGGCGGGAATCTGCACCGGCCTGGGCCGACTGAGGTCACGCACCGCCACCCGCTCCAGGGTCAGTTCCGCCACCAGGGGATGGCGGCCCTCCGGCGTGGCCAGGATGCTCGCCACCCCGGCCCCCACCGTGCCCAGGCCAAGCAAACCGATGCCGATGGTCATGCCTGGGGTGCCATCAAACCGCCGATCCTAGAAATCTTCCGCCCGTTCTACAGGGCCGCGGCCTCTCCACCCGCCAAAACCCGGGCCTGGGCCTGCATCATGCGCAGGATGTTGAGGAAACCATTGGCCCGCGAGGGGGTGAGGCTGGCCTGCAGCCCGGTCTCCGCCAGGAAGGCGGGGTCGAGGTCGGCGACCGCCGACGGCTCCAACCCCTCAAGGCCCTCGATCAGCAGGGCCAGCAATCCTTTGGTGATCGCCGCGTCCGAATCCCCCCGCCAGTGGAGATGGCCCTCCACCAGCTGCCCCACCACATACACCTGGGAGACGCAACCTTTGACCTTGAAAGGCTCCTGGCGGAATTCCTCGGGCAAGGGCTCCAGTTTCTTGGCCAGCCAGAGCACATATTCGTAACGGCGCTTGGGGTCGGTGGTGCCCTTGAGCCGCGCCACGATCCGGTCGAGGGCCTCGCTGCCGGTGGCCATCAGCCCCGATCCAGGGGCTTGCGGCGGCCCAACCCCTGGGCCACGACACCGGCCAAGGCGGCGCTGCCAGCCGCCAGGGCAGTGGCCAGATCGAGCCGCCAGGGGGAATCGATGGCATGGCTGAGCTTGTCGAGCTGGGCCCGCCCCTGGCGCACGGGCATGTCCAGGTAGTCCCGGTGGCCGGGACCGCCATCCACCTGCACCTCCCAATCACCATTGGCCCCCTTGGGGAGGGCGAAGCTCAGCTGGCCGCTGGCGTTGGTGCGGCCCAAATCAATGGGTGCCCCCCCTCCGGGGGGCACCAGGCGCACGGCGGCGTTGGCGGTGGGTTCACCACTCGAAAAAGCGCTGCTGAGCATCAGTCCGTCGGTGACGGACTGGACCCGCTCGAGGGTGCTCTGGATCCCATGGGCCCCAGCAGGAGGCGGAGAGACCAGGGCCAGGCAACCCAGAGCGCTGAGTCCGCCCACAAGGACGGCACCCAGGCGGGGAACGGTTGAACGACGGAGCATCACCGCGTACCGATGGAGCCGATCAGTCTGGCGTGGAACGGGTGGATCAGGAGGCCGACCAGCGGCTGGCGCTGGCCCCGCTGGTCTTGCCGGCCTGCACCATGCGGACCATGGAACTGACCATCATCGAGAGAGCATCACCGGGTTCGGAACGATCCCGCAATTCGGACGCCATCACCCGATCAGCGGCGGTGAAGCTGCCGGAGGCGTCGGTGCTGGGCTGAAGGCTGTGGAGGCTCCGGCTGGCCGGCGAAAGGCCGACGTGGGAAGGGCGCTGATCGGCGGCCTGGGGTACTTCCACTGCAGCGCGCATTCGACGGGTGGGGCATTGATCTTGCCAAAAAGACGGCCCTGGCGCGAGCCACGGGACCCTTGCTTACACGTCTTGCAACCAATGGACACCGCCTTCGTCGAGACAGCCAGGGAAAGGAACGTCCCAGGGATCCCGCGGCAGGGCCATCACCCGGCAGCGGGAGGGCAGCACCACCAACGCCGGCACGGCCCGCCAGGGGGGAGCGGCCCGCAGACGATCGAACCAACCGCCGCCGTAGCCCAGGCGGATGCCGGCGCCATCGAACGCCAGGGCCGGCACCAGCAACAGGCCCAGCTGGGCCGCCTGCAGCGGGGGGGCATCCGGGGCTGGAGCGGGGAGACCGCAGGCGTCACGAACGAGGGGCTGGGCAGGATCCCAGGGGCGATAGACCAAGCCTTGATCGCCCGCCTCCACCGAAGGCAAGGCCACCCGACCAGGCAGCACGGTCCCCAGGATGCGCAGGTCCACTTCCCCCGGCAGGGGCCAGTAGAGCCCCAACCAGCCGGTGCCCTCCAGCAGGGGGGGCAACAGCCGGCGGGCATGGGCCTGAATCGCCGCCTCCACCTCCGGCAGTTCCTGGAGGCGCTGCTGTCGGTGGCGTCGGCGCAGATCGCTCTTGGCGGAATCGATCAGGGGGCTGGGGGCAGGGCGGGCCGCAGGGATTCTGACGGGAGCTGTGATGGGCCGCCCCAGGGGGGAGGCCTGGATTGGTAGGCGGGGAAACACCGTTCTGGCAGGCCGGGGCATGGGTGCGGGCTTGGGCGGTTGGTTGCCTACGCAACGGCCCTGCAGCCACCTCCGCCGCCAGCACAACGGAAGATGACGAGGTCCCTCAGCGTTGAAACCAGCCGGTAAGCGCCACCGCCAGGGCATCGGCGGCGTCATCGGGCCGGGGGGGAGCCTCGAGGTCGAGCTCCCGCATCACCGCCTCGAGCACCTCCCCTTTGTCGGCATGGCCGGAGCCGGTGAGCGCCAGCTTCACCTGCATCGGCGGGAACTCCACCACCGGCACGCCTAAACGGGCCAGGGTCATCATCACCACCCCCCGGGCCTGTACCACCGAAATCGTGGTGCTGGAGCGGTAGAAGAAGAACTTCTCCACCGAGGCCAGCTGGGGTCGCCAGGTGCGCACCAGGGAGCGCAGGTCCCGGGCGATCTCCACCAGGCGCTCCCCTTCGGGCCGCCCCGCCTCGGTCTGGATCACCCCGCAATCGACCATGACCTGGCGGCCACCGTCGGTGTCGATCACCCCGTAGCCGACCCGGGCCAGGCCGGGGTCGATGCCCAGGATTCTCACCCCGCCAGGGCGAGGGTGAAGGCGCTGCGGTCCGTGGGTTCGGGCTGCTCGAACACCTTGCAAAACACCTTCACCACCCGGTCGCCCGAATCGATCTGCTCCAGGGGGTCCTTGCGCAGCCGGTGGCGCAGGCTGCAGGCCACCACCCGGGCCACGTCCTCCTCCGTGACCTCATTGCGACCCTCGAAAGCCGCCAGGGCCCGGGCCGCCCGGTTGGTGACGATGTCGCCCCGGAGGCCGTCCACATCCAATTCGCCGCAGACCGCCGAGATCCGGAGCCGCAGGTCGTCGTCGATCGCCACATGGGGCAAACGCTGCTGGGCCTCCACCACCCGCCGCTGCAGGGCGTCCTGCTGGGGTTGCACCAGGTCGGTGAAGCCGTCGGGGTCGGCGTCGAACCCGGTGCGCTGGTCCACCACCTGCACCCGCAGCTCAGGATCCCGCACGGTGCGCACCTCCACGCTCATGCCGAAGCGGTCCAGCAGCTGGGGCCTCAGCTCCCCCTCCTCCGGGTTACCCGAGCCGATCAGCACGAAGCGGGCCGGATGGCGCACCGACACCCCTTCCCGCTCCACCGTGTTCCAGCCCGAAGCGGCCGAATCCAGCAGCACATCCACCAGGTGGTCGTCGAGCAGGTTCACCTCATCGACGTAGAGCAGGCCGCGGTTGGCCTTGGCCAGGAGCCCGGGCTCGAAGGCCCGGATGCCTTCACTGAGAGCTTTCTCGATGTCGATCGTGCCGCAGAGGCGGTCTTCGGTGGCCCCCAGGGGCAGGTCCACCATCGGCACCTGACGGGGCTCCACCGGCAGGGTTTCGCCCCCCTCACCGCGCTCGCGCACCTCGGCGCTCTGGAGGTCAGGGTCGGTGGGGGAGCTGTTGTAGGGGTCGCCGACCACCACATCGATCTCCGGCAACAGGTCCGCCAGGGCCCGGATGGTGGTGGATTTGCCGGTGCCGCGGTCCCCCATGATCATCACGCCGCCGATGCGGGGGTCGATCACGTTCAGCAGCAGGGCCAGCTTCATCTCCTCCTGGCCGACAATGGCGGTGAAGGGGAAGACCCTGCGCTTCCGGTTCGGACTCACGGTGTGCCTTTGGAAACTCGGATTGTTTCACAGCCCGCCGAGGAGCCCTACGGAGCCAAGCGGGAAGGGGCCACGGGCAACAGGCTGAGCACCTGGGGTGGCGTGGCATCGGCGGGATAGATCAGGCGCACCCGCAGCCGCCGTTGCTGCTGGGGCCCCAGGCTCACCGTGCCCAGCACGGGGCCGCTGCTGCCCTGGCGCAACACCAGGTGGAAGGCCTCGCGGCCACTGGCCTGGCCCGTCGGTCCATCCAGTCCCTGCACCTCCACCACCCCCCGGAACATCACGGCGCGGGCGGGGCTGGCGTTGAAACGCAACCCCCCGACCGGCAGATCCCCCTTGAGGGGGGACTCGAACGCCAGCTGCAGGGTCACCGGCGCGGCGGTGTCGTTCTGCAGCGGCAGGGTGAGGTCGTATTCGACGCCGTAGTTGCCGTGGGCGGCCCAGGCGGTTTCGGGGTAACGGGCCGGCAGGGGGGCGGTCTGCACCTGGGCGCTGCCGAGGCGGCCCCGCTCCAGGCTGCTGATCGGCCAGGACACCGGCGCACTGCGCACCGACAGGGTGGCCTTGCCCGGGTCGGTGAGGCTGGCGCGCCAGAGGCTGCCCTGCTGAACGCCGCTGACCCTGGAATAGATGATCGGCCCGGTGCTGCCCAGGGGGGAAGGGGCATGCTCCTTGGGGCTCAGGTCCCCCTGGAGCAGACGCCTCCAGGCGGCGTCATCGGGGGGCTGGTCCCCGCCCAGCAGGGCCAGGGTGGCCACCGACACAGGAGCATCGCTCTCCAGCCGCAGCTGCAGGTTGCGGCCGTTGAGCAGGGGATCCAGACCCCGCACGGGCAGGGGCAGGGCCAGGAGGGTGGTGAGCTGGCCCGGGGCGAGGGTCCACTGCTGGGGCAGCAGGGGGTTGCGGGGCTGGCGCGTCAGCAGTTCGCCGGCCACCCGGCTGCCGGGGCCGGAGTAGGGCCCCTCGCTGGCCTGGGCCAGCAACTCCGGCAAGGGGAGGAAGGGGGCGGCAGGCTGGCGCGGGTCGCTGGACTGGGAAAGGGCGGTGGCACCGGCAACCAGGGTCAGGCGCACCGGCGCAGGGCCCCGTGGGGCCGCCACCACCCCCAGCCAAAGGGTGGAATCGGCCGTTTCCGGCCGGCCGGCATAAACGTGGTGGCTGAACAGGTCGAAGCGGCCCTCGAGCGGCACATCCAGGTGGGCCGAAGGCACCCCGAGCGGAAGCCCCCCCGGACCGGCCTTGGGGTTGAAGCTGGAGAACAGGATCCCGTCCTGGCGGATCAGTTCCGGGTTGTTGTCGTTGATGAGCCGCACCCCATCGAGTCCACCCGGCAAGGGACGCACCTGTTGGGGACGCACCACCACATCGGCGGAGGGGGACCGGGGCGCCGGGTTAGCGGGCTGGGCGGGGGCGGGGGCCTGGGCCAGCGGCGGGGCCACCAGGACCAGGGCCAGCAGGAGGGGGCTGAGGGTGCGGGTCATGGGGCCTTGGGCGGAGTGGCCTCTGCGCCGCCCACGAGGGTCTTGGCGGCAGCTCCCGCCATGGCCCGGATCAGGTCGGTGGAGCGGGGATCGTTGAACGGACCCTTGACCATGAAGGCGGCCACGGCCCTCTGGCCGTTGGGCAACTCGATCAGGCCCGCATCGGCGTAGGCGATGCCGATGTCCCCTGTCTTGTTGAGCACCGTGATCCCCCGAGCCAGCAGTTCACTGTCAGGGTCGGCCACCTCTGCTCCACCGATCCCCTTGAGGATCCCGAGGGGGATCAGCGTGTTGGTCCGCGATGTGCCCATGATTCCGCGGTAGCGGTCCCTGGCACGGGGACTCAACTTTTCGCCGGTCTCCACCAGGGCAAAGGTGCGGGCGAGGTCGCGGCTGCTGGTGGTGTTGGTGCCGTCCAGATCCGGCAGCCAGTTGCGCACCTGGGTAGCCGTCAGACCCAATGCGGCGAAGCGGGCGTTGACGGCCACCTTGCCCCCCAACCGCTTGATCAGCAGGTTGGTGGCGGAGTTATCACTCACCCGGATCATCTCCGTGGCGGCTTCAAACAGGGGGAAGCGGGTGCCGGGGGGGCGGCTCGCCATCCAGCCGGCTCCGGCGCCGATCACCTCCTTGCTCAGGATCAGGGGCTCGTTCCAGAACAGCTTGCCCCCATCAAGTTCCTCAAGGGCGGCCAGGAGGATCGGGCTCTTGATCGAGCTGGCCGCCGGCAGCGGCACATCCGGTTGGAGCTGGGCATAGCGACCGTCATCGAGCACCAACAGGAAGCCCGTGGCCTTCAAGCCTTTCTGGGCCGCGGCCAGGGCGGCCCAGCGGCGGCTCAGCTCGCCCAGTTCGAGCCTCGGCTCAAAGCGGCCGAGGCTGGCGTTCCTGCCCAGGCCCCGGGCGAGAGGGGCCAGGGGATCGGCACCTGGGGAGATCCTGGGAGGGGGCAGGCCGACACCGGACAAGCGCGGCGCCAGCAACTTGAGGGCGGTGCCGGTGATCACCCCGAGGCCCACACCGATCACCAACAGCCGCAGCACCAACCGCAGCGGTCGTCCCCAGCTGCCGGAGTCGGGGCGGTTGGGTCGGCCAGAGCTCACAGGCGGAGAGGGGAACCTGAACTGGAGGGACCCTAAGGGGTTGGACTGCGGCTCGCCCAGCGCAACTGCCGGACCATGCCCCGGACCAGGGCCACTTCCTCACCGGTGATGCCGGCCCTCTGCAGCAGGGCACGCACTTTGGCCATGCGGGCATGGCTCGTATGGGGCAGCAGGAAACCCACCTCCAGAAGGAGTTCCTCGGCATCGGCCAAGGTGGCCTCCAAATCCCGCCGCTGGGCCGGGTCGGCGGAACTGGGGAGAGGGGCGGGGGTGCTCCGCAACCGCTGGCGCTCGTGCAGGGTGATGGCCACCGCATGGGAAAGGTTCAACGACGGGTAGGCGTCATCGGTGGGCAGGCGCAGGATCCGGCCGGCCAGCAGCAGCTCATCGGTGCTCAGCCCCCGGTCCTCCCGGCCGAAAACCAGGGCAGCGGGGGCAGCGGAATCCGCCGCCAACAGCCAGGCCAGGGCGTCCTCTGGAGCGTCCACGGGCACGGCGTCCGAATCGACCCGACCGCTGCAGGCCACCACCCGGCGGCAATCGGCCAGGGCAGCGGCCAGATGGGGGAACAGCAGGGCCCCCTCCAGCAACCGACGGCCATGGACCGCCATGCGCAGGGCCTCCTCGCCCAGGTGATCGCAACGCGGTGCCACCAGCCGCAGCTGGTCCAGCCCGAAGTTGGCGCAAAGGCGGGCGACGCTGCCCACGTTCAAGGGGCCTGCAGGCTCCACCAGCACCAGCACGCCCTGGGCCCCCTGGGGCATCGACGGCCCGCCGGTGCTCACACCAAACCGTGGAGATAGGCCAGCAGATCGGCCATCGCCTGGGGTTCGGGCTGGAATTTGGGCATCGGCGGCGTCTGGCCGCTGACCACCTGGCGAATCAAGCGGGCATCGGAGCGCCGCTGGCTCACCCCGTGCAGATTCGGCCCCACCAGCCCCTGGGCGGCGATCCCGTGGCAGCCGGCGCAGTTGATCAGGAACAGGCGACCCCCATTCTCGGTCGAGCCCACGTGCTGAAGGGTGCTCACGGTGTAGGGATCGCTGCGGGTGGCGGGCAGCAACAGCAGCAACAACACGATGCAGGCGGCTGTGGAAACCAGCACCAGCGCAGTGATCAGACCACGGCGCAGCGGCGCCGGCGGAGCGCCGGCGGCAGGGTCGCCGCCTGGCGAAACGGTGGCGGGCGGGCTGGTCACAGATCAGGGGGAATGAACGTCAAGCCTGCCGCGGCCATGGGAGAATTGTGCAACGACGACCGTCTCGGCCTTTCCATGATCGAACCCCTGCTCTGCGGCATCGTGCTCGGTTTGATCCCCGTGACCCTCCTGGGCCTGTTCGTGGCCGCCTGGAACCAGTACCGCCGCGGCAGCAGCCCCCTTGGCGGCTGAGGCCCAAGCCACGAACGATCAGCAGAGCGAAAGGATCAGCAAGGTGGTGCTGCCATAGCGCCGCTGATCCAGCAGACACCAGCCGGCGGGCACTTCGGGCACGTTGTCACTGGCGCATTCCCACACCATGCGTCCGGTGCCACTGAGCCAGCCCCGCAGGGCCACCCGCTCGGCAACGGCTCCATAGAGCCCAGCGCCATAGGGGGGATCGACGTAAATCAGATCGAAGCTCTCCACCGGGGCCGAGGCCAACCAGCCCAGGGCCTCCCTCGGCTGCACCGTCACCGGCGGAGCCACTCCCCCAGCGGCCAACCCAGCCGCCACCTGCTCCAGATTGCGACGGGCCGCAGCCCCCACCCGCCTGTCCCGCTCCACCGCCACGACGGCGGCGGCCCCCCGCAGCAGGGCCTCGCAGGCCATCACCCCGCTGCCGGAAAACAGGTCCAGCCAACGGGCGCCCGCAAGCTGGGGGGCCAGCAGGTTCATCACCGCCAGGCGCACCCGCGCCGTGGTGGGCCTGGCGGTATCCCCCGGCGGGCTGATCAGCTTGCGGCCGCCACTGATCCGCAGGCTCACGGGGACGGCACCGGCAGCTGCATCGGTGTGCCATCCCCGCAGCCTTCCACCCAGTCAAGCCAGCGACGCAGCATGGCCTGACCATCGCTGCTGGATTTTTCAGGGTGAAACTGGCAGGCGGCAATGCTCCCCTGCCAGACCGCCGCCGTCACCTCCGTGTCGCCGAAGCGCACCCGGGCGGTGATGGCGCTGGGCTCCCGCGGTTCAGCGGCATAGGAATGGACGAAATAGACCCAGGCGGGCTCGGCCCCCAGGGGCAGCAGAGGCGTTGGGGTGGCCGGCAGCAGGGGGGCCCAGCCCATGTGGGGCACGCGGTGACCTGGGGTGCGAGGCAGCGCCCGCACCCGGCCGGCCAGCAGGCCCAACCCCGCGGCCTGCCCCTCATCGCTGCCCTCGAACAGCAGCTGCAAACCCAGGCAGATGCCCAGCAAGGGACGATCCTCCTGGCACCACTGCTTCAGGGCCGGCACCAGACCGCTGGCGTGCAGCCGTTCCATGGCTGGATCGAACGCCCCCACCCCGGGCAACACCAGCGCCCGGCAGTTCTCGAATTGCTCCGGCCGCTGCACGGACTCCACCGTGGCGCCGAGCCGCTCAAACCCCCTGCGCACCGAATGGAGGTTGCCCATGCCGTAGTCGATCAGCCCGATCCTGCTCATGGCTCGAGGGCGCAGACCCGCTCACCAGGGTGGTCGAGGGCCTGGCTGGGGGGCAGATCGAGACCATTGAGGCGATCGATCAATTGGTAGAGCCTGCCGATGCGCCGCTTGTCGATCTGCAGGCGCAGGCAGGGGCGCAGGATGCCGTTGTCATCACAGCTCTCGCCCGCCTGGATCGAGCCCTCCTCCAGCAGGTCGGAGAAGGTGTGGTTGAGCTCGGGCAGCTGGTGCGAAGGGAAGGGCACGTTCAGCAGCAATTCCAGGCGTTCCTCGCCAAACTGGGCCGCGTGGAAGACGCGGTAGAAGCGGCAGATCAGACCGATGGCCTCCTGGGCCGAGCGGGCCCGCATCAGCAGGGCGCCATCCTCCGGTGAGATCAGCCCCCGGGAGGTGAGGCCCTCGTGCAGGTGCCGCTGCCAGCCGTCCCAGAAGTCGTCACCCACCGGCGCCAGCAGCACCAGGGGAATCGGCGCCGTGCGGCCCGTCTGAATCAAGGTGAGGGACTCGAAGAGTTCATCGAGGGTGCCGAAGCCACCGGGCAGCACCACCAGGGCATCGCTCTCGCGCAGGAAGAACAGCTTGCGCGTGAAGAAGTAGCGGAAGTGGAGCAGGCGGCCGTCGCAGCCGCTGACATAGCGGTTGGCATGCTGCTCGAACGGCAGGTCGACGTTCAGACCGATGCTGTTCTCGCAGCCGGCCCCCCGGTTGGCCGCCTCCATCACACCCCCGCCGGCCCCGGTCATCACCTCAAATCCCTCGGCCACGGCGGCGGCGGCCAACTGCTCGGCCACGGCGTAGGCCGGATCATGGGGGCCCGTGCGGGCGGAGCCGAACACGGTGATCTTGCGGGTCTGGCGCCTGGGGTGGAATACCGCCAGGGCCTCACTGATATCGGCGAGGGCTCCACTGATCAGCCGCCAACTGTCCACCTCGGTCTCGCCGCGGCTGATCTCCAGCAGGCTGACCAGGGCATGTTCAATCAGACGCCTTTGGGGATGACCCTTCAGTTGGGACTGAAGGGCCTGCAGAGGGCTCTGGTCCGACAGGAACGGCGGTGAGGAAAGCGAACTCAGAGGTACTTGGAGATGGTGCCGGAGAGGGTGGTCTTGGGGACGGCCCCGACGACGGTGTCAACCTTCTGACCGCCCTTGAAGACCATCAAGGTGGGGATGCTGCGGATGCCGTACTGACTGGCGACGTTGGGATTCTCGTCGGTGTTGAGCTTGAACACCTTGATGCGGCCCTCGAACTCCTTGGCGATCTCGTCAACGATCGGCGCCACCATGCGGCAGGGGCCACACCAGGGGGCCCAGAAATCCACCAGCACGGGCACATCACTCTTGAGCACGTCAAGCTCAAAGGAAGCGTCAGTGACGGCAGCTGCGCTGGACATCCGGGGAGAAATCAGGGTTCTTGGAATCTAGCAACCCTATTTCCAGAACCCTTGCCGCCGGAGGCAAGGTGAAAGACAAAAGGCCCGGACGCGCCGGGCTGGGGGGTGTGAGGAGTGTGCGAGCCGGAGCCCCCACACCTTTACGTTAACGCCCGTCTCGGATCGTTTTCCGCCGTCTCCCCATGGGACAGATCACTTGCCCATGCCCAGCTGCTGGGCCTTCTGGTACACCTTCCCTTCCGTGAGAAGGGAGGGAGCCACCACCACTTCCACCTGTTGCATTTCCTTAAGGGTGCGGGCCCCCAGGGTGCCCATCGAGGTGCGCAACGCCCCGAGCAGGTTCTGGGTGCCGTCGTCTAGGCCGGCGGGTCCACGCAGGATCTTTTCGAGGCTGCCGGTGGTGCCCACCTTGATGCGCGTACCCCGGGGCAGCACGGGGCTCGGGGTGGCCATGCCCCAATGGAAGCCCCGGCCTGGGGCCTCGGCCGCCCGGGCGATCGGCGAGCCGATCATCACCGCATCGGCACCACAGGCGATGCACTTGCAGATGTCACCGCCGGTGACGATGCCGCCGTCAGCGATCACGGGCACATAGCGGCCGCTCTCACGCTCGTAATCGTCGCGGGCGGCAGCGCAATCGACCACCGCCGTGGCCTGGGGGATCCCGACCCCGAGCACGCCACGGGATGTGCAGGCGGCGCCGGGGCCGATGCCCACGAGCACCGCCGCGGCCCCGGCCCGCATCAACTGCAGGGCCACTTCGTAGGTGACGCAATTGCCGATGGCCACGGGCACGCCCAGGTCACGGCAGAGCACCGCCAGGTCAAGGGTTTCCCGGCCCTCAGGCCCCACGTGCTCGGTGGACACCACCGTGGCCTGGACGAACAGAAGATCGGCGCCGGCCTCAGCCACCGCCTTGCCAAAGCGCAGGGCCGCCACGGGGGTGGCACTGACCGCCGCAATGCCGCCACCCTCCTTGATCTGGGCGATCCGCTTTCGGATCAGGTCCTCGCGGACGGGCTGGCTGTAGAGCTCCTGCATCAGGGGCACGAACTCCTCCTTGCCCACCGAGGCGATCCGGTCCAGCACGGGGTTGGGATCCTCGTAGCGGGTCTGGACCCCCTCCAGGTTGAGCACGCCCAGGGCACCCAGCCGGGAGAGCTCGATGGCCACGTCCACATCCACAACGCCGTCCATGGCACTGGCGATGATCGGAATCTCCCGCCGAATGCCCCCCAGGGTCCAGCTGCTGTCGGTGACGTCAGGATCCACCGTGCGGCCGCCGGGCACCAAAGCGATCTCGTCGATGCCATAGGCGCGACGCACGGTGCGGGAACGGCCTAACTGAATGCTCACCGGCGGGGGCTGTGACAGTCGGGCCAAGCTATCAACCGGCCTGTCATCAATCGCAAGACAGGGACCTCAGCGATTTCCGCGAAAAGCGTTCCAGCGCTGCTGGAGCTGGGAGAGGATCTTGTTGCGATCACCACTGCGCACCAGGTTGGTGGCCCCGAAGCGGGCCAGCCAGACCACCCCAGTCAGTTCCAGCAAGCCAGGAACGAGCGGCAGGCTGTCGATGGCGCCCAGCAGAGCTGCATAGACCCGCAGCACCAGCAGCACCCCCACCAGGCCGCCAAAGACAAGCGCCGGGGTGCGGGCGGAGCTGATCAAGTTGTCCAGCTCGCCGCGGTCAACCCACTGGCGGATCTTGCTGAGGAGCAGATCCCATTCGCCACCTTCTGGCGTCTCCGCACTCGGTACGACGGCGGGCACCTCCAGGCTGGTGCTGAAGACTGAGTTAGTGGCCGGCGGGGCAGGGGCTGGGGTGGGGCGCGGCGCAGGCTCGGCCTCGACTGGCGGGGGCTCGACAGCTGGGGGCTCAGCAGGGGCACTGGGGGGCTCCACAGCTGGAGCCTCCGCAACTGCAGCCTCTGCGGCTAGCTCCGTGGTGGTGCCGGGCGCCTCCACGGCGGCGGATTCGCCGGAATCGGGGGGGGTGTTCTCGAGGGTGTCCCCGTTCCCGGGGGCGGAGGATTCGACCATCGGTCGCCTGGGATGGGCTCGCCGGGGGAGCTTACGGCCGATTCCCCCTGGAGAGCCTCTCCCCCTGGGTCAGCTCTCGAGGGGGATCAGGGCTGATCGGCGCGTCAGGGGCACGGCGGGCAAGCGCAGGGGGAAGCGGCCCTGGCACAGCCGCTCGATCAGCTCAAGGGTGATGCCGGCCGCCAAACGCGGGCTATGGGCCGGAGCGCAGCTGAGCTGGTGGCCATCCACCTGGATCCTGCCGGTGAGCAGCTGGCTGTAGGGCACGCCGCCGAATCCAGGCTTGATACGCCTCGGGATCGAGAAATCCAACACCGGAGCCTCCAGCTGATCGTTCTCTGCCGCCGCCTGACGGGCCACCGTGAGGTCGATCAGGGGCACCGGCGCGGCGATCGCAACCATCAGGCTGCTGCCATGGCCCTCGAAAAAGGCCGGCCGCACCCACTCCGAGCGGAGCTGATGCAGGTCGGCGCTTACGGCCGCCACGGCCCCAGGCACCCTGGCGTGGCCACTGGGCAACCGTCGGGTGCCCCACTGGTGACCGCTGCCGGCGCCGGTAACCCAACCGATGGCTCCGCCCACCAGCACCGGGGAGCCCGGCCCCAGCAGGGCAAGCCCCGGCATGGTGAGGCCGATGCTGCCACTGCCCCCACAGCTGAACAGGGCACTGGCGTAGGGACCAAGCAGGGGGCCGAACGGACTGCGGATGATCCCCTCGGCGCTGCTGACCGCCACCACGCCGTTTTCGCCGATGGCCCGGTGCAGCAGCAACTGGCCGGCGCCGATTCGATCCAGGTTCAGGCGGCTCTCCAGCTCCCGGCGGGGATGGAGGGCAGTGGCCTCACCGCTGGCCACCAGTTCCACCTCCCGGCCCGCCAGCAGGTCGCCCAGCACCTGGGCACCGCCCTGGCGCTGGGGCTCCCCCAAGCCACCGCCGATCGGCAGCACCAGGTCGCTGCCGCCATGGCCCCCCTGGCCCCCCACTCCCCCCAAACGGAAATCGCGAATACGGATGGGGGGATCGGCGGGGCCAAGACTCAGCCGCAGACTGGCGTGGTCAGTGAACTCTGCGTTGGCGGCCACCACCACATCGGTGGCCCCAAAAGCCTCCTCCACCCCCACCCGGGCCACCAGGGCCCTGTAATCGGCTGCGCTGAGCACCCGTAGATCGCCGCGCCGCTGCCGTTCCTGCAGGTCAGCTTCCGATCGGGACGGCAGAGGCATCGTTGCGGGGGTTTCGATAAAGTGCAGACTGGTTCAATTGGTCTTGCATGGCGGATCCCACCGGTCCCGGCGAATCCGACGGCAGGATCATCCAGACTGACCTGCGCATCGAGATGTCGCGCTCCTATCTGGAGTATGCGATGAGCGTGATCGTGGGTCGGGCCCTACCCGATGCCCGCGACGGTCTCAAACCCGTGCATCGCCGCATCCTCTATGCGATGTACGAGCTGGGCCTCACCAGTGATCGGCCCTACCGGAAGTGCGCCCGGGTGGTGGGGGAAGTGCTTGGTAAGTACCACCCCCATGGCGACACGGCGGTGTACGACGCCCTGGTGCGCATGGCCCAGGATTTCTCCATGCGCATGCCCCTGATCGACGGGCACGGCAACTTCGGCTCGGTGGACAACGATCCCCCGGCCGCCATGCGGTACACCGAATCGCGGCTGCAGGCCCTCACCACCGACAGCCTGCTGGCCGATATCGAAGCGGAAACCGTCGACTTCATCGACAACTTCGACGGATCCCAGCAGGAGCCCACGGTGATGCCGGCACGGGTCCCCCACCTGTTGCTGAACGGCTCCTCCGGCATCGCCGTCGGGATGGCCACCAACATCCCCCCCCACAACCTCACCGAACTGATCGATGGCCTGCTGGCCCTGATCGACAACCCGGATCTCGAGGATCGGGCGCTGATGGCCATCATTCCGGGCCCTGACTTCCCCACCGGAGGCCAGATCCTGGGCCGCAGTGGCATCCGGGAAACCTATCTCGCCGGCCGGGGTTCCATCACCATGCGCGGGGTGGCCTCGATCGAAACCCTGGAGGTGCCGGGGCGCCCCGATCGGGATGCGGTGATCATCACCGAACTCCCTTACCAGACCAACAAGGCCTCCTTGATCGAGCGGATCGCCGACCTGGTCAACGAGAAGAAGCTGGAAGGCATCTCCGACATCCGCGACGAAAGCGACCGCGACGGCATGCGGATCGTGATCGAGCTCAGGCGGGACGCCTATCCCCAGGTGGTGCTGAACAACCTGTTCAAACTCACACCGCTGCAGAACAACTTCAGCGCCCACCTGCTGGCCCTGGTGAACAGCGAGCCGGTGTTGCTCACCCTGCGCAAGATGCTGCAGGTGTTCCTCGACTTCCGGATCGAGACCATCGAGCGGCGCACCCGCTACCTGCTACGCAAAGCGGAGGAACGCGACCACATCCTGCTGGGCCTGCTGCTCGCCCTCGACCAGCTCGATCCCATCATCGCCCTGATCCGGGCCGCCTCCGACACCGCCACAGCCCGAGCCCTGCTGCAGGAACGCCACGGCCTCAGCGAAATCCAGGCCGACGCCATCCTGCAGATGCAACTGCGGCGCCTCACGGCTCTTGAGGCCGACAAGATCCGCCTCGAGCATGAAGATCTGGTGGCCAAGATCACCGATTACAAGGACATCCTTGGCCGGCGTGAGCGGGTGCTCGACCTGATCCGCGAGGAGCTCGGAGCGATCCGCACCCGTTTCGATTCACCCCGTCGCACTGAAATCCTCGACCTCGAGGGCGGCCTTGAGGACATCGACCTGATCGCCAACGAGCGCTCGGTGGTGCTGCTCACCGAGAACGGCTACCTCAAGCGGATGCCGGTGAGCGAATTCGAGGCCACCAGCCGCGGCACCCGCGGCAAGGCCGGCACCCGTAGCCAGGGGGAAGAGGCGGTCAAGCTGTTCATCAGCTGCAACGACCATGACACCCTGCTGCTGTTCAGCGACCGGGGGGTTTCCTATGCCCTGCCCGCCTACCGGGTTCCCCTCTCCAGCCGCACCGCCAAGGGCACACCCATTGTGCAGCTGCTACCGATCCCCCGGGAGGAGGCGATCACCTCACTGCTGGCGGTGAGCGCCTTTGAGGACAACGTCCAGCTGCTGATGCTCACCAGCGGCGGCTACATCAAACGCACCCGCCTTTCGGCCTTCGCCAACATACGCGCCAACGGCCTGATCGCCATCGGCCTGGAGGAGGGGGATGCCCTGCGCTGGGTGCGTCTGGCCCTGCCCGGCGACAGCGTGCTGATCGGCTCACTCAAGGGCATGACGATCCATTTCCGCATCACCGACGAGGAGCTGCGGCCGTTGGGCCGCACGGCGCGGGGCGTGCGAGCCATGGCCCTGAGGCCCGGCGACGAACTGGTGAGCATGGATGTGCTGCCGGTGGAACTCGCCGATCAGATCGCCAACAGCTCCCCAGATGGAGCCGATGACGAGGCTGATGGCGAAGCAGAGGAGCCAACGGTGAGCGAGGGTCCCTGGGTGCTGGTGGCCAGCGCCAGCGGCCTGGGCAAGCGGGTGCCGGTGAACCAGTTCCGGCTGCAGAAGCGGGCCGGCCTGGGGCTGCGGGCGATCAAGTTCCGCCGCGACGGCGACGTGCTGGTGGGCCTGAAGGTGCTGGGGGCGGGCGAAGAGCTGCTGCTGGTGAGCGAGAAGGGGGTGATCGTGCGCATGCAGGCCGATGCCATTCCCCAGCAATCACGGGCGGCCACGGGCGTGCGCCTGCAGCGGCTCGATTCCGGTGATCGCCTCGCAGAGGTGGTGCTGGTGCCGCCGGCTGGCGAGGACGGGGAGGAGGTCACCGAAGTGGTGATCGCTGCAGAGGTTGTCGGCGGCACGGACGAAGCCCCCGCCAGCTGATGGATGTGCTGGTGATCGGCGCCGGGCCAGCGGCCCTGGCCATCGCCACGGCCCTGCTGGAGCGAGGCGTGACCGTGGCGGCCCTCTCGGCCGCCGATCCATCGGAGCCCTGGGCCAACACCTATGGCATCTGGGGGGAGGAGGTGGACCAGCTGGGGCTGGGCCACCTGCTGGCCCACCGCTGGTCGAACTGTGTCAGCTGGTTCGGGGAGGAGCCCACCCCCCATGGCCGTGATTACGGCCTGTTCGACAAGCGGAAGCTGCAACAGCACTGGCTGGACCAGGGCACAGCAGCCGGCCTGGTGTGGCACCGGGGCCGGGCGGTGGCCATCGATCACGACCACCACCAATCCAGGGTCCGCACCGCCGAGGGACACCAGCTGGAGGCACGCCTGGTGGTGGACGCCAGCGGCCACCAACCGGTGTTTGTGCGCCACCCCGATGAGGGCCCCGTGGCGGGACAGGCCGCCTACGGGATCGTGGGCACCTTCTCGGCGCCCCCCGTGGAGCAGGGCCAGTTCGTGCTGATGGACTACCGCTCTGGCCACCTCACGGAGCAGGAGCGCCTGGAACCACCCAGCTTTCTCTATGCCATGGATCTGGGGGGGGGCACCTACTTCGTGGAGGAAACCTCCTTGGCCCTGGCGCCGCCGCTGCCCTTCGAGCTGCTCAAAGACAGGCTCCTGCGCCGCTTGGCAGCCCGGGGGGTCAGCGTGGAAACGGTGGGCCACGAAGAGCACTGCCTCTTTCCCATGAACCTGCCCCTGCCCTTCCTCGACCAGCCGGTGGTGGGCTTCGGCGGTGCGGCCTCCATGGTGCATCCCGCCTCCGGCTACCTGGTGGGTGCCCTGCTACGGCGCGCTCCGGATCTGGCCGAGGCGATCGCGGCGGGGCTCAGCGATCCCCAGCGGCCCACCCAGGAGCTGGCCCGGCAGGCCTGGGACGGCCTCTGGCCCCAGGAGCTGCGCCGCAAACATGCCCTCTACCGCTTTGGCCTGGAGAAGCTGATGCGCTTTCGCGAGGATCAGCTGCGCGCCCATTTCCGCAACTTTTTCGCCCTGTCGCCGTCGCAGTGGTACGGCTTTTTAACCAACACCCTGTCCGTGGCCGCCCTGGTGGGGGCCATGGTGCGGTTGTTCGCCACCGCCAACGGAGACGTGCGCTGGGGATTGATGGAACCGCGTGGCCGGGAACTGGCCCTGCTGGGCCGGCTGCTGCGGCCCTGAACGGCCTCAAACGGATGGATCAGGCGGCGGCAGTGGCGCCGCTGCAGGAGCTGCCCTGGCCAGCGGTGCAGCCGTAGCAGTGGTTGCCCCAGCGGATGGCGCTGCCCTCGATCTGATCAGCCACCACCGTTTCGATGGTGGGCTCCTCGCCGGGGGCTGACTCCAGGGGGAGATCCAGCATCTGGTTGAAGTCGCAATCGTGCAGACGGCCGTCGGGGGCCACTGAGAGGGTGTCGCGGCACATCAACCCGGCGAGGGCACCGGGATTGAAGGCACCGTGGAGCAGCTTGAAGTAGCAGTTGACATGGCCATCGCTCCGCAGCTGATCGAGGAAGCGGGCGATGGGCATGTTGTTGAGCCCGATCAGGCGATCGAAACGCACGCCATGGGCCTCCAGCAGCTGCTGCTGCCAACGCTTCTGGTCGCAGGGGGTGATCTGCTGCAGGCGGGTGCCCGCCGGATTGCTCATCAAGGTCAGCACCCGCTGGGGATCCCCCTGGCCGTAGCCGAGGGCATTGAGCCGCCGCAGGGCCTCGATCGAGCCGGCCCAGGTGCCCTCGCCCCGCTGGGCATCGGTGGCCTCGGCCTCTGGATCAGGAAGACTGGCCACGATCTCCACCTGGTTCTCCGCCAGGAACGACGCCAGATCGACCAGGGCAGGCAGCAGCAGCACCGTCAGGTTGCATCGATCGATCACATGGCAGCCCTGGGCCCGTGCCCCGCTCACCAGGCGGCGGAAGTGGGAATGGAGCTCGGGAGCGCCGCCGGTGAGATCCACCACTTCCGGCCGTAGCCGGGCGATGGCGGCCATGCACTGCTCCACCACCACCTCGCCCATCTGGGTGGATCCCTGGTCGGGCCCCGCATCCACATGGCAGTGGTGGCAGCGCATGTTGCAGAGGCGGCCCAGGTTGAGCTGCAGCACCCGCAGCCCGCCCCGGCGGGGGGGCTCCAGGCAGCGGCGCGCCAGTTCGGCGTCCAATCTGGCCTCAACCGGCAGGGCCTGCTCCACCAGGAGCCGCTGCTGGCTTGGCTCCAGCACGGGCGATCGGCGACTCATCGACTGGCCCAGTCGGCTCCGTTCACGAGCGGGAACAGGGCATCTTCGGCCTCCACCGCCTTGAGCCAGTGGGCGGGAGGGTCCACATCCCGTTCAATCGCATCCAGCAGCCGCCAGAAACGATCCAGGTGGCGCTGGATGCGCTCCCGGGCCAGTTCGGTGGTGGTGCCGGCCCGCAGGATGAAACTCCAATCCGAACTCTGGGCCAGCAGCAACTCCCGGCCCGCCTGGGCCAGCAGCGCCCGCTGGGGGACCGTGCGCACACCCCGGTTCACCCGGGCAACCATGGCGCTGGAGGCCCGGTGCCATTCCGGCACCACCCAGGCGTTGCTTTCGTTCAGCCAGTAGTGGTGGTAGCCCCCCTGGCCCCAGCTGGAGGGGGAGGGGCGGCAAAGCTGCAGGCTGACGGGACGCTCCAGCACCTGGCGCAGGGTTACCAGGCCCACGCCTGCGGCCGGCGCCTGGCGGAACAACTCCGCCAGGAACGAGGGGCCCTCGTACCACCAGTGGCCGAAGAGCTCGGCATCGAATGGGGCCACCAGCAGGGGCGGCCGGTCCATGGCCTGGGCCAGCCCCGCCAATTGCTCGGCCCGACCCGACAGGTAGTGGGCCGCGTGCTCCACCACCCTGGCCCGGGCAGCGGCGGGACCATAGGGCCGCTTCTGATCGAGCGGACAGCCCTGGGCCGTGACCGCATGCAACTTGAGGCCGAGGGGGCGGGCCGAGCCAAGGCCGTGCGCAGCCCTTTCGGCATCGCTGAGATCCCAGCCCAGGTCGCGGTGAAACTCTCGGTAGACCCCATCACCGGGATAACCCGCCGTGGCCGACCAAACGGGCAGGGTGGATTCGCTGTCGCGGGCAAAGAAGGCCACGCCGCCAGGGGAACAGATCGGGGCATACACCCCATAACGGGGCCGGGGTAGGCCGTGCAGCAGTCCATGGGCGTCGAGCACGGCGTAGCGAAGCCCACAGGCGGCCAGCAACTGGTCGAGGCCCTCGTAGTAGGCGCATTCGGGCAGCCAGATGCCCTGGGGCCGCACCCCCAGCAGCCGTTCGTGCTCCCGCACGGCGGTGACCAGCTGGGCCCGCACCGCTTCGGGGCTGTGGCGGAGCAGGGGCAGATAGCCGTGGGTGGCGGCGCAGGTGAGCAGATCGAGCACCCCCTGGCGCTGCAGCCGGCGGAAGCGGGGCAGCAGGTCGCCTTTGCAGGCACGCCACTGGCGGGAGGCGGCCTCCAGGCGCTCGGCCAGGGCCTCGGCCGCGTCCCGGTGGCTGGTGGGGGCCTGCTTCAACAGCTCCTGGCGCTGCCGCAGCCAGGGGGGAAAGCGTTCCCGCAGATCGGCGGCAGCCAACAGGGACAGCAGGGTGGGGGAGAGTCCCAAGGTCAGCCGCGGGCTCTGGGCGCGGTTGGCTTGGCTGGCCTCCAACACCTCAAGCAGGGGGAGGTAGCTCTCCAGTAGGGCCTGAAAAAACCAGTCTTCCTCCAGCGAACCCGGCTCACTGGAGCGCACATAGGGAAGGTGGGCGTGGAGGACCAGGGCCAGGTCGCCGACGGCCATGGACTTCCGCTGGGGGGCCCCCATCCTAGGAGCAGTCCGTCAGCGGTTCAGCACGGGGGCCCAAGAGCCGGCGCCGAGCGTTCTGGCAGACGATTCGGTCCCATTCCAGCCCCCTTCCATGCCTGGCCTGGAGAGGGTGAGGGTGACACCTGGCCCCTAGACTGGCTCAACTCATACTCATTTCGACTTGTAGCGGTCATGGCTTCCGCTGTTGGCTCCAGCTCCCCCGGCGCGGACCCCGCCGGCTTCGCCCCCCCCCGGGCCAGGGATCCAGGCCGGGTGCTCATCTTCGACACCACCCTGCGGGACGGCGAGCAGTCCCCCGGCGCCAGCCTCAACCTGGAGGAGAAGCTGGCCATCGCCCAACAGCTGGCCCGCCTGCGGGTCGACGTGATCGAGGCCGGCTTCCCCTTCGCCAGCCCCGGTGATTTCAACGCCGTGCAGCGGATCGCCGGCACGGTGGGCACCCCCGAGGGCCCGGTGATCTGCGGCTTGGCCCGCGCCGCCCGCGGCGACATCAAGGCCTGCGCCGACGCCGTGGCTCCAGCCGTACGCAAGCGCATCCACACCTTCCTGGCCACGAGCGATATCCACTTGGAGCACAAGCTGCGCAAGAGCCGCGCCGAGGTGCTGGCGATCGTGCCCGAGATGGTGGCCTACGCCCGCTCCCTCGTGGAGGATGTGGAGTTCTCCTGCGAAGACGCTGGCCGCAGCGATCCGGAGTTCCTCTACGAGGTGATCGAAGCGGCGATCGCCGCCGGCGCCACCACGATCAACATCCCCGACACCGTGGGGTACGCCACCCCAGGCGAGTTCGGCGCCCTGATCGCCGGCATCGACCGCCACGTGCCCAACATCGCGGGTGCGGTGATTTCGGTGCATGGCCACAACGACCTGGGGCTGGCGGTGGCCAATTTCCTGGAGGCCGTCAAGAACGGGGCGCGCCAGCTGGAATGCACCATTAACGGCATCGGCGAGCGGGCCGGCAACGCCTCCCTGGAGGAGCTGGTGATGGCGCTGCACGTGCGCCGTTCCTACTTCAACCCCTACTTCGGCCGGGCCTCAGACAGCAGCGAACCTCTCACCGCTGTGCGCACCGAGGAGATCTACAAAACCTCCCGGCTGGTGTCCAACCTCACCGGCATGGCCGTGCAGCCCAACAAAGCAATCGTGGGGGCCAACGCCTTCGCCCATGAATCCGGCATCCACCAGGACGGCGTTCTCAAGAACCGGCTCACCTACGAGATCATCGACGCCCGCACCATCGGCCTGAGCGACAACCGGCTGTCGCTGGGCAAGCTGAGCGGCCGCAGCGCCTTCCGGGCGCGGCTGGAGGAGCTGGGCTACAACCTCGAGCGCGACGACCTCGACGACGCCTTCACCCGCTTCAAGGAGCTGGCGGACCGCAAGCGGGAGATCACTGACCGCGACCTGGAGGCGATCGTCAGCGAGCACATCCAGCAGGCGGAGGCCCGCTACACCCTCAAGTCGGTGCAGGTGAGCACGGGCACGAACCTGCAGCCCACCGCCACCATCACCCTGGTGACCAGCGACGGGGCAGAACTCACGGAGGCCTCGATCGGCACCGGGCCGGTGGACGCCGTCTGCCAGGCGCTCAACAGCCTGGCGCGGGTACCCAACGAGTTGGTGGAGTTCTCGATCAAGAGTGTCACCGAGGGCATTGACGCCATGGGCGAAGTGACCATTCGCCTTCGTCACCAGGGGGTGCTCTACTCCGGCCATGCCGCCGACACCGACATCGTGGTGGCCGCAGCCCAGGCGTTCGTCAACGCCCTGAACCGGCTGGTGCAGGGCCAACAGAGCCTGCCCCTCCATCCCCAGAAAGCGCCGTTGCCGGTGGCGGAGCGTCAGGGGGTTTGAGCACCGTCAGAGCGGGCAAGAACGCCACAAACCTGGGCCGGGCCGTGCAACTGGTGGCGCTGCTGCTGCTGGCCCTGCTGATGCTGCTGCCGCTGCTGTGGCTGCTGAGCACCTCCCTAAAGGGTCCCGCCGAAGACATCTTCACCACGCCACCGGCTCTACTCCCGGGCCAACCCAGCCTGGAGGCCTACGGGCGCCTGTTCGGTGAGAACCCGATCGGCCCCTATCTGCTCAACAGCGCGATTGTGAGTGGTCTGGCGGTGGTGGCGAACCTGCTGTTCTGCTCCCTGGCCGCCTATCCCCTGGCGCGGCTGCGTTTCAAGGGGCGGGGGCTGGTGCTGGCCCTGGTGGTGGCCACGATCCTGATCCCCTTCCAGGTGGTGATGATCCCGCTGTATCTGCTGATGGTGCAGCTGGGGCTACGCAACACGCTCTGGGCCCTGATCCTGCCCCAGGCTGCCACCGCCTTCGGCATCTTCCTGCTGCGCCAGAGTTTCATGGGGGTGCCGGTGGAGCTGGAGGAGGCGGCCCGCATCGACGGCTGCACGCCCCTGGGGGAATGGTGGAACGTGATGATTCCGGCCGCCCGGGCCGATCTGATCACCCTGGCGATGTTCGTGTTCATCGGCACCTGGAGTGATTTCCTCTGGCCTCTGATCATTCTCGATGACCCCCGGCTCTACACCCTGCCCCTGGGATTGCAGCAGCTGGCCAGCAGTTTTTCCCTGGACTGGCGCCTGGTGGCCGCAGGGTCGGTGGTGTCGATCCTGCCCGTGCTGGCGCTGTTCATCGGCCTGCAGCGATTCATCCTTCCCAGCGCCACGGGGGATGCGGTGAAGGGCTGATTCGGCCACTCAGCCAGGAAGCAAAATCGAGTGATTTCAACTAGGAATACAAGCCTTGGGCCATTTTTGATCGGCTTTTGTTGTGACGAGGAAAATGACCTACCGCTCGCCGTCTACACTTGTTGCAACCTGAAAACGCTCTCGGCCAAAACATGAAATCAAGTCGCTTCTATCTGTTTTTTTCCGCCGCTGGACTTCTACCCATTTCACTGAGTTATGGCATTGACCCCAATCGGATCCTGCCCTGGCTCTTGCAAGTTCATCCCATTGACGGAAACCTAATCCATGTCTTTCGAGCCATCATGGGGCTCTACCTTGCAACCATTGTTCTTTGGTTGCTAGGCGCCATTCGGGGCGGCCCCCTGATGCGCACAGCCTTGATTAGCGAAATTGTGTTCATGTCAGGCCTGGCCGCAGGGAGGCTCCTGAGCCTGCTATTGGATGGCTGGCCAAGCCCGATCCTTACCGCCTATGCCATTGCTGAATGGGCACTGGCCGCCTGGGGCGTTGCCTGCCTGAGAAGCTTTGATGCAAAGGCTTAAGCCTCCGAAAGGATCCTTACTTCATTGCCGAAGGCCCAGACAATCACCTGAACGCAAAATCAGCTCCTCCCTGTGTGCACACAGCTAGACATACACAATTGATCTTGACCTTAACCAGACAAACCGAAGGCAAAGATCGATTGGGTGTTGCGTGCCCGCAGGGTCACTCCTTCACAACCTCCAAACTGGTACCTGACAGCGCCGCCCCCTCCAGCTGCGTGCCGGTGATCTGGGCACCATCGGTGCAGGCACCTCGCAGGTCGACACCACGCAGATCAGCATGGCTCAAATCGGCGCCTTTCAAATTGGCGCCCCGCAGGTCAGCGTGACAGAAATGGCCATGGCTGAGATCCGCGTCGCTGAGATTGCAGCCGCTCAAGTCAGCATCCTCAAAGCGGGCGTTCCGCAGACTGGCTTGGAGGAGGTTCACCTCCCGCCAACGGGCACCACAGGCCGTTCAGTTCATCGAGATCGGCGCCATGCAAGTCGAGCCCATCGAGCCAGAGGCCATCCTCACTCAGTTGCTCCAGAGCATCATTACGGGCATAGCTTAATTTGGCACCCGCCTGTTGAAAAGTCAGGATCAACTTCAAGGCATCTACATTCTGTTGTTGACGGCGTTGGCGACCCTCCAGCAGATACAAAAATGCCGCGGTAGCGATACTCAGTGCTTCCAAGTTGCCCACGCTGATGATGCCCCCGGCATCACGTTGCAGGCAACCCGAGCCGAATCCTTGTTCACGACACTGATCCCAGCGATTTGTGCCCATTAACAGCAGCAATGCCGAGCCTGCAGCCAGCAGCAACCGGAATCCCAAGGAACGGTCCAGTAGCCGATAAAAACGATTCTGCCGTTGCTCCCGTTGGACCTGGGCCCACCGCTTGCCCCGCTGGGGCCGGGGACCTGGGTGGAACCTGCGGGTACCCATCTGCCGTTGACCAGGGGGGGAGTCGGAATTCACGGGAGAGAGCAGCGGTTCCTTGACGCCTGCCCAGGCAACCCATGACCATGGCCCCAACCAGGGCAAACCATGGCAAGACCGAACATCCTCCTGATCATGACGGATCAGGAGCGTTATCCCCCTGCCTACGAAACCGATGCGCTTGCGGCTTTCCGAAGCACCCAGCTACCCGCTCGGGACCGGTTACGCGCCACTGGCCTAGAGCTGCATCGCCACTACGCCGGCTCCACCGCCTGCTTGCCCAGCCGGGCCACCCTGTTCACCGGCCACTACCCCTCCCTGCATGGGGTGACCAAAACCGATGGCCTGGCCAAGCCCCACAACGACCCGGCGATGGGCTGGCTGGATCCCACCGGCGTGCCCACCCTGGGGGACTGGTTTCGAGCCGGTGGCTACCGCACCCATTACCGCGGTAAATGGCACATCTCCTACGCCGACCTGCCCACCCCGGGTAGCCACGAGGGCCTCAAGGCCTCCGACGACAACGGGGCGGTGATTCCGGCGGCCGTCGAGGCATACCAAAAGGCGGACCAGCTCGATCCCTTCGGCTTCAGCGGCTGGATCGGCCGGGAACCCCATGGGGCAGCCAAGGCCGACAGCGGCTCGGTGCGCGACAACGTCTACGCCGACCAGGTGGCCGACTTGTTCGCCGAGCTCAGCGGGGGGGGCAGTGACCAGCCCTGGCTGGCGGTGGCCTCGTTGGTGAATCCCCACGACATCAGCTTTGCCGGTGGCCTCTACGAGAAGCTGCTCGGCTTCAACGGCTTCGACGACACGGTGCCCTCCATTGGGGAACCCCCTTCCCAGGCCGACTCCTTCGCGGGGCGCCCGGCCTGCCAGGAGCAGTTCAAGGCGACCTGGCCGGAGATGGTGTCGGCTCAACCCACCGATGACGCCTACCGCCGCCTTTACTACTACCTCCACAAAGTGGTGGATCAGGCCATCGCCCGAATCCTCGATGCCCTGGAGATGTCCGGCCTGGCCGAGAACACGATCATCGTGTTCACCTCGGACCACGGCGAACTGCTCGGTGCCCATGGCGGCCTCCAGCAGAAATGGTGCAACGCCTTCGATGAGGCGATCCGTGTTCCGTTGCTGGTGAGCGGTCCTGGGATCGTGCCCGTGTCAGGGGGCATCAGCACCCCCACCAGCCATGTCGACCTGCTCCCCACCCTGTTGGGTCTTGCCGGTATCAACCTGGAGGAGGCCGCCGCTGTCGTCCAGGCGACCCACAGCGAAGTGCACCCCCTACCGGGTCGTGACCTCAGTGCCCTGCTCACAGGTCAGGCATCTGAAACCGAACTGGCCAAGCCGATCTACTTCATGACCGAAGACGATGTAAGCCATGGCTCCCATCAGATCAACCTGTTCTCAGGGCAGCCCTATGACGCCGTCCCCCAGCCGTCGAACATCGAGTCGGTGATCACCACACTCCCCACCGGCCCCGGTGGCGCCGAAGAGATCTGGAAGCTCAACCACTACTACGGGCAAAGCGCCACCGACGGGGAGCGGCTGGAGCCCGGTGACGGGACTGTCTTCGAACTGCAGAATCTCTCCACCGATCCAGACGAGCGGCGCAACCATGCCGACGAGGCCGCCGAAGTGCTCGATCAGCTGCACAGGCTGCTGATCGCCGAACGTGAATCCAAACGACGACAGCCCAACCATCGGGACCCGGCATCAGCGGCGCTTTGATCAAACCGCTCGCTCCTGTGCAGACAGAAGCACCCTGCAGGAAAACCAGAGCTAAGGGTTGGCGCCGTAGGCCACCACGCATGCGGCGTTGAGCAGCTGGGCCTGATCGGCGGTGCTCGGTGGAATGCCATTAAGCCATCCCTGCTGGCAATCCACCTGGGCCGCCAACGGGGCACCGCCCACGAGGTAGGTGAAGCTGGCGCCGTAGGGGGCCACCGCCTGGAGGGAGCCGTAGTCAAGCTGGTAGGCCGTGCTGGGCACCGCGATCGCGGTGGCATGGGCCGCCACCGCCTGGTCCACCTGGGCGCTGATCACAGCGGCGGTGGCCAGGCTGGTGACCCCCCAGGCCGCTGAACTGGGGGCCCACCAGTTCCAGGCCACTGGGTTCACCCGGTACCACCCCACTCTCCAGGGCCGAGCTCCCCAGTAACCGGTCCGGCCCCAGGCGGGGTTCCAGGTGCTGCGGGCCGCCACCCCCGGTGCCCGGGTCAAGCCAACCCCAGGGGCCCCCACACCGACGCCGGGGCGCACACCAGCTCCTGAGGCCGGACCGCCCAAACCATCTCTGCCCACGCCGGGTGTGCGATCGAGACCGGCTCCGGGGGCACCAAAACCAGCTCCCGGGCGCACACCGGCACCGGAGGCAGGTCCCCCCAGACCACCACCACGGACAGGACGGGCCAGGCCAGCGGCGGGCGCCACGCCCCAGGCCGTCAGGAGGAGCAGGATCACGGCGCCTGAGCGAACCCCACGGAGGTGGACGGTCATCGGTTAAGGGACAGCTGTCCCCTCTTCCTAGCCTGGGAAGGGTGGTTCGGCAGTCTCCGATCGCTCCAGGGAGCGAAATCCGTCACGCCGGTGGAAGTCGGGCTCGGGACCCGGGTGGGCCAGGGCCCAGTAGCCGATGGCCCCTGAGCGCAGCTCGACGACGGCAGTGATCGCCATCGCCAGGGGCTGCTGGGGCTCCACGAGCACCGAAAGATCCCAGGCTCCCTGCAGTTCAAAGACATCAGCCGTCTGGGCGACGGTGAACGGCAACGCAGGGAAGGCGGGCTCCGGCCGCAGCCCAAGCCGATAGCCGTCGAGGCGATAGACGTTCCAGTGGCCGGCTGGCGAGAGGTTGAACTCCCAATAGGGTTCGGCGCCCACCACCGCCACGAAGAACTCCAGGCAGGTGGTCTGCCAGAGCCCGTCGCGGCGCTCAGGTTTGGTGTCGCTCGTCGGGATGCGCACCAAGGCCAGATCGCCGCTGAGGCGGTAGCGGATCGACAGCCGCGACCCCTCCCACACCAGCCTCGCCTCCAGGCTCAGTTGGTCCCAGGGGGCTCCCGCCTCAAAGGGATGCAACCGAAACACCCGTTCACCCGACACTGCAGCGCTCATCGCAGCCGCTCGATCACCGCCCGGATGGCCCCCTCCTGCTCCTCGATGCTCTCGCTCAGGCGGAACTGCACCAGGGCCCGCTCGAGGTTGTGGCGGGGATGGCGCACCTTGAAGTAGACGTTGCCCTTCAGGTGATCCGTCAGAAAGCGCAGACCGAGCTCGAAGGCGATCAGCTGGATGGCGTCATAGAGGTAGGCGATGTCGTCGCCGGTGAGGAAGGAGCGGGCGGCGGCGAGGTAGCCCGCCAGGATTGCCTCACAGCGCCCGAGGTCGAAGTGCACAGCCCGCCAATCCTGGGTCTCCTCCCCCAGGGGGTTGCAGCCGGAGCGGCAGCAATCCCCGATGTCGTAATGGATCAACCCCGGTTGCACCGTGTCCAGGTCCACCAGGCCCACGGCCCGGCCGCTGCGCAGATCCATCATCACGTTGTTGACCTTCGGATCGCCGTGGATCGGCCGCAGCCGAAGCACACCCCGCCCCTTCGCCTCCTCCAGCACCCCCGCCCGATCGCTGCGCGCCGCCACAAAGGCCTGGCAGAACGCCAACTCCGGTTCGGGGAGTGCGGTGGTGGCGGCCAGGGTCTCTCGGTAGGCCTCCAGGTAGGTGGGGGTGATGTGGAAGCCCTCGAGGGTTTCGGCGAGCCGTTCAATCGGCAGATCACTCACCAGGCTGTGGAAGGTGCCCAGGCCATAGCCCAGTTCCCGCGCCTGGGCGTCATCCTCCACCGTCTCGAAGCTGCGGGCGTCGTCGATGAAGGTGATCATGCGCCAGATGTGGCCTGCCGGGTCCTCCACCCAGGGATGGGGGCCCTGGCGCACCGGAATCAGCCGAGGCACCTCCCAGCGGTGGTCAGCCTTGAGCCCATCCCCTGCCGCCAGACGGCGCTCCACGTGCTCCCCGAGGGCATGGATGTTGGCCATCAACCGCTCCGGCTTCGGGAACACCAGGGTGTTGAGGCGCTGCAGCACGAAACGCCGATCCGGCGTCCCCAGAACACGAACGAGGTAGGTGTCATTGACGTTGCCGTTGCCCATCGCCTCGATCGAACCAAGGTCACCCCCGAGGGCGAACCGCTCGGCGATCGCGGCCAGATGACTCCCTGAGGCGACCCCGTCCATGGCTCGGCGGCTGGGCCGCATTCCTGCCCCGATCATGGCAGCGGCATGGAACCGCCCAGGCCGGTGCGCCAGTGGTCGAGAAGGGCCAGGCCGGCCACCGCAGCGGTGGAGCAGCGCAGGATGCGGGGCCCCAGGCTCACGGGCCTCCAGCCGGCGGCGATGGCGGCCGACTCCTCCGCCTCGCTCCAGCCCCCCTCGGGCCCACAGGCGAGGGTGAGCTGCGGCGGCGGAGCCCCCTCCAGTTCCTTCAGGACCGCAGCCAAGAGGGGCAGCTGCGGGCGGCGGGTGGTGGCCAGCAAACGGCAACGGCCCCATGGCGGTGAATCCCCGCCGGTGGGGGGCTGAACCAGCCAGGCCAAAGCCTCGGCGGTGTCCGCCACCTCGGGCAACCACAGGCGCTCACACTGTTCGCTCGCCTCCCGCAGGATCGCCCCCCAGCGCTCCGGGCGGATCGCCCCCACCAGGGCGCTGCGTTCGGCCCGCAGGGGCTGGAGCCGATCCACCCCCAGCTCACAGGCCATGCGCACCACCAGATCGGCGTCACGCTTCGGCACCGCCAGGGCCAGCTCCAGGGCGATGGGCGCCGGGGGCTCCCGCCGCAGGGGGGCACCAACCGGTTGCTCCAACCCCAGCCGGCCAGCGTCCAGCAGTACCGCACTCCAGAGGCCGCCGCGGCCGTCGAGGATCTCCAGGCGATCGCCCGGTCCGTAGCGCAGCACCTTGGTGAGGTAGCGGGCCTCCTCGGGCTCCAGCACCAACTCGGGCCCCAGCCGCTCCGGGCCGATCAGCAGCCGCCGCAGCTCCCTGGCCACGGTCAGTCGTCGCTTGAAGGGAAGAGGCTGTCGGGGTGGTCCTCCACCGGCCAGTCCTCGTTGACGCCGCCCACCACGAGCTCCTGGATGCCGACCACATCGTTGGAGAGCTGGTTCAACACGTTGATCAGCACATCGAGGGCCAGGGCATCGCTGGTGCCCAGGTCGACCCAGCAGCGACCCCAGTTATCGCGGTACTCCAGGGGGCCCAGGTTGTGCATCAGGGCCGGCAGGGCCGACTGGGCGTCGTCGTTGTCGTAGGCCATCCAGCCCAGATCCACCCCCTCCTCATGGGCCTGCAGGTTCTCGGCGTTGAAGCCCCCCAACTTGCCCAGCACAAACCAGCTGTCGAAGATGGTGTCGAGGTAGCCCCTCTCCCCCGAGCCCGGCGGGTGCTCAAAGCGGAGCCACAGCCAGCAGTTGAACGGGTCAATCGAACGGAAGCGGACCTCCACAGCGGGCATCGGCAGTTGTCCCCATCCAACACGGCCGTCCGGCAAGCTGGGGCCACACCTGGAGGCCCGGGGCGCGGCAGCATGCTCGAACTCCGCTCCATGGGCTATCACCCGGCGACCGCGGCCGAGCCCGTGCTGGCCGACCTGAACCTGACCCTGAAGGAAGGGGTGCCGGCCCTGGTGGCAGGCCGCAGCGGCAGCGGCAAAACCACCCTGCTGGAGTTGATCAGCGGGCTGGCGAAGCCCGACCGGGGCTCGATTCTTTGGAACGGCGAGGCCCTCAACGCCCGCCAGCTCCGCTGGTTGTGTGGCCTGGTGTTCCAGTTTCCCGAACGCCATTTCCTCGGCCTCAGCGTTGGCCAGGAGCTGAAACTGGGCCGGCGCCGCCTGGACTCCGAACGGGTGCAGCAGGTGCTGGAGCAGGTGGGGCTTGGATCCCTTTCGCTGCAGCAGGCGCCGGAGCGGCTGAGCGGTGGGCAGCAGCGGCGCCTGGCCCTGGCGGTGCAGCTGCTGCGGGAGCCCAAGGTGCTGCTGCTGGATGAGCCCACCGCAGGCCTGGACTGGTCGGTGCGGGACGAGGTGCTCCAGCTGCTGGGCCGGCTCAGCCAGGACCGGGTGCTGCTGGTGGTGACCCATGAACCGGAGCTGTTCCGGGGCCTGATCGGGCAGGGCTCCGAACTGCGGGCAGGGGCACTGCGGCCCCTGCCGGGGCTTCGTACGATGCCCTGAGAAAAGGCAAGGCGATGGCGGATCAGTTGGTACGGGCCACCGCGGCCGGTGGAGGCATCCGCCTGGTGGCGGCCAACACCACGGTCACCAGCCGCTATGCCCGCCGCCGCCACGGCCTCTCCTTCCTCACCACCGCCCTGCTGGGGCGGGCCATGACCGCCGGCCTGCTGCTGGCCAGCTCCATGAAGGTGCGCCATGGGCGGGTGAACCTGCGCATCCAGTCCGATGGGCCCCTGCGGGGGCTGATGGTGGATGCCGGCCGCGACGGCACGGTGCGGGGCCACGTGGGGCAGCCGGGCCTGGAGCTGGACCTGGTCAGTGATGCCGATGGGACGCCCGCCTTCGACTTCCGCAAGGCCACGGGCACCGGCTACCTGCACGTGGTGCGGGACCAGGGCACGGGAGAACCCTTCAGCAGCACGGTGGAACTGGTGAGCGGCGGCATCGGCGACGACGTGGCCTCCTACCTGCTCCACTCCGAGCAGACCCCCTCGGCCGTGTTCGTGGGCGAGCAGATCGACAGCAGCGGCGTGCGCATTGCCGGAGGCGTGCTGGTGCAGGTGCTGCCCAAGGCAGCCCATGAGCCGGCCCTGGTGGCCCTGCTGGAGGATCGCTGCCGCGAAATCCGCGACTTCAGCTCCCGGCTGGCGGACTGCCGCGGCGATCTGAAGCAGCTGCTCGAAGACATTTTCCCCGACCTGGATCCCCAGCTACTCGAGGACGCCGAAGCCCAGCAGGACGTGAGCTTCCACTGCCCCTGCACCCGGCGCCGCAGTGTCAACGCCCTCAAGCTGCTGGGCCGCGATGAGCTCAGCGAAATACTTCGCGACGAGGGCCACGCCGAACTGACCTGCCACTTCTGCAATGAGGTCTACCGGGTGGAGGAGGAAGAACTGCGGGAGCTGATCAACGAACTGGCGCCGGTGGTGGGCTGAGGCGAGAGACAAGCGACCAGAAGTCCAGGGAGCGGAAGGGGTAGACGATGGGGCCTCTTTGGCTCTGTGAAGAGACCTGTTCAGCAGGGTTCACGGCGCGGGGCGCACCAGGGCCGTGGAAACGTTGCGGCGACCTGACTCCCGCAACAGCTGTTGCATCACCCGCTCGGAGTTGTCATAGGCACCCTCGCCGAAGTGCACATGGCGGATGCGACCCTGAGCATCGATGAAGTAATGGGCCGGCCAGTAGCGGTTGTCGAAGGCCTTCCAGATGGCGAGGTCGTTGTCGATCACCACCGGATAGGTCACCCCAAGCTTGCGGCTCGCCTGACGCACGTTGCCGATGTCCCGCTCGAAGGCGAACTCGGGAGAGTGGACGCCGATCACCACCAGCCCCTGGTCCTGGTACTTCTCGGCCCAGGCCCGTAGGTAGGGCAAGGTGCGCAGGGAGTTCAACGAGGAGTAGGTCCAGAAGTCGATCAGGACGACCTTCCCCTTGAGCTGCTCCCGGCTCAGGGGGGGCGAGTGGAGCCAGGTGCGCCCCGGTGGGAACGGCGGCAGCACACCCAGCACCGGCAGCGGCTGCTGCAGCGATGGGGTTGGGACATTGGTGGTTGAGCCGGTCGCGATAGGCGGCACATCGGCGGAGGGCCGGAACCGTGTCACCAGCGCCTGCTCCAGGTCGTCGGCAGCGGGGAGGGCGGAGGTGGCGAAGGAGGTGCGATCAAGGCCCAAGGCAATGGCCGCCACCGCCAGGAGCACCACACCGCCGAGGGCCCGCCGCAGCCCCTCGCTGGCACCGAGGGACCGCTTGAGGACGCCAGCCACCCGCCCGCCGGCCAACAGGGCCAGGGCCAGGGAGGCGGCGGCCCCCAGGCCATAGGCGAGCAGCAACAGGGCCGAGTTGACACTGGCGCCACCGATGGCGGCACCGGTGAGGATCAGGCCCAGGATTGGTCCGGCGCAGGGGGCCCAAAGCAGGCCGATGGCACCGCCCAGCAGGAGGGAGGCACCCACCCCATGGCCCGCCAGGCGGGCCCGGTCGGCCCGACGGGAGAGACGGTTGCCCAGCCGCACCAGCGGTTGGCTGAGCCGATCGGCGAGGGCCGGAAAGAGCAGCGCCAGGCCGAAGCAGGCCAGGAGCACCAGGGCCACCCATCGGCCCGTCTGGCTGGCGTGCCCCACCCAGCCACCGCTGAAGGCGGCCAGGGTGCCGATCGCCGCAAAGGACACCGCCATGCCCACCAGCATCGGCAGGATGCTGGTGCGGAACGGTTGGCCCAGACGAGCAAAGACGAAGGGCAGCACCGGCAGGATGCAGGGGCTGAGAATCGTCAGCAGGCCGCCGACGAAGGCGAGGATCAACAAACTCACGACCGTCACCGGAAAGGGAGCAGGGGATCAGGGGGAGTGGGCAGGTCCCCAGGCAGGTCTCCCGGGGGATAGAGGCGGGCCTGCTGCACGGAGAGGTAGGTCTTGATGATCACTGCCGTTGGCACGGCCACCAGCACCCCCAAAAGCCCGCCGATCCGGGCACCGGTGAGGATCGAGATCAGCACCCAGACCGGATTGAGACCGGTGACGTGCCCCAGCAGGCGGGGGGCGATCCCATTCTCCAGCAGCTGCTGGACGATGAAGGCGGCGATCAGCACCTTCAGTCCAAGGGCAAGATCCGCCATTGTGACCAGCACCGTCACCAGGGCGATGCCCACCGTGCCCCCCAGGGGCACCAGGGCCATCGTGCCGATCGTGAGGCCGAACAGATAGCCGTAGGGCACCCGGAGCAGCGTGAACACCAGGATCAGGGCCGTTGACAGGCAGGCGGACAGGATCAGCTGCCCCAGGAAGAAGTTGTGGAAGCTCTGGCGCAGGGCCCGGGACAAGGGCTGACGCAGGTCGGCGGGGAACCAGCCGATCAGGCCGGCCCACACCCGGTCACCGAACTGGAGGAAATAGAAGGTCATCACCACCGTCAGCAGCCCATCCAGCAGGTGGGAGGCGGTGAGCACCGCCGCCTCGAGCAGGGGCTGGGCGAGCTTCTCCAGTTCCAGCTTCAGCCGTTCGCCGATCTGGAGTTCAAGCACATCGAGGTTAAGGGGCAGGTTCGAGTGGCGGAACTGGTCGTTGAGGGCCCCCAGCTGCCGCTGGCCGGACTCGATCCAGACATGCAGATGGCTGAAGAGCTGATGGGCCTGGAGCAGCGCCATCGGCATCAACAGGGCACCCAGGGCGACCACCAGCACCAGGGCCAGCAGAAACACCAGCACCCGGGCCCGGGAGCGCCGGGCGCCGCGGCTCACCATCCACTCCACCGGATAGCTCAGCAGGAAGGCGCTGAGGGAGGCCCCGATCACGATCGTGACCAGGGAATTGAAGTAATGGAAGATGGCATGCAGGGCCCAGGCGTTGGCAACGATCAACGGCGTGATCGTTGCCAAAAACAGAAACCGTCCCACCGGCGTCAGTCGTTGCCAGCTGAGGGTCATCGGAGGGCGGCTTGGGGGGGCACCGGATCAGTCTCCCCGCACGGGACCCCATGGCCCCATGCTTCGACGGCGCAAACAGAAGGGCGCCCATCCTCCCCATGGCGGCAGCACGGTTTTCCCCCCTGCTCGGGCGGCTCCGGACCCATCAGATTGGCCCCAGGAAAGGAACGGCGATGGGAAAGCCAGCAAGGGCCTTGCGCAACAGGATTGGAGCTGCCCTGCTGCGCTGGGGCACGGCGCTGCAGTCGAACCAGCCCGCACCACCGCCGCCAACGGCACTCCAAGACACCGCAACGGCAAAGCGGCTGGCCAAGGCGGCCGCGCCGATGGCCAAGCGCCCGGGGGTGCGGCTGCCGCTCTCGGTGGACCGGGCCGTCAAGAACCGTGATCTGTCGGTGCTGCGCCGCGAGGCAGCCGATGCCCTGGCCGCGTTCGGCTCCGCCCATGCCCTGGTGACCTCGGCCCGGCTGGCCCAACTCCAGGGGGTGGTCGCCGCCCTGGAGCAGGGAGACGCCAGCGAGGAAACCCTGAATTCCCTGGCCGTGGAGTATCAGGCCTGGCAAAGCGACCAGGTGCGCCTGTTCGACGCACTGCGGCTCGTATTGGGCACCGATGTCCCCAGCGGACGCGCCCTTGACCAGATTGACCCCCGCTTCCATGGGGCCGCCCACAGCCACCTGGGCGCCCTGTCGGTCGAATACCAGCGCCTGCTGTTGTCGGAACAATTCCGCCACAGCGAAGCGGGGGAATGACGGGGCTGATCAGCCGGGCCAGGTGGGCTGGCCGCCGCTGAAGAGGTTGCCCCGGTGACGCCAGAGGGCATCGGGGCGGACCCTGATGTTCCTGGATGCGGCCATGCGGGCGGCCTCCTCGGTGGTTCGGGACCCCCTCAGGGCAGCCGCAAAGGAGGGATCGCTATGGGCCAGATCCCGGATCCGACGCAGGGCCTCTTCGTTGCCGGTCGCCCCGTTGGCGGCCGTCTCCACCATCGTGCATTCGTTCATGATCTGATCCCCAACTCTCTGTTTCAAGGCTAGGGACGGCAAAGCACGGGAACGGGTACGGAACGACTCCACCCTGGAGCTAGCGAGCGGCCCAGTGCTCCTATGGTCGGATCACCCAGGTGCGCCGCTCGCACGCCATGGCTCCCTATCCCGACTACCCCATTCCCGCCAATGAGGCGCAGCGGTTGCGGTCGCTGGAACGCTATGGCCTGCTGGACACGGCCAGCAATCCCTACCTCAAGAAGATCCTGAATCTGGCCACCGACCTGCTCGGGACCCCGATCGCCCTGGTCTCCCTAGTGGATGAGCGGCGTCAGTGGTTTCTCTAGAGGCATGGACTGGAGGTGGAGGAAACGCCGCGCCAGATGGCCTTCTGCGCCCATGCCATCGCTGGAGACCACCCGTTGATCGTTCCCGATGCCCTCGAGGACGACCGTTTCAACACCAATCCACTGGTGCTGGAGGGGCCCCGCATCCGCTTCTATGCCGGCATTCCGCTGAAATCCAGCGGGGGCTACAACCTGGGCACGCTCTGCGTGATCGATCACAAGCCCCACCACCCAACGCCGCACCAGGTGGAGCGACTGCAACTGATCGCCGAGCTGGTGATGCACGACATTGAGCTGCGCCATCTCGCCCTGCTCTGCCCGGTCACGGGAGTGTTCAACCGCCAGCCGTTCTTCCAGCTCGGAGCCAAGGAGGTGGCCCACACCCGGGAACGGCTCCAGCCCCTCTCGCTGGTGAACGTGGACATCGACAACTTCCGGTTGATCAACAACCGCTGGGGCCATGACGCGGGAGACCAGGTGCTGCGGCAGTTCGCGAAGCTCTGCCAGGACCATCTCCAGGAACAGGATCTCATCGGAAGGATCGGCGACGAGGAGTTCGGTCTCTTGCTCGTGGGCCGGGACGAGACGAGCGCGATGGTGTTCGCCCAGAACCTGCATGCCGTGGCCGCCACCATGCCCGGGGTGCACACCCCCAAGGACTACCACCTGGCGATCAGCGGCGGCGTCACCAGCCTCAGCCCCTCCGACCAGGGGTTCGAGGATCTGTTCAATCGGGCCGATCGGGCCCTGGACCTGGCCAAGGCCAACGGCCGCAACCGCGTGGCCCTGGTGCAGCAGGAGTGACGGACCCCTGCCAAACGGGGCCTGGAGTCACTAGACGATCAGCAGGGCCCCCAGCAGGAGCAGCAGCAGGGCCGGCAGAGCCTGCACCTGAAGTGGGGTGAGGGGAAGCCCCAGGGGCAACGCCGGATGGAGCAGGCCCAGCAGCAGGGCCCCAAGCACCAGCCCGAGGCTGAGCAGGGCAAAACTCCAGCCCACGGCCCCGAGGAAGCGGCCATTGCGGCGCTGGAGGTTGATCACGGTGACGCCGGTGGTCAGCGCCAGCAGCAACTCGGGCGAGGCCCCCGGGGCCAGAAGCACCAGAGCCATCAGCACCCCATCGGCCGCCAGGGGGAACCAGCGCTCCCGGCCCTCCGCCAGTTGCAGCTGGGGCACGGCCAGGACCGGAGAGCCCAGGCGGGACGCCGGCAACCGCGGCAACGAGGGGAGGCTGGGCAGGATCGGACGGCTGGGGGCTGTGGCGGCGGTGGCGGGCCGGGCGGCCTCCCGCTGGGAGGCATTGAGGGCCGCACTGCTGACCTTGCCCTGCTGGCGCTCCTTGAGCCGGTCCATCAGCACGGCGTCGTAGGCGGCCTCGATGCGGGCGCGGGCCTGGGGGTCGTTGCCCAACTCCTTCAGGCGCGTCTGCTTGGCCACCTGCACTTCATCGAAGCTGGAGTCCGCCGTGACACCAAGCCGTTCGTAGGGACCCGGAAGGTCACCGTCGCTGGAGGCCTGGTCAGATACCTGGTTCATGGGTCCCTGCGCGGGACGCGCCGTGCTGGCCTGAGCGTAGGGAGTACTTGTTCAAAACAGGGGCTCACTGCAGCGATAACCGCCTTCCTGTTGCAAGTGCAAACTGCGGGCTTCGGCTTCCGCCAGCTGAACCCACTGACGCCTCTTGAGCAGGGGCATCTGGGGAGGCAGATGGCTACCTTCTCGAACTTCAACTTTTTCCTGGGCGGGGAGGAAGCGGACGTAATCGCAGCCGCCATCGCGGCTAGGGCGAACCAACCAGAGGGGCCCGGCCATGACTGTGACCTTTCGTTGGAAAGAGTCTGGCGGGACGGCCGGACTGCCGCGAGCGAAACAGCCTCCGGGAGCCCCTCAGAGGGCAATCGGTTCGACGCCGCTGACCACCGGCGCCACCGCCGCCAACTCCAGTTCGGGATGGTCCTCCAGCAACTGGTTCAGGTTCCAGAGGTTCTTGAACAGCAGCACGGGCCGATCCCAGGCATCGCGCACGGTTTTGCAGTTGAACAGGCGCCCCACCGCCTCAATGGCCGGCCAGCCCCCCACCACCCAGCGGGCCACACAGAAGCCAAGGGGCTCCAATCGAGTGGGCACGCCGTACTCGTTCTCCAGCCGGTACTGGACCACCTCCAGTTGCAACTGGCCCACGGCCGCCAGGATCGGATCCCGCTTGCTGGGGTCCGTGTCGTAGAGCACCTGTACGGCCCCCTCCTCCCGCAGTTCGTTCACCCCCTTGCGGAAGCTCTTGAACGCCGAGGGGTTGGGGTTGCGGAGCCAGGCAAAGATTTCGGGCGAGAAGCAGGGGATGCCTTCGTACTCCACCCTCGGCCCCACGTAGAGGGTGTCGCCGATGGCGAACATGCCGGGGTTGTTGAGGCCGATCACATCGCCGGGGTAGGCGTCCTCCACCACTTCCCGGTCCTGGCCGAAGAGTTTCTGGGGGCGCGACAGGCGGATGCTGCGGCCGGTGCGGGCGTGCTGCACGGTCATGTCCTTTTCGAACTTGCCGCTGCAGACGCGCACGAAGGCCACCCGGTCCCGGTGGCGGGGATCCATGTTGGCCTGGAGCTTGAACACGAAGCCACTGAATCCGGGGCGCAGAGGATCAACGGGCCCATCGCTGGAGCTGCGACCGATCGGTTTCTGGGCCAGCTCCAGGAAGGCATCAAGGAAGGGCCGCACGCCGAAGTTGGTCATGGCCGACCCGAAGAACACCGGGCTGAGTTCGCCCGCGTGCACCAGCTCCAGGTCCAGGTCGGCGCCGGCGCCATCCAGCAACTCCAGTTCCTCGAGGGCCTGATCCAGGAGTTCCGCTTCCACGGCCCCTGAGGCGCGGGCTTCAGCCACCGACAACACCTGTTCTTCGCTCTGGCGGCCCCGCTCGGCCCGCTGAAACAGGATCAGCTGCTGGGAGCGGCGGTCAATCACGCCCCGGAAACGATCGCCACTGCCGATCGGCCAGTTCACCGGCCAGCAGGTGAGCCCCAACTCGCTCTCGATCTCATCGATCAGCTCCAGGGGATCCCGCCCCGGCCGATCCATCTTGTTGATGAAGGTGAAGATCGGGACACGCCGCAGGCGGCACACCTCGAACAGCTTGCGGGTCTGGGGTTCGAGGCCCTTGGCGGCGTCCTCCAGCATCACCGCGTTGTCGGCGGCGGCCAGGGTGCGGTAGGTGTCCTCGGAAAAGTCCTGGTGGCCGGGGGTGTCAAGCAGGTTGACCGTGCTGCCGGCGTAGTCGAACTGCAGCACGGTGGAGGTGATCGAGATGCCGCGCTGCTTCTCGATCTCCATCCAGTCGGAGGTGACCTTGCGTTGCTCCCCCTTGGCCTTGACGGCGCCGGCCTGCTGAATCGCGCCGCCGTAGAGCAGCAGCTTCTCGGTGAGGGTGGTCTTGCCGGCGTCCGGGTGGGAAATGATCGCGAAGTTCCGGCGACGGCCCACCGCCTCGGCCAGGGCGGCGAGCTCGGGGCTTGTCGTGGCGGCCGCTGCGGCTGAGGTACGGCTGGTACTGGTCATGGGGCCAGCCTGCCAGGTCAGCGACTGCCCAGGTCACTGATCAACCGGACCGAATCGGCCACCGCTTCCCCTGCCCCAGCCCCTTCCCCCTCCACTGTTTCAAGCCAGTAACGCCCCCTCCAACCCTGCCGGAGCTCCATAAAGTTCAAGCACATTCCTATCTGGCGGCCGGTAATGGACCAAGGCACGGTGGTGAACCAAGCCGAGGTGGTGGGGCCGGCCTTCATGAGCAGCTACCACCAGGTGCTGCGCAACGACCTGGAGCATGTGCTCACGCCGTTGGCCCACCGGGGCCAGCTGGCGGAGTTCGCCGAAGCCTGGAGGGACTACCGCACGGCGGCCTCCGTGCACACCGCCATGGAGGAGGGCCTGGAGAGCTCCGGCGGTGGCGGCATCGATCTGCTCAACCACTGGTACGAAGCCAGTGCCAACGCCCCCCTCTCCATGAGCTTTCTGGAGGAGCACGGCCAGGAGGAGGAGGCCCAGCGCTTGGTGACGGTGGCCCTGGCCCAAGGGCACAACGATCTGCTCCGCGCCTTGAGCGCCTACCGGCAGGTGGCGGAAGCCCACATGGACCACGAGGAGGAGGTGCTCCTCCCCCTGGTGGAGCAGCTGCCGCCCCCCAGCGCCTCCCTGTTCAGCCGCTGGTGCCTCACGGCCGGGGCCGCCAGCTATGGCTTCGAGCACTTCGTGGCCCATGGGGTGACCTCCTTTGCCACCCTCGGCAGCCAGGGGAGCTCACCGGAGAGGGCCATTGCCGAGTTTTTGCACTCACTGCAAAGCGGCTGTTCGGAAGCCCAATGGGCCCTCATTCACGCCACCGCCCGGGCCGCCGCCTACGGCCCGATCTGGAGCTCGGTCATGGCCGAGATGTCAGTCCTGCAGGGGGTGGGGCCGGTCTGAGGGCCGTGCGCAGTTCCAGGGCATGGGGGTAGGGGATCGTTTCGGGGGTCACCAGGGCGGAGGCGAGCCGCTTCTGCCAGTTGCGGGCGCAGGTGTAACCCAGCACGTAATCCAGGGATTCCGAGCGGGAGACGTTCGTGGCGGCGCGCCCGATCACCTCCGCCAGCTCCCCCTCCCATCCCCCCCATGGCTGGCCAGGGCCGTGGGGGGCTCGATCGGCAGACCCGGGTGCTGCAACGCCGAAGGAGCCTTCATGGACACCACCGGACGCTGGGGGATGGGGGGCCGTCTCCTCGGCGTGGCGCCGGAGTTGGGGCCAATGCCGTAGGTGGCGGGGTGCGCCCCGCCGGGCTCACTTACTGAACAGGCTGGCTCCGATGGCGCGGAAGGGGGCCAGGTTGGCGCCCCCCCGGCGGCGGCGGACGGGTAGGGCTCCACCGGGGGTGAGGTTGGCGGGAGCAAAGGTGGTCAAGCTGGGGGCGGGCCGGTTGACCTCTTCCTCCCGCAGCTCGGCAGCCAGGGCCTCGGCGGTGGTGAGCACAGGCTTGCCAGCCCCTTCCTCGATGACGGGCTTGGCCTGGGTGAGCTGGATGGCGACCTTCACGGGAGCTTCCTCGGCCGGTGCGGGCGCCACCGGCGCCACTGGCGCCACCGTGGCCGGCTTCTTGTCGGCGGCCTCATCGAAGGTGAGGAAGAAGCCCTTGCGGTTGAACACCATGGCGCCGGCCCTGCGAGGCGAATGGCTCGATTATCCGCTGCGCCCCGGCCCAACGGCGGCGCCCGTAGGGCAGTGCAACATGGCGGGGTCGCCCCGCTCCCTTGATCGCACTGCCCCCCCAGGACCTGCCCTATGCCCTCTCGGGCTGGCTGTCGGCCCTGGCCATCAACGGGGTGTTGATCACCCTGGCCCAGCGCCTTCCCCTGCTGACAACGGCGGGCTGGGTCCATGCCGGCGTGCTCGGCACCCTGCTGCTGGGCTCCCTGGGCTGGTCGGGCTGGTGGGCCGTGGTGCTGTATCTGGCCCTTGGGTCGCTGGTGACCCGGCTGGGCCTGCGCCACAAGCAGGAGGCCGGCCTGGCGGAGGGAAGGGGAGGCCGGCGAGGCCCTGAAAACGTCTGGGGATCGGCCGCCACCGGCGCCAGCCTGGCCCTGCTGACCGTGCTGCCCAGCGCACCGGTGCCCCTGCTGCTGCTGGGGTTCAGCGCCAGCTTCGCCGCCAAGCTTGCGGACACCTTCGGCAGCGAAATCGGCAAGCGCTGGGGGCGTCACACGGTGTCGATCACCCACCTGCGCCCCGTGCCCCCCGGCACGGAAGGGGCCATCAGCCTGGAGGGCACCCTGGCCAGCGCCGGCGGCGGCGTGCTGATGGCCCTGGTGATGGGGCGCCTGGGACTGCTCTCGGGTGGGGCGGCCGTGGCGCTGGTGAGCCTGGTGGCCCTGGCGGCCACCCTGATCGAGAGCCTGATTGGCGCCACGCTCCAACCCCGCTTGGCCTGGCTCAGCAATGAACTGGTCAACGCGATCCAGACCCTGATCGCAGCCCTGCTGGCGATCGCCCTGGCCCAGCACCTGGCGATCGCCTGATCCGCCTCAGGGATGGAGGGGCCGCAGCTCGGCGCGCAGCTGCTCCACAAGCGTCTCGAAGCGGCGGCGGGCCATGCGGGCGTGCATACCCAGGGTCTCCCCCAATTCCGACCAGGTGGCGCCATAGAGCACCCGTCCCTCCAGCAGATGGCGCAGGGGGGGGTCCAGCTGCTCCAGCACCCGGAGCAGGACCTGGTGGGGTTCCCCCTCGCTCGGGCTGGCCGAGAGGCCACCCCACCAGCCATCGGGCTGCCCGTCTGCAGGGTCCGAGGCCAGGGCCTCCAGTTGGTCCAGCAGGGTCGTCAGGCCCCCTTCCCCATCTGTCTGGGGGGCATCGAGGCTGCGCACCTGCAGGGCCCGATGCACCGCCATGGCCTCTTGCCACTCGGCGACGGAACAGTCCAGGGCCTCCGCCAGGGCGGCCTCAGCCAGCGGGCTCTCACCAGCATGCAGCCGCTTCTGCTGCAGGGCCTGGCCGCGGGCATGGAGCTCCCGCAGGCGCCGGGGAGCGCGCAGGGGCAGGTGGCGATCGCGCAGGTAATGGCGCATGGCGCCGCGGATATGGGGTATTCTTTCATTGCAAAGCGTCATTGTCCTGTGCTCGCCGTCCCTTACAGCCGTGTGAGTAGCACCGATCAGGCTTCTGGCCTTGGCCTGGACCGCCAGGCTTCAGACCCTGCCCGGTACTGCGAGGCGCGGGGGTGGACCCTCTACGACGGACCCGGATACAGCGATGCCGGTGTCTCTGCCTATGGCGGCAAGAACCTCAGTGACGGCGCCCTGTCCCGCTTCCTTGCCGATGTGAAGGTGGGCCGTTTCGGCGCGGAGCCGGTTGCACTGTTGATCGAGGACCTAGACCGATTCAGCCGGGCCATGCCGCTGGCGGTGTTGCCGGTGTTGGTCGATGACGTGTTGAACGCGGGGGTAACTGTCTCAGTGATGGCCAAGGGCCGCGACATCAGCCGCGAGACCATCAAGGCCAACGGGATGGAGTTGCATGAGCTTCTTTTCTGGCTCAGCTCCAGCCATGAGTTCTCCCAACGCCTGAGCAGACGTATCAGCCATGTCCACCAGGTGAAGCGCGACCAGATCCGCGAGGGCCGCCCCGTCACCCCCCACAGCGCACCGGTGTGGATTGACCTGGACTCCAAGGGTCAGTGGGTGCTCAACGACTACGCCGTATCAATCAGGCGAGTAGCGGATCTGGCGTTGGCTGGTCATGGGCTCCACAGCATCGCCACCGTCCTAAACGCCGAAGGAATCCCCAGCCCCGGCCAGTGTCGCCGTGGCCAGTGGGCCGTCAGCGCCAGCCGTCAAGGCGGGAAGTCTTACAAGCCGGTGGCGTGGTCGGGGGCAAGTGTTCGCCAGGTGTTGCGCTCCCCCGCATTGATTGGTGACCGGCAGATCGTGGTGCCAGGGCATAAACAACGCATCCGTGACTGGCAGGAAAAGTGCGCCCTGCTGAGGCGTCAGGGAGTCCCCCAGGCTGAGCTGCCCAAACACCCAGCCCGCACCCATGAGCCGCCTCAACGGGGCTACTACCCGGCGGTGGTAAGCGAGGCGGAGCAGGCCGCGATTCTCGTTGCCCTGGAGCGCCGAAAGCCCAAAGCAATGGGCCAGGTCTCACAGCTCCGCTGGATTGGAGCAGGGCTTTCGTTCTGCTCCTGTGGTGAGCCCATCGGGGCCACTTGCTCTGTGCGTCCTGATGGGGCGATCTACTACCTGAGGTGTCGAGGCCGGGTGAACGGGACGGGATGCCGCCAGCCGGGGGTTCGGCTGCTCGAAGCCCAGGCCGCCCTGCTGACCCGGCTCAGTACCGAATCATTCCTTGCCCTTGTGGATGAGCGGAAGGGGGGCGCGACACTGGCCCAGGCGCTCCTGCAGCAACTCCAGGCTGAGGGTGCGGTAGCAAAGATCGAGGCGGCACTGGCGGCGGGTGAATCGCTGATGACCATTGAGGTTGAGGTGGCTGGCCTCGCAGTGTTGACCAAGCGACAGGTGCGCCTGGAGCGTCAACTAGCGGAAGCACGGCGGGAGCTGGTGACGGCGAGAGCAGCAGTCCAGGCCCAGCAAACAGGCCGGGGAGAAATCGCAGCGGAAGCCCAGCAACAGATCAAGGCACTTCTACAGACCTTCGCTAATGGTGCCGATGAAGTTGAATATCGCCGTGCAGTGCACAGGCACCTAGAGCGGTTGGGTGTGCGGGTTCATGTGAATGGCGCTGATCAATCCCTTGGCATTCAGGTCGGCGATGGCAAGACAAGCTGGCAGCCGCTCCATGGCGAGCTTGCAGTGAATGTCCTGAAGAAGGGGCTTTCTCAGGTGTTCTACCTACCAGCAACGCCTTACGAAGCCGTGAAAGAGGCAGCGGCCCTCGTGGCCAGTGGTTCAATAGAGCCCTCCCCAACCTGTCTAGTGGCTCCCGCCAATGGATGGGGAGACATCGAACCGGGCACCTATCCCGTGGAGACCGACGGATCCATTCACCTGTGGCGCCGCGAGAAGGACTAGCGAGCTTGCAATTTTTTGATGAACCACAAGCAATAGCACAGCATTGATCCTTGTCGTATAATTCTATTTGAATGCAGCCAAGACGATGCGCGCACTTTTAATTGCTGCTGCCTTTGTGGCTGGATCACTAATTTGCACTGCGGCCAAGGCCGATCAGGAAGTCCTGATCCAATGCATCAACAAATACAAGGGCATCGGATTGTCTGCGGACCTTGCTTACAGTGAGTGCAAGAAAAATACATTAGGTGAGTGCATCAAGGGCCTTGCAGGTAAGAATTTTGTTGCCAGATCCACAGAAAAGAAGACTGAGGGATATCTGATTGACCTTGGGAATAGTGACTCACGCTGGCTTGAGGGCGGTGCATGGAAAGAGCTTGGGTGCACCCCTTATGGAGACGGACCGAAGAGAAGGCAACAGAACATGACGTCGTGGGGCTTTGACTCTGTGAATACCTGGTTCAGACAGGGAATCTGCAGTAGCGAAACAGTCCAGTTAAAACAGCCCTATGCGATTGAAGAAGCAAAGACACTTTGTGAGATCCAGGAGCTTGGAGGTATTAAAAAGGAAAGTAAGTAAGATTCAAACTAAGCCCATGCCTCTTGGGATAATGATAAACCAATTTCCGAAAGCGAGCACAGTAATACTTATGGCAGCCAGGTTATCTGTTATTGGCCTGATTGCGTATTCTCAGGCAGGCTTGGCTCAGACATTCAAAGAACCTTCTATGCCTGAATGGCAGAGCAAATTCCTCTCTTACATTAACGGCAAATACAGGCTATACATTGGCGAAGATCGAAGTTCTTGCGCCCATGACATTGATCCCAGCGACATACATTCAGAGGGGAATACTAGATTCGTAACTGCTAGAGTTGGTCGTAGTGCCGGAACTATGTGTCGAGGTATTCTTGAATTTGCTTTCTTTCAGGCAGATTGCCAGACAAGGAAGTTTTATCGGATTATCCGAGAGGCAGAGGGAGACGAGCGCCTACGCGGCTGGAATCGCTATGAAACAGATTTGACTGACGGATCAAAATATTCTTCAAGCGGTACCTTTTCTCAGATAACTAGCCAGCAATTAGCCGACAAGGTTTGCAATCTTCCTGTTAAGAGGACTGGCAATTCGCGTCTAAACAAATGAAACCAGAGATCGCTTTCAGTAATGATATTCAAACGATCTTAGGCTCTGAGCAGAGCAGTGATCCTCTTGGCTGGAGTGCTTTCTTAGAGGAGCTGGAGGTACAAGTTGCCGTTGATCGTGCCAATGATCCAGGGGGGATGGCCACCCTAGAAGCACAGTGGGTAGCCGATGCAGAGGCCAGAAGGGCTCAGGATGACAAGCGAAGTAAAGAGAACGAGCAACGCACTCGAGAACTTGGAAGGCTTCGGGTTGCAAGATTCAGGGCCAGGAAGAAGGCTAAAGAGAACGCCTTGCATAATCGTCAACAGATGGATTCTTTCGTCGAATCATGGAAGGTGTTGTCGTATCAACAACAAGAAGAATCTGTAGAGGTCTTTCGGCTTATCCTTGAAAGTATGACCGAGGAGATAAAGAGATTGGAAGAAGAAAGCATCTTAGTGAGATGGCGCCCGCGTGGTCCTGAGCGACCTGTGTATGAGCGTCCTGTGCCTGTCATTAGAAGGTCGCTGGTGAGCTAACACGTTAATCTCTGCGCTGCGGCTTGTTTGCTTTTTTTGATGCTAATTAACGAGGGAGAGTACGTACATGGGCGAGGGCGAGTTTCCCCCCTGCCGGGTCGTTGATACACTGGCCTACGGATTAGAAGGGCCAATGAGGCAAGGATTAATCGAGAATGTAGGCTCGGCAATGGGTGAGATGCAAAGAAGACTCAGCCGTAAGAGATCGATGCCATTGATTAATCATTGGCAACAGCTGCAACCTGGCAAGGAAAGGATGGCAGCCAGAATAAAGATGTCTAGATTTCAGCTTTCCCGGTTGGCCTGCCGTTCCAGTAGACGGGCAGGGGCTCAGCACAGCCCCAGGCGCTTTAGCTGCAGGGCAACTGTGGAAGGGCTCAGCGGCTTGCCGTTGCGAGTTACGGCGCCTGCTCCAGCCAGGGCCTGGGCCATATCTCGAAGGCTCGCCCCTTGGGCCTTGAGCGCCACCAGCAGGGGGCGCAGCTGTTCAGCCCCGTTGATGGCCTTGGCCTTGGCGGAATCGTTGCGGGTGATGGTGTTGGGCCTGATTCCTCCCAGCCTCTTCCCCTGGGCCTTCGCTGCAGCTAGGCCGGCCTTCGTGCGGGCGCCAATGAACTCCCGCTCCTGTTCGGCCAGGGCCGCATAGATGTGCAGCTGGAACTTGTCGGCGTTGGGCATGTTCGCCACCCGGAAGCTCAGGCGTCGATCATCCAGCAGGCCAGCGATGAACGAAACGCGGCGGCTCAGGCGATCCAGCTTGGCCACCAACAGCTCAGCCCCTTCCCGCTTGGCGTGCTCAATCGCCTTGGCCAGCTCGGGGCGGTCGTCGTCGGCGCCGGATTGGATCTCTACATAGCTGGCGATCTCGGAGCAGCCATCGGGCTCAGGGCACAGCTGACCCAGGAACAGATCTAGGTCCCGGCGCTGGGCGTCTAGGCCGTAGTTCCGACCGCCACGGGATTCCCGGCTCAGGCGGAGATAGGTGACATACGTCTTGGCCATGGCGTTAGCGCCCGTTGTTGACTGCTGTACGAACAGACTACGGACGTTGTGGCTAGTACGTATGGGATTGGGCCGATCTGTTGCGTGGCGTCACTGACGGCAGAAGTTGACGCTCGAGGGTGTAGTGGTCAGCCATGGGATGGATGCGGTTCCTCCTCAGTGTTCCCAGGGCCGGACAGCAGAGCACTCCTCATGGCCCAACAGCAGTTCGGCCCTGGGAACATCAGTGCATCGGTGGGTTGTACTGACCCGCTCCAGTGCCTGAGAATCGGTTGATGAAGACCCAGAAAGCTCTCTCAACCATCGCACCGCTACTCCTGGGGGTTGGAGTTTGCCTCCCCGCCATTGCCGAGACCCCAGAGCAGGTTCAACAGCGCCTTGAGCAGTACCGGCAATTAGATGCGGATGCAGCGCGACGACGCCAAGAAACCCTGGACTCTGTGGAGCGTCGGAAGAGTCAGGAATACTCCCGCAGGTGGAAGCAGTACGGGGACCTAGAGATCGACGTTCTGAAATGGCGCCAGCAGAATGACGGGAGCTGGGTCACGGATTTAAGAAAGCGGTTTAATCCGATTCGCACAGATCAGTGGACGGGGATTGAAGCCGCGCCGCGCCGCTTTTCTCAATCGCTTGACGCGTTGGTGCGCGAAGGAGTGGTGTCTCCCGCTGAATCTGACCAGATGTATCGGGGCGTGATCTCAGGGGCGGTCCCTGTAGGTCGTCCCCTTCCGTTGGTCCCTGCAGGTCGTCCCCTTCCGCTGATCTGCAGCACTGCAGGTCTCTCCGAACAAGAATGTCGCTCGGGCCTGGCGCTACGGGGCAGCCGCCGTGGTGCAGGTGCCTTGGCCGACCCCTCTGATCTAATCGCCGTCAACTGCGCCAGCTTGACGGTGAATCGCAAGCCGGCATTTCAGCCGTGGGGGGTCTGGCGTAGACCTGCACCGGGTTCTGCAGAAGAGCCTCTGGTGATCGATCGCTGCACAGGCACTTTGTAGGGCCGGAGAAGGGCTCAGAACCGGGACAGGACCTCCTGTCTCCTCAGCTATTTCGGCCAACAATCGATGTTCGGGACCAGAAATTAGTTACCGCAGAGAGAACGCTCGCAGGGGATTCCTTCGTGGTCCCCATCGATGCCTGTAGCACCCTCCCTGAGGGCCTTCTTCGCCTCCTCGCAGGTACGGAACTGGGAACACACAGCCTTCCCTCCTGCGCATGATTGTTCTGGCATGGCTGTTGTGACGCCGATTGCCAGCAGGCCAACAGCAATGGCGCCAGGAAGTCGGAGCTTAATCCGTGACTTCAGAAAGCCCCCACTTCATAGGCATCTTTTTTCAAACTGGCAATCGAAGGCACTTAGCCCACCGCATCTGCTAGGGCCTACACCTGCAGGGCCACTGTCTCCGCTGCTCCAGGTCATCGTCTTCGGAGACTGTGGTCATCTCGGAATTTCAGCCTTTAGTCCCTCAGACAGGGCTAACACTGCCATCTGGGTAACGTTCCGTAGGGGTGATAAGAACGCTGCGCCCATTGAGAATGTGATGTTTCCGAAATTGAAACGTATACCGGATACCTCTCACCTCCACTAACCACCCCTGGCTGATCAGGCAGGCCCATGGCAGGCGGTCGAGGTGTTCGATTGCGGGTAGCAGGCAGGATTTTCAACCCATCGACGTCCCCAATCTGAACTGCTGCCAACTGCTGCCAAAGTGCTGCCTGGGTTGGCAGCAGTGCAAGCAGGGTGAAAACCCTGTCTGTATCTATGTTGTATGTATGTAAATGGAGTAACTGCTGCACTGCTGCCAGGGGGTGGGATTTATGGAAAACATGCCCGGAAATTGCCCGCATACGGGG
>JBAXME010000009.1:0-60429 GCA_037134455.1 Synechococcaceae cyanobacterium ELA445 | reverse complement strand
CACCCCCCCTGCCCCTGGTGGCCGAACCGGAGCAACCTCCAGGGCTGGCCTGGCGCCTGCCGGCGGAGCGGGTGCCCCTCGAGGAGGCCCTTGGACGGCTAGTGGGGGAACCGGTTTGCCCCTACCCGCCGGGAATCCCGCTGCTGATCCCCGGGGAGAGGATCGATCGGGAACGGCTGGAATGGCTGCGGTGTCAGCGGGCTCAATGGCCCGACCAGATCGCTGATACGGTGGCCGTCCTGGCGGATTGATCACGCCCATGAGCCGTGCTGGTGGGGGTGCTCCCGTCGAACCCTTCCAGTGGGATTTCGTCACTCCCGGGGTACCGGACAGCAGCTTCGAAGATGCTCCCGGTTTCAGTCCCACCCCGATGGAGCTGCGGGTCATGCTGCTGGCCCACCTCCGTCCCCGGGCCAAGTCCCTGGTATGGGACGTGGGTGGTGGCACCGGCGCCCTGGCCCTGGAAATCGCCCGGCTGATGCCCGCCGGTGCGGTCCACACCCTGGAACGGGACCCTGAGGCGATCGATTTGCTCGAGCGCAACCGGTGCCGCTTCGGCATCACCAACCTCCACATCCATGCCGGCCAGGCCCCCGACGACCTGCACCGCCTGCCCCCCCATCCCGACCGGGTGCTGTTGGAGGTGGGTCGCCCGCTGGCGGATGTGCTGACCACCGTCTGGGGGGCGCTGCAACCGGGGGGACGGCTGGTGATCAGCACCACCAGCCTGGAGGGCCTGGTGGATGCCACCGACACCCTGGGTCAGCTGCAGGCCAGCGATGTGCAGGTGGTGCAGGCCACGGTCCATCGCATGCAACGCCGGGGCAGCCAGGCGCGGCTGGCGGCAGCCGAGCCCCTGTTTCTGATCGCCGCCGAGCGCCCCAGTTGAACGATCAGCCCGACACCGGACCCCGTCCACGCACCTCCCTCTCCAGGTTGTGGAGCGGTCTGGCGGCGGGCGGCTTCGGCCTGGTGACGGTGCTACTGGGGGGGTGGTGGTTCACCCTGGCGGTGTGCGTGATTGTTCACCTCGGCCTGCTGGAGTTTTTCCGACTGGCGCAGTTCAAGGGGATCCGACCCGCCGCCAAAACCACGCTCGTGCTCTGCCAGGTGCTGCTGATCGCCACCCAGGCGGCCAGCGGCGGCGGCGCCATGGCCAACGACCTGGCGGCGGCGGTGCTGCCGATGTCAGGGGCGGCCATCAGTGGCTGGCTGCTGCTCAAACCCGTGAGCGGCAGGATCACGGACATCGCCGCCTCAATCTTCGGGCTCTTCTACCTGGGTTTCCTGCCCAGCCACTGGCTGAAGCTGCGGGATCTGGTCGACGGCGCCCTCGCCCCCCGTCTGGTGGGGGTCCCCTGGCCCTTCAGTCCGGGGATGGCCATCACCCTGCTGGCCATCCTGCTGATTGTCTCCACCGACATCGGCTCCTACGTGATCGGCAGGCGGCTGGGCCGGCACCCCCTTTCACCGATCTCACCTGGAAAAACCGTGGAAGGGGCCCTAGGGGGGCTGACCTGCTCGTTGATGGTGGGGGCGATCGGCGGCCTTGTCCTCGGTTGGCCCTGGGGCGGTTGGCCCCTGGGGGCCGTGCTGGGAGCCGTGGTGGCGGTGTTCGCCCTGGTGGGGGACCTGACCGAATCGATGATGAAACGGGACGCGGGGGTGAAGGATTCGGGGGATGCCATCCCGGGCCACGGCGGCATCCTCGATCGCGTCGACAGCTACCTGTTCACCCCGGCGGTGGTGTTCTACTTCGTCACCCTGCTGGTGCCGCTGGTCTCCTGAGCCCTGGGGAAAGGGGAGAAAGGGGGGCCAGATCAGGGAGAAACCCTTGCCTCACCATGGAGCTTGAGCAGATCGCCCTCAAGGTGGACCCGCTCGATGCGGATGCTGGGGTCCATCGGCAGCAGAAACGTAGCCACCCCCTCCACGGCCCTGATCTCGATGCTGCCCGCCGTTGCCAGGGGTAGCGTCTTGCGCTCAAACGGGACTGTCTCGCCTTGGCCGGCAGGGGCGCGAAGCAGGAGCTCCTGGCCATCAATGCTGAGGCCACCGAGGGATTCGCGACCGAGCAACTCCCGGGCCAGCCGATCCCCCAGCCAAGCCCAGGGTGGCCGGGTCAGGGCCAGCTCCAGACCCTCCCCGCTGAGGGCCACCGACCCATTGATGGCAAAAGAATTCTCCAGCTGCAAACCCTGGCCCTTGAGCAGGCCACCCATTCGCACCTGGATCGGGGCGCTGGTGAGCTGCACCCTGTCGAGTCTGAGTTCCCGATACACCACTCGCTGGGCCGTCAACGTCACCCCCTCGAGGCGCCCCCTCAGCAACTGGATCGTGCTGCCGTGCAGCTGCAGTTCAAGGCTCTCCACCTCCTGGCACTGCTGACGGATCCAGAGCTGCAGGCCGCTTGCCAGCAGCTGCAGAACCGGTCCGCCGCTGGCGGCGCCTGCGGATCTGGTCATGGCCACCAAACCTCGGCCACCTGCTGGGGTTGATCGAGATGGGGCAGATGGCCGCAATCCTCGAGCTCCCTGAATCGATCCCCCAGCAGCGCCTGGGCGGCGCGCTTCTGGGCAGGCCTGAGGATACGGTCCTGGGCACCCCAGAGCACCTCCAGGGGCTGGGGGGGCAGGGGGTCACCGCAGCCGGCAAAGCCTCCGCTGCGGGCAAAATGGGCCAGGGAACGGCCCCAGCCTGGGGCGCCCAGATGGAGGGAAGCGATCTGGTCCTCGGCGGGTCCGACGGCATTGGTGGGATCGGCGAAGGCACTGCGGCACAGACCCCGTCGCACAAAGGGAAGGGCCAGGAAGCGCACCCCCAGCTGATCGAGGGGCGGCGGCACGGGCATGGGCCGTCCCGTGAGGCCTGCGGGAGCCAGCAGCAGCAGGCGCCCAATGCGTTCAGGCCTGCGGCGGGCGAGCTCCACCGCCACCGCGCCCCCCATGGAGGCGCCCATCAGCCCAAGCGGTTGGGGGCCCAGGCGCTCGGCGATGGCGTCCAGCACCGCCTCGAGATGGGCCAGCACGCCGGCCGGCGTGAAATTCCCCTCCGCAGGCCTTGGGCCAAAGCCGAAGCCAAACAGATCGGGAATGACCAGGGTGGCCCTGGGGGCCAACAGGGGCACCAGGCGGCGGAATTCCAGCAGGGAGCTGTCGAATCCATGGAGCAGCAGCAGGGGCGGACCGCTGCCCACCACCGCCACCGGCCAGAGTTGCTCCTGGCCGGCCAATGGCCACCACTGCACAGCCGCCGCCAGCTCCCGCGCCTGGGGATCGATCAGGCTGCGGGCCGCTTCGGCCAGCAGCGCCTGGCCGTCAACCAAGGGAGACAGGGGCCTGAAGAGAGGGGCTCATGGCATCGGTGTCGCTGCTGGCATCGGCAGTGACCAGGGCCCCCAGCAGATCGGCCGGCGTGACGGGGAAGGGCAGGTGGTGCAGATCGGAATCGGGCCGGCAGGCGAAGGAGCAGGCCGCCTGCAGATCGCAGAGGGGGGCAGAGGCCAGACCCAGGTCCGCCAGGCTGACGGGCAGCTGGAGGGTGCTGAAGAACGTCAGCAACTGTCGACGGGCCTGGGCGGCGAGACGGTTTTCCCCCAGCTGCTCCTCCAATCTGAGCTGCACCAGAATGCCGAAGCCCACCTTTTCGCCGTGGAGGCATCCGTGGGTGGCCTGAAGCTGGGTTAAGCCGTTGTGGACGGCATGGGCCGCCACCGTGCGGCAGCGGGCGCCTCCGAGGCCACCGATCAGGCCGGCCGTCAGGGCGCTGGCCTCCGCCACCCGCACCCAGGAATCCCCACCCGGCTCCGCCAGGGCCGCCTGCCCCTCCAACAGCAGCAGATCCCTCAGCAAACGGGCCATCTGCACCGCCTGCTGGATCAGGCCATCACCGCTACTGCCACTGCTCACCTGGGCTTCGTACCACTTGGCCATGGCATCGGCGAGGCCACTGGCCAGGGTGCGGACCGGGGCGCCAAGCACCAGGTGGTGGTCGAAGACCAGCAGATCGGGGCAGCGATCGAGGCCCACGTCCCCCAGGAACGCGCCGCTGGGGGAATAGAGATTGGCCAAGGCCGTCCAACCGGCACAGGTGGCGGCGCTGGTGGGCACCGTGATGCAGCGCAGGCCGAGCCGCTGGGCCAGCAGCTTGCCGGCATCGAGCACCTTGCCCCCGCCCGCGGCCACCACCGCATCCAGGGCGCCCCCCCCGGAGGCAGCCTTACGGGCCAGGGCCTCCAGGCGGGCGAGATCCTCCTCACAGCAGTCGTACTGGAGATCGGCAGCCAGGGGATCCAGCCCCTGCTCCACCAGGTCGGCGGCCAGCCCGCGCCGCAGGGGGGCCGTGGCGGCACTGCGACCCAGCAACAGTGGGCGTCGGCAGAGACCGGCGATCAGGGGCAACGCCTGCCGCCAGGCACCCGCACCCCGCAGCACCTGGGCCGGGGCGATCTGCTGCTGGCTGACGAGGGACATTGGCATCCAACCAGCTTAAAAGCCCTTGGGACAGCAGCGCTGGCCCGGGCTGGTAGCGGCAGAAGGAGGGCCCAAACGTGACCAGATCCAACCCGGCCCCAGGGCGGACAGATCCGGTCACCTTTCGGGCGAGGACAGGGCCCCTTAGGTCGGGGTCGCAGCCATAGAACGGCAAAAGAACTCGACGACCGCCCAGCGGCGACCCAGCAGCATGCCCATCGCACCCCAAGCTGACCACCCCTCCTGGCCGACACGGTTGGCGCTCGCTTGCCTGGCTCTGGCCCTGGGCGGTTGCGGCATGGTGAAAGCCACATCCCTGGCCCCTCGGCTGACGGAGCCGCTGAGCTCCAATGGGGGCCGATCCTGCGCGGCCACGAACCAGAGCGCCGAGCAGGTGTTCCGATCCGCCCGCAACGGTGTCGCCGTGGTGCGTACCGAGAATGGTTTGGGCAGTGCCTTTGTGGTGGCACAGCAAAACGGCAGGACCTACCTGGTCACCAACAACCATGTGGTGGCCAGCAGCGCCACCGTGGATCTCAAGTGGGTGGACGGCAGCAGCGACCGGGCCGCGGTGGTGGCCCGGGGCACCGGTGAGACCCCTACCTCCGACCTGGCCCTGCTGGCGGTGGAGGGCACCCGGGGTCAGCGGTTGCAGCTCAGCGACCACCCTTCGGCCGTGGGCAAGGAGGTGTTCGTGATCGGGGCGCCAAAGGGGTTGGAGTTCAGCCTCAGCCGCGGCGTGGTCAGCAGCCTGCGGGATCAGGACGGGATCCTGCAGATCGATGCGGCCGTCAACCCCGGCAACTCCGGTGGGCCCGTACTCGACGCCAGCAACTGCGTGGCCGGCATCGCCACCTTCAAATTCAATGACAGCGAAGGGCTCAACTTCGCCGTGTCGGCGGCGACCGTGCGCTCCTTCCTGAAGGGGCTGCCGGCCGATGGCGAGGACGGAGCCCAGGCGGCCCTGCCCCCCCGTGGGGCCCCTCCCAGCGGCGGCACCGCACCAGACGAGGCCGCCTCCGGTGGCGCCAGCGTCTGTGTCTTCCGCAGCGCCGATTCGGGCGGCGCCGAGCGGATTCCCTGCCGCCTCAGGCGCGCCCAGGGCGGCAACGGTCAGACCCTCTACGACCTGGCCTGGGCCGACGGTTCCCGCAGCCTTTACGCCTTTTTCGATGACGGCACCGTCTCCATCCGTGGGGACGATGGTCAGGGGCGCTCCTTTGGTGACCAGGGCACCTTCAAGGTCGATCCCGAAGGTGTGTCCATCCTCAGCAGCCGCCAGAACATGGCCTTCATCCCGGGGCTGAACCCTGTCCTGAACTGAACCGATAGCAGGGCTGCCCACGATTTGCGAAAGGGCGCTTCGGGCCGCCCCCTACGCTGCCCCTCGACTGCGACGGGCCCCAGGGTGGTGAAAAACGAAGCGAGCCGGGCGGAGGAGCTCAAGGACCTGGGTTGGGCCCCCGATGAAGTGAGGCGCTACTCCGAACTATGGGAGTACCGCCAGCGCTGGGGCGCCATCAATTTGGAGCCCGAAGATCGGGCTTTCCTGCGCAAGGGGGAGGCGCAGCTTCCCAAGCTGCCTGGCAATGGCCGCGGGGCCGCCCGCAAGCGCACCCATGAGAAATCCCACTACCGCTGGCTGGCCCACCATCTCGAAGCCATGAAGGCCCATGCCCACGAGGCAGGCCTGGTGGCGGGGGAAGAGGCGGCCTGGTCCATCGTGCTGGAGGAAGAACTGCGCGCCCTCGCCTACTACGAGCCGGTGCTGGGCCTGCCCGACACCCTCAAAGCCCGGGCATTCCAGGCCGAGCGCGAGCGCTGGGTCCAGGAGGCAACCCCTGCTGGCCGCACCCTCTCCTTCGATTTCGCAGCGCCCTTGGCGGCGTTGCCGGCCCAGGGAGGCACCAACTGGAAACCCCTGCGGGGCGAGCTCACCGACACCCATTACCCGGTGCTGGATGCGGAAGCGGCCCAAGTCTTCCGCGCCCGGGTGCGCTCCGAGGTGGTGGCATTGGTGCGCTCCACCCTCCCCTCCCTCAAGGACAGTGAAAAACCGGAGCCCCCGGAGGAGTGGCAGCCGCCCCTTTGAGCCACCCGGGAACTCTCAAGGGATCCTTTGGGGCGTGCAACCCCAGCAGCCATGGCGCCAGCGACCCATGACCCCTTGAACGGGCCAGCACCAGCTCCCCTGAAGGTGTTGCAGGAGGTCTTCGGCTACGGCGCGTTCCGTGGGCCCCAGGAGGAGATCGTCGAGCACGTGCTGGCGGGGGGATCGGCCCTGGTGCTGATGCCCACCGGCGGCGGCAAATCGCTCTGCTATCAGATTCCCGCCCTGTGCCGACCCGGCACCGGCGTGGTGATCTCCCCCTTGATCGCCCTGATGCAGGACCAGGTGGAGGCCCTCCGCCAGGTGGGGGTGCGGGCCGCCGCCCTCCATTCCGCCCAGGAGGCCAGCGAAACGGCCACCGCCTGGCGAGCCCTGCGCTCTGGCGAACTGGACCTGCTGTACCTCTCCCCCGAGCGGCTGATGGCGGGTGACTGCATGGAGCGCCTGGGCGAAGGCGACATCGCCCTCTTCGCCATTGATGAGGCCCATTGCGTCTCCCAATGGGGCCATGACTTCCGACCGGAGTATCTCCAACTGGCCGTGCTGGCCGAGCGCTTCCCCTCCATCCCGCGCCTGGCCCTTACCGCCACCGCCGACCCCCGCACCCGGGAGGAGATTCGCCAGCGACTGGTGCTTCAGGAGGGTCGGGTGTTCGTGGCCAGCTTCGATCGGCCCAACCTTCTGTACCTGCTCCGTGACAAGAACGATGGGCGCCAGCAACTGCTGCAGTTCCTCGAGGACAGGCGAGGGGAGGCGGGGATCGTCTATGCCCGCTCCCGCAGCCGGGTGGAGAACTTCGCGGCGGCGCTGAAGGCGGCAGGTCACGACGCCGTGGCCTACCACGCGGGCCTGGAGCCGGAGCTGCGCACCCAGGTGCTGCAACGATTCCGGCGGGAAAGCGGAGTGATCGTTGTAGCCACGGTTGCCTTCGGCATGGGCATCGACAAACCCGATGTGCGCTTCGTCGCCCACGTGGACCTGCCCAAGAGCCTGGAGGCCTACTACCAGGAAACCGGCCGTGCCGGCCGCGATGGCCTGGGCGCCACCGCCTGGATGGTGCACGGCGGCGGCGATCTACCCCAGCTGAGGCGCTTCATCGACGACTCCGAAGCCTCTGCGGAGCAGAAGCGGATCGAGCACGGCAAGTTGGAAGCCCTGGTGGCCTTCACCGAAGCCTCCGGCTGCCGCCGCCAGGTGCTGCTTGCCCATTTCGGCGAAACCCTGGCGGAGCCCTGCGGACGCTGCGATCGCTGCCTCGAACCCGATCACTCGGTGGACGGCACGGAATGGGCCCGCAAGGCCCTTTCGGCGGTGTACCGCACCGGCAGCCGTTTCGGCGCGGCCCATCTGGTGGATGTGCTGCTGGGGGCCGACACAGCCCGAATCCGGGAACTGGGCCACCAGCAACTGAGTGTGTACGGCATCGGTACCGAACTGGACCGGGGCCAATGGCGCAGCCTGTTCCGGCAACTGATCTCCAAGGGCCTCCTGGAGCAGGACCCCGAGGCCCGCGGCGGCCTCCGCTTTGGCGCCGAAAATCTGGTGCGGCCGTTGCTGCGGGGGGAAAGCCTCTTTGCTCTGCATTTGCCGCCACCCAGGAAGGAGCGTCGGCGCTCCATTCCTGGCGAGCGTGACGGCGGCAAGCCACCGGGGTTGGAACCTGGATCCGAAGCGGACGAAACCCTTCTCCAAGCCCTCAAGGAGTGGCGACGGGAGCAGGCACGCCGCCAGGGGGTGCCCCCCTATGTGGTGTTCCACGACCGCACCCTGCTGGAGCTGGCGAGCAGGCGGCCCGGCAACCTGACGGACCTGGCCAGCATCGGCGGCGTAGGTGCGGCCAAGCTGGAGCGCTACGGAGAAGCGGTGCTGGCGGTGCTCCTTACCCCCTGAGGGGCCACGGTTGCGCAGGCCTGCTCAAAGCTGGCGACGGTCAAGGGCATCGGCGAGGCGGGTCGCCGCCGAGGCGAGCTGGGCCTGGGGATCGGGACCAGCCACCACCTTCTCGGTGCGGCGCAGGGCCTCGATCGCCCGCACGATCAGGAAGACCACGAAGGCAATCACCAGGAAATTGATCAGGGCCACGATCACGGCACCGGCGGGCCAGGAGGCAATCGAGGCCACGTTGGCCGCCTTGAGGGCAGGGGCCAGCACCGAACCCATCACCAGGGTGACGACCGCGTCGACCACCTTGCCGAAAGCTCCGCCGATGACCACGGCCACGGCCAGTTCAACGACATTTCCCTGTTGGAGAAACGCCTTGAAATCGCTGAAAAAGGAAGATCGACGCTGGGCCATTCGTTGCTAACGGGGCAGCGAAAGACTAACACTGCCGCCCCCAATCACCCCCACTATTGCTGTTCCACAGCGCGAGCCACAAAAAAAGGGTGGAGGCTTTCCTCCACCCTTTTCAACAAGCAGGCGGTTCGGCCGATCAGACCCCGACGGCCGCCAGCTCTGGAGGGGCCGTAAGCACGGTGTCAGGGCGGATGACCACCTGCTTATCGTCGTTGACATCCACCAGGGCGGAATCACCCTCCTTGAGCCGACCGGAGAGGAACTCCTCAGCCAGGCTGTCCTCCAGCAGGCGCATGACGGCACGACGGAGTGGGCGGGCGCCATAGCTGGGGTTGTAGCCCTCCTCCACCAAACGCTCCTTGAAGGCCTCGGTGACGGACAGGGTGATGCCCTTCTCCTGCATGCGGGCGAACACCTCCCGCAGCATGATCTCGGCAATCAACTTGACCTCGTCGCGGCTGAGCTGACGGAAGACGATGATCTCATCGAGACGGTTAAGGAACTCGGGGCGGAAGTACTGCTTGAGTTCCTCATTAACGAGGGAGCGGATGCGATTGTAGTTCGTTTCCTCGGCGTCGCCGCCGGAGAACTCGAATCCGAGGCCACCGCCACCCTTTTCAATCACCTTCGAACCGATGTTCGAGGTCATGATGATCAGGGTGTTCTTGAAGTCAACCGTGCGGCCCTTGGAGTCGGTCAGACGCCCGTCTTCCAGGAGTTGCAGCAGCAGGTTGAACACATCGGGGTGGGCCTTCTCAATTTCATCGAACAGCACCACGGTGTAGGGCCGACGACGGACGGCCTCCGTGAGCTGCCCACCCTCGTTGAAGCCCACATAGCCCGGAGGCGAACCAATCAGCTTGCTGACGGTGTGGCGCTCCATGAACTCCGACATATCGAGCCGGATCATGGCCTCTTCGCTGCCGAAGAAGTAGGCGGCCAGAGCCTTGGTGAGCTCGGTTTTGCCGACGCCTGTGGGGCCGGAGAAGATGAAGCTGGCGATCGGCCGGTTGGGATTCTTGAGCCCCACCCGGGCCCGCCGAATCGCCTTCGACACCGCCTTGACGGCCTCGTCCTGGCCGATCAGGCGCTGGTGGAGAGTTTCCTCCATGTTCAGCAGCTTCACCGACTCGCTTTCAGTGAGCTTCTGCACCGGCACGCCGGTCCAGGAGGCCACGATCTGGGCGATGTCTTCTTCCGTGACCACGGGGGTGCGGTCACCATCCGAATCAGTGGTGCTGGCATCGGCGAAAGCACTGCCGGCGGAAACGGAGGATTCCCCCTCCGCCACGGCGGCGGCAGTGGGCTCCTCATCGCGACGGGCCTGGAGGATGGAGCGAATCTGATCGCGCAGTTCCACCTCCTTGTCACGCAGTTCGCCGGCCTTGGTGTAATCCTGCTCGCGCACCGAGGTTTCCTTCTGCTTCTGCACGTCACGGAGTTGCTTGTCGAGCACCTTGGCGGCGGGCGGCAGCTTGGAATTCAGCAGACGCACCCGACTGCCGGCTTCGTCGATCAGATCGATCGCCTTGTCGGGCAGGAAGCGGTCGCTGATGTAGCGATCACCGAGGGTCGCCGCGGCCACAACAGCCTCATCGCTGATCTTGAGGCGGTGGTGCTGCTCATAGCGCTCCCGAAGCCCCCTGAGGATCTCGATGGTGTCAGCCACGGAGGGCTCACCCACCATCACGGGTTGGAAGCGGCGCTCAAGGGCAGCATCCCGTTCGATGTGCTTCCGGTATTCATCCAGCGTTGTGGCGCCGATGCACTGGAGCTCACCGCGGGCCAGGGCAGGCTTGAGGATGTTGGCCGCATCGATGGCCCCCTCGGCTGCGCCGGCACCGATCAGGGTGTGAACCTCGTCGATCACCAGGATCACGTTCCCGGCGCTGCGGATCTCCTCCATGATCTTTTTGAGGCGCTCCTCGAACTCACCGCGGTACTTGGTGCCGGCCACCAGAAGGCCGATGTCCAGGGTCAGAACGCGCTTGTCTTCGAGGATGTCCGGGATTTCGCCCAGATGAATGCGCTGGGCGAGGCCCTCGGCGATGGCGGTTTTGCCGACCCCCGGCTCTCCGATCAGCACCGGGTTGTTCTTGGTGCGACGCCCCAGGATCTGAATCACCCGGTCGATCTCGTTGTGGCGCCCCACCACGGGGTCGAGCTTGGCCTCGGCCGCCAGCTGGGTGAGGTTGGTGCCGAACTCATCGAGGGTGGGGGTCTTGGTAGACCCTTTGCCGCCGCCGCCGCCAGAGGTGACCTCGGCGGTCTCGCCGAGCATGCGAATCACCTGGGTGCGCACCTTGGCCAGATCGACGCCGAGGTTCTCCAGGACCCGAGCAGCCACCCCCTCGCCTTCCCGGATCAGCCCCAGCAGCAGGTGCTCGGTACCGATGTAATTGTGACCCAGCTGGCGGGCCTCCTCAAGGGAGAGCTCAAGCACCCGCTTGGCCCTGGGGGTGAAGGGGATTTCCACGGCCACGAAGCCCGAGCCCCGGCCAATGATCTTCTCCACTTCCACCCGGGCGTCCTTGAGGTTGACCCCCATGGACTTGAGTACCTTGGCGGCCACACCGGTGCCCTCGCCGATCAGGCCGAGCAGGATCTGCTCGGTGCCGACGAAGTTGTGCCCAAGGCGGCGCGCCTCCTCCTGGGCCAGCATGATCACCTTGATGGCTTTCTCGGTAAACCGCTCGAACATGGGGCGGTGCCAGTTGCAAGTGACTCCAACCTATCAGGATTGGAGGGGGGCTGCGCAAGAACGGAATCTAAAGCCGAGAACCCTTGCCCTGGCTGCCGCCACCAGGAAGAGACAAACAACGAACTGCGTAGAAATACTGCGGTTATTGCATCAATAAGGGTCGGCAATCCCCACCTGCAAAACGCTTGATCAACACAACCGTTTCAGGGATCAATTTCAGGGTGCGTGGCGCCGGCCCCCCGGGCCAACAGGTTGAGCCATTGGATCAGAGCATCCCGGCCATCGCGGTAGTAACCGCAACGTCGGCCTGCCGTGCGAAAGCCAAGGGCCCCATAAAGACCCTCGGCAGCTGTGTTGTCGGCTGCCACCTCCAGGGTCGCCCTCGCCGCACCAGAGCGGAGTGCCTCCTCCAGCAGCGCCCTGGTCACCCTTCGGCCGAGCCCCCGGCGGCGGAAGCCAGGATCCACTGCCACCAAGGAGATGTGGAGCTCGTCCACGATCAGCCAGCCGCAGGCCATCGCCACCAGGGAGGCCGACGCAAACACCCCGAGGCAGGGCCTGCGGGGATCGGCGAGCTCCGTGCGCCACTGATCCGGCGTCCAGAAGCCCCCCAGGGCCCGTCGGTCGAGGCCCAGGCATTCGTCCAGATCGGCTGCCCCCAGGGGCGCCACCTCCAACCCCTCTAGATCAGCGGCGGGGTTGGGGTTCAAGGCGACCCTGACGGGGGGATGCTGCCGCAGGACTGCTCACCGCTCACCGAACCACCGCAGGGGATGTCCTTACATTGTTGCGATTCAGGTTCTGCAGCGGATTGCCTCCCATGACAACGGTTGTGCCAAGCGAAACGGTTGCGTCCTCCGCGCCGCCAGCGGTCCAGCCGTTCGAAGCCGGCCGCGACCGGCTCAGCCCCAACCGCAACCTGGCACCCATCACCGCGGAACTCGACCCAAAAGGCCAGCTGCTCGTGGGCGGTTGCCTGCTCTCTGACCTGGCCCGCCGCTATGGAACCCCCCTTTACGTGCTGGATGAAGCCACCCTGCGGGCCACCTGCGGCGCCTACCGCGACGCCCTGATCCAGCACTACCCCGGTCCGTCCCTGGCCCTGTATGCCTCCAAGGCCAATAGCAGCCTGGCCCTTTCCGCCCTGGTGGCCTCGGAAGGCCTCGGGCTGGATGCGGTCTCCGCCGGTGAACTGCTCACTGCCCTGGAGGGGGGCATGCCCCCTGAGCGGATCGTGCTGCACGGCAACAACAAATCCGCCGAGGAACTGGAGTTGGCGGTGCGGCGCGGGGTGACCGTGGTGGTGGACAACGGCCACGACCTGGACCTCCTCGAGCAGATCGCCCCAGCGCTCGGCGCAGGTCCGGCGAAGCCCGTGGACCTGCTGCTGCGCTTTACCCCGGGCATCGAGTGCCACACCCACGAGTACATCCGCACCGGCCACCTCGACAGCAAGTTCGGCTTCGATCCCGATCAGCTGGAGGCGGTGTTGCGCCAACTGGCGGCATGCCCATGGGCCCGGCTACGGGGCCTCCATGCCCACATCGGTTCCCAGATTTTCGAGTTGCAACCCCACCGCGACCTGGCCGGTGTCATGGCCGACGCCCTGGCCCTGGCCCGATCCCTCGGGCACCCCTGCACCGACCTGAACGTGGGCGGCGGCCTCGGCATCCGCTACGTGGCCGGCGATGATCCGCCGTCGATCCAGGAGTGGGTGCGCACGGTGGCTGAAGCCGTGGTAGCCGCCTGCCGGGAACGGGGCCTGGAGCTGCCACGCCTGCTGTGCGAACCGGGCCGTTCCCTGGTGGCCACCGCCGGCGTAACGCTCTACACCGTGGGCAGTCGCAAGGAAATCGACGGGCTGCGCACCTACCTGTCAGTGGATGGCGGCATGAGCGACAACCCGAGGCCCATCACCTACCAGTCGGCCTACACCGCCCTGCTGGCGGACCGCCCCCTGGCCCCGACCAGCGAAACGGTGACCCTGGCTGGCAAGCATTGCGAATCCGGTGACGTCCTGCTCAAACAGCTGGAGCTGCCCCCCTCAGCCCCAGGGGATGTGCTGGTGGTGCTGGCCACCGGCGCCTACAACGCCTCCATGTCCTCTAACTACAACCGCATCCCCCGGCCGGCGGCGGTACTGGTGGGGGGCGGACGGGCCGACCTGGTGCAACGGCGGGAGCAGCCAGAGGAGCTGCTGCGCTACGACCTCGTGCCCGAACGGCTCTCGCCGGTAACCTGATTCGAAGCAGGAGGGGCCTCGAACGTGATCTGGCAGCACCTCTGGGAAGCTCGCCTCCTGCTGCTCGATCTCCTCTTCGCCTCCGCCCTTGGGGTGCTTCTGCTATCGCGGGTCAACGAAGCACGTACCCTCTGGCTGCTGCGGGGCTACCTCTTCCTGGTGGCCCTGGCCTGGTTTGTCCAGCGTTACGCCAACCTGCCCCTCACCAGCAAGCTGGTGGATGCGGTGGTGTTGGCCTGCAGCTTGGCCCTGGCGATCCTGTGGCAGGGCGAGCTACGCCGACTGATGGAGCTGCTGGGCACCGGCCGACTCGATGTGCTCTTCGGCAGCAACCAATCCGGACCCATGGGGGCCGGCACGGCAGCCTTGGTGGCGGAAGCCGCTGGGCGTCTTTCCAAGGGGCGCCGTGGAGCCTTGATCATCCTGGACCTGGGCAGCGACCTGCGTCCGGAAGACTTCCTCAACCCCGGTATCACCCTCGATGCCCAGCTGTCGGTTGACTTGCTGCTCAACCTTTTTGCCGTGGACACCCCTTTGCACGACGGGGCCGTGTTGGTGAAAGGCAACCGCATCCAGTCGGCGGGCGTGATCCTGCCCCTCTCGCGCGGAGGCATCACCCGCTATGGCACCCGCCACCTGGCGGCCCTGGGCATCACCGAACGCTTCGACCGCATTCTCTGTGTCGTGGTGTCCGAAGAAACCGGCACCCTTTCGCTCGCCAGCCAAGGGAGGCTGGAGCGGCCGATCACCAGCAGCCGGCTGCAGGAGCTGCTGAGCGCGGCCCTGGCTTCGGCTAGCAGCAAGGCCGGCGGGAAAGCGTCCGGAAAGGCCAGCTCAAGATCTACGTCCCATCAGCCTGTCGCAGCTGCCCTTCCCGGGGGGCGTAGCGTGGCAGTGGAACCGCCGGAACCCCGCGCATGAGTCGCTCCCTGGCGACCACCGACTCGCTTGCGCAGCCAGGTCTGGCCCCTGCCTCGGTAAGGCCCCAGGCGCTGGACCCGGAACGGCTGCCTGCCCATGTGGCCGTGATCATGGACGGCAACGGTCGCTGGGCCCGTTCGCGGGGCCTGCCTCGGGTGCTGGGGCACCGGGAGGGGGTGGAAGCCCTGAAACGCACCCTGCGGCTCTGCAGCGACTGGGGTATCGGTGCCCTCACCGCCTACGCCTTCTCCACCGAGAACTGGACACGGCCCGGAGAGGAGGTGAGCTTCCTGATGGCCCTTTTCGAGCGGGTGCTGGCCCGGGAGATTGATGCCCTCGACAAGGAACAGGTGCGTATCCGCTTCCTGGGAGATCTGGCCCAGCTGCCGGAGGCCCTGCAGCAACTGATCGACGAGGCCACCCGCCGTACCGCCTCCAACAGCGGCATTCACTTCAACGTCTGCACCAACTACGGCGGCCGGCGGGAGCTGGTGCAGGCCGCCCAGCGCCTGGCCGAGCAGGTGGCCAAGGGGGAGCTGGAGCCTGCCGCCATCGACGAACAGGCCTTTGCCGCCGGCCTCCATACCGCCGGAGAGGTGGATCCCGACCTACTGATCCGCACCAGCGGTGAGTTCCGCATCAGCAATTTTCTGCTCTGGCAGCTGGCCTACGCCGAGATCCACGTCACCGATGTGCTCTGGCCGGACTTCGACGAGAACGCCCTGCTGGGCGCCCTGCTGGACTATCAGGGCCGCCAGCGCCGCTTTGGTGGCGTCAATCCCCACACCTGAAGCCTTGACCGCCCCTGCCCCAGTGGCCACTTCCCCTGCCTCCTGTTCCGTGCTGGCTCCCATCGCCGAGGTCCCCACCCGCCACGACTGGAGCCTGGCCGAAATCCAGACGCTGCTGGAGCGGCCCCTGATGGATCTGCTGTTCGAGGCCCAGCAGGTGCACCGCAGGGCCAATCCCGGCTACCGGGTGCAACTGGCCTCGCTGCTGAGTGTAAAAACCGGCGGCTGTGAGGAGGACTGCGCCTACTGCCCCCAGTCGATGCACCACAGCGCCGATGTGGCAGGCCGACCGGAGCTGGAGGTGGCCCCGGTGCTGGAGCGGGCCCGGGCGGCCAAAGAGGCCGGTGCCCACCGCTTCTGCATGGGCTGGGCCTGGCGGGACATCCGCGATGGCGCGCCCTTTGAGGCCATGCTCGCCATGGTGCGGGGCGTGCGGGAGCTGGGGCTGGAGGCCTGTGTCACCGCCGGCATGCTCACCGATGGCCAGGCGGCCCGACTGGCGCAGGCGGGGCTCACCGCCTACAACCACAATCTGGACACCAGCCCCGAGTACTACGGCCGCATCATCGGCACGCGCACCTACCAGGAGCGACTGGAAACCCTGGAGCGGGTGCGGCGTGCCGGCCTCCAGATTTGCTGCGGCGGCATCATCGGCCTGGGCGAGGGCCAGCGGGACCGGGCCGGCCTGCTGCAGGTGCTGGCCCAGCTGGATCCCCACCCCGAGAGCGTGCCGATCAATGCCCTGGTGGCGGTGGAGGGCACCCCCCTGGAGGACCAACCCCCCGTTGATGCCCTTGACCTGGTGCGCATGGTGGCCACGGCGCGCATCTTGATGCCCCACAGCCGGGTGCGGCTCAGTGCCGGCCGCGAGCAGCTCAACCGTGAAGCCCAGATCCTTTGCCTGCTGGCGGGCGCCGATTCGATCTTTTACGGCGACACCCTGCTCACCACCGGGAATCCGGACGTGGAAGCGGACCGGGAGCTGCTGGCGGCCGCGGGGGTGAGCGCCTGGAACGAGTCCGTGCCTGCATGACCCTGCAGGTGGCAGCCTTCTATGGCTTCGCGCCGATGGTGGACCTGCCGGCCCTGCGGGCCGACCTGCAGACCCTGGCGGAGGCTGGGGAGGTGCGGGGCACCATCCTGCTGGCCGAAGAAGGGGTGAACGGCACCATCAGCGGGCCGCCGGGAGCCGTGCAGGACGTGCTGGCGCGGTTGCGGGCCCTTCCGGCCCTTGATCAGCTGGAGACCAAGTTCAGCTGGGCGCACCAGCCGGTGTTCCAGCGGCTGAAGGTGCGGCTCAAGGCCGAGATCGTCACCATGGGCTGCCCCACCGTGAAGCCGGCCGAGCAGGTGGGCACCTATGTGCCCCCCGGGGAGTGGGACGCCCTGATCGACGATCCCACCACCCTGGTGATCGACACCCGCAACGCCTATGAGGTGGCCATCGGCAGTTTCGAGGGGGCCATCGATCCCGGTACGGAAACCTTCCGCGAGTTTCCCGCCTGGGTGGAGCGGGAACTGAGGCCCCTGGTGGCGGAACGCCGGCCGCAACGGTTGGCCCTGTTCTGCACCGGCGGCATCCGCTGCGAAAAGGCGACCGCCTATCTGCAGCAGCAGGGATTTGAAGGCGTGCACCACCTGCAGGGGGGAATCCTGAAGTACCTCGAGGAGGTGCCCGAAGAACGCAGTGGTTGGCGGGGCGACTGTTTTGTCTTCGACCGCAGGGTGGCCCTGAACCACCAGCTGGAGCCGGGGGCCCACAGCATCTGCCATGGCTGTGGCTGGCCCCTGGCGCCGGCCGATCGGGCGCTGGCGAGCTACGAGGAGGGGGTGAGCTGCTGCCATTGCCTCGAGCGCTTCAGCGATGCCGACCGCGCCCGTTTCCGGGACCGCCAGCGGCAGATGGGGCGGGCCCAGCAACAGGGCGCCGCAGAGTGAGATCCATGGCCGCTTCCTCTCCACTCAGGGGGCCCCGATGAGCCATCGGGCCACCTACTGGAACAACGACCTGCGGGCGAAGCAGGTCAAGGGAGGCTGGCGCTCCAGCCTCCGGGATGGCTCCCACTGGTGAGCCAAGGTCTGCCAATCCTCTACAGCTTCCGGCGCTGCCCCTACGCGATTCGGGCCCGGATGGCGATCGAGGCCTCCGGGCTGCTGGTGGAGCTGCGGGAGGTGGACCTCAAGGCCAAACCGCCTGAGCTGCTGGCCGCCTCCCCCAAGGGCACCGTGCCCGTGCTTGTGCTGAACGACGGCACGGTGCTGGAGGAGAGCCTTGATGTGATGGTCTGGGCCCTGGCCCAGCACGACCCTCACGGCTGGCGCCGCCTGGGTAACGATCCCCAGCGGGTCGCCGGGCAGCAGCGCATGGCCGCTCTCATCGCCACCAACGACGGACCGCTCAAGCACCACATTGACCGCTACAAATATGGCCATCGCCATCCGGGAACCGATCCGCTGCAGCACCGGGGAGGGGCACTGGCGATCCTGCGGGAGTGGAATGGCCTGGTGGAAACCGGGGGCTGGTTGCTTGGGGAACGTCCATCCATGGCGGACCTCGCCGTTCTGCCGTTCGTGCGCCAGTTCCGCCTGACCGACCCCGGGTGGTTCGATGGCCTGGAAGACCTCGCCCCCCTGCAGGCCTGGTTGGGACGGTTCCTGGCCAGCCCAGAACTGGCCGCCGCCATGGCCCCTCAGGCGATCTGGCAGCCCGGGAATCGCCCCTGTCTGTTCCCGCCCAACCGATGCCTGCACCACCTGGCCTTGGCCAGCGAATGGGAGCAGGCCCAGCGGTTGGGCAGCTACCGCCGCTCCACCCGGGGTTTGGGCCTGGAGGAGGTGGGCTTCATCCACGCCAGCTTCGAGCACCAGTTGGCAGCCACCCACTCCCGCTTCTTTGCCGATGTCCCCGATCTGGTGCGGCTGCAGATCGATCCCACTCGCTTGGCGGTGCCCCTGGCCCTGGAAAGCGCCCCGGGTGGCGACGAGCTCTTTCCCCATCTCTACGGCCCCCTCCCTCTGGAGGCGGTGGTGGGTGCGGAGCCTTACCCGTGACGATCCACGGGGCGGCCGATACTCGGCTCAGTTTGGAGTCGATCGAGACCAGGGCCGCCCGCCGGGGTCTGCTGCTGCGGCTGCGGGCGCCCCGCAACCTGGGGATCTGGAGCCTGCAGGTGGTGGTGGCGCGGCCGCGGCCCGGCCTATCCCCCCTGCTGGTAGGGGAGATGAAGGGTTGGGCCCTACCCACGGCGGCGGGGCTCCGCCTCGACACCCTGCGGGTGCAGGGGGATGGCAGCCATGGGGTGGGCGCCCTGATCTGGGCCGCCACCTTTGCCTGGACCCTGGAGGCCACCCCCTGCCGCAGGGCACGGCTGCTGGCGATCCGCGATGAACCGGAGCAACACCGGCGGCTGGTGCGTTACTTCGAGCGGCTGGGGTTCACGGCGGAGCGGGAATTGGGGGCCGGTCCCCTCGATCTGGGGCCGCGGTTGCTGTGGGGCGGCTCTGGGTTGCTGATGGAGGGTGACTGTGCCGAGGGTCTGCGGCTCTGCGGCCGCTGGCTCAGGGCCTGAGGCCGATCGATGCGCTCGGCACGGATCGCTCCCCTGGCCGGGGCCGCGACCAGCAGGCGGCTGCAACGGCTCGAGAGGGGAGGGCGGCCGGGCCCTGATGGCCGCCTCTGCCTAGGGTGGAAGGGTGCCACGGATGCCCTGCCATGGGACGCGTCTCGGCCTTTTCCCTCACGCTCGGCCTGGCCCTGGTGCCCTCTCTGCCACTGGCGGCGGCACCCCAGCCAGGGGCCACCGCCTCCGACCGCTGGACCCCCGTGGTGGCAGAGGTGCTCACACCCAGCGCCGCAGTGGTGCCCACCGTGGATGGTCTGCGCCATCTCGTCTACGAGCTGAAACTGCTCAACGCCAGCCGCAGCCCCGCCAACCTCAGCGCCGTGGAGGTGCTGGGCGGAAGGAAGGGCGACCAGATCCTGGCCGCGTTCGAGGGGCCTGCATTAACGGCGCGCCTTCGCACCCTGGCGAATGGGGCCGCCGCCGATTCATCGATTCCACCTGATCAGGCCCGTCTGGTGCTGGTGGATCTGACCTTGCCCCAGGGATCGCCGGCCCCCGCCCGCCTGCTCCACCGGCTGCGGCTCAGTGGCTCCACGGGTCCTGGCCCCGGACCGGCGGCGGAGCTCAACTACAAAGCAGCTCCGCTGGTGATCGAACACCAGGTGGCCATCCTTGGCCCGCCGCTGAAGGGTCCGGGCTGGGTGGCGATCAACGGCTGCTGCCGCCCCGATGGGGGCCACCGCAGCACGGGATTGCCGATCGATGGTCAGCTCGCCTTCGCCCAGCGTTTCGCCGTGGACTGGATGCGGCTCGACCGAGAGGGCCGACTCGCCGTGGGGGACCTGGGTCGTGTCGCCAGTTACCCCTCCTTCGGCGCCGAGGTGATCGCAGTGGCGGATGGCGACGTGGTGGCCGTGCGCAACGACCTGAGTGATCAGGTGCCGCCAAAGCTGCCGGATCCGAGCCTGATCTCCCTGGCGAACGTGCTTGGTAATTTCGTGGTCCTGCACGTGGGCCCGGAGGCCTACGCGCTTTACGCCCACCTGCAACCCGGCACGGTGCAGGTACGCGCGGGCCAGAGGGTCAAGCGGGGCCAGACCCTGGGGCTGCTGGGCAACAGCGGCAATTCCTCGGCGCCCCACCTCCACTTCCACCTCATGAGCGGCCCATCCCTCGGCTCCGACGGGCTGCCCTATGTGATCAATCGCTTCGCCCTGGCGGGCCAGATTCCCGAGGCGGAGGCCGACGCCCTCTTTTCCTTCAAGGGCAGCTGGAGCAAGAACCTGGCCCCGAAGCCCTCAGTCCGTAGCAACCAGCTTCCTCTGTCTCTCTCGATCATCGATTTCCCGGAAGCGAAGCCAGCGCCCTGACCCTTCAGCGGCTCCGTTTCCCAGGGCCGATGGGGGCCTCAGCAGCCGGGGAATGATGATCGGTTGGGGATGGTCGAGTGGAGCTCAACTGAGCACGTGCAAGAACCGCTGAATGATCAAGGAGTTGCTGATGTCCACGAAAAAACCAGACACCAGCGGCACGATGATGAAGGCCTGGGGGGAGGGCCCGTATTTGTTGGCGACGGCGGACATGTTCGCCATCGCGGTGGGGGTGGCCCCCAGGGAGAAACCAGCGAAACCAGCGGAGATCACCGCCGCGTCGTAACCGCCGCCCATCGCCTTGAACACCAGGAACACGGTGAAACAGAAGGCCACCACGAACTGAGCCGCCAGAATGGTGAGGATGGGACCGGCCAGCTCAGCGATGGTCCACAGCTGGAGGCTCATCAGCGACATCGTCAGAAAGATGCCGAGCGAGATGTCCGCCACAACCTCCAGGGAGCGGGTGCGGGCGGGCCAGCGGATGCGCACGACCCGGGGCACGGTGTTGGTGAGAATGATCGCGCCGAAAAGACAGCAGACGAAGAGGGGCAGATTGCGGCCCAGGGCCTTGAGCGTGTAAAAGATCGCCTCACCGATCACCAGGCTCATGTTCAACCAGAAGAAGGTGCGCAGCAGGCTGAAATAACTCACAGGCTCCTGCTTGTCCACCGTGTTGGCGTTGAGATCAGAAGAAATAGCACCGTCTTGACTGGGCTTGAGGTGGTAGCGGTTGATCAGCAGTCGGGCGATCGGGCCGCCCATCAGCGAGGCAAGCACCAGGCCGAAGGTGGCACAGGCAATGCCGATCTCCAGCGCGTTGGGGATGCCGTGGCTCTCTAGAAAGCGCGGCGCCCAGGCGATAGCGGTGCCATGGCCACCCACCATGGACACCGATCCCCCCAGCAAGCCCAGCAGTGGATTCAACCCCAGAACTGTGGCGACCCCGGTACCCACCAGATTCTGAACAACCGTGTACCCCAGGGTGAGGGCCAGCAGCACCAGCAGCGGTCGGCCGCCTGAAATCAAGGTCTTGATGTCGGCATTGAGGCCGATCGAAGAGAAGAAATAGAGCAGCAGGAAATCTCGGATTTCCAGGTTGAAACCGATTCCCACGCCGCTGAGACTGTGAACAATCGCCAGCAGCACGGACACCAACAGGCCGCTGCTGACGGGATCGGGAATGTTGTAGTTGCGCAGCAGGGCAAAACGCTGATTCAGCCACTTGCCCACCGCCAGGACCACGATGGCGATGTTGAAGGTGAAGAAGCTCTCGATCTGCATCCAGCACAACTGGCGTTGATCGGATGTTAGGGATGGCATCCTTTCGCCTAGAGGTTGGCTCGGCGGAGGTTGGTGAGCGATGGCGCAGGCACGGAGCTACGTGGCCGTGACGCGGCAGGTGCGGCCTGGCCAGGAGGCGGCATTCGAAGAGAGTTTGCGCGGCATGCTGGCGGAGGCCGAAGCATTCGAGGGCTACGTGGGCGGCGAGGTGCACGTTCCCAGCAGGCGCCATGGCCCCTGGCACCTGGTGCTGCGTTTTGAAACGCCTGAGCAGTTCCGCACCTGGGAGGACTCCGCCCCCTGCCAGCGGTGGATCGAGCGGGCCAATGCCCTCAGCAGCCAACCACCAACGGTGGTGCGGGGCAACGCTCTGGAAGCCTGGGTCGCCCTGCCGGAGCTGCCGGCTGCCCAGCCACCGCCGAAGTGGAAGACCACCCTGCTCAGCGCCCTCGGGCTCTATCCCCTGATCCTGCTGGTGCCCGGCCTGCTGGGGCCGATCACCGTCCAGCTGCCGGCCCCCCTGCGCACCCTGCTGAACCTGGCGGTGATGATGCCACTGATGAGCTGGGTGGTGATGCCCCAGGTGAGCCGGCTGTTCCGTCGCTGGCTCTACCCCTGAGCAGGTTCTTCAGCGTGGTAACTGCTGCGCACCAGCGGGCCACTGCGCACCTGGGCGAACCCCATCCCCCGGGCGATCGTCCCCAACTCCTCAAACGCCTCGGGCGTCCAGTAGCGAGCCACGGGGATGTGGGCCAGCGACGGCCGCAGGTACTGGCCCAGGGTGAGCCGCTGACAGTCCACCGACCGCAGGTCCTCCATCGTCTCCACCACCTCCTCAAGGCTCTCCCCCAGCCCCAGCATCAGGCCGGATTTGGTGGGGATGGACGGCGCCAGCTCCCGCGCCGCCGCCAGTAAACCAAGGGAACGCCCATAGGTGGCGCCACGGCGCACCTCCCCCTGCAGGCGCTTCACGGTTTCCAGGTTGTGGTTGAAGCACACCGGCTCAGCCGCCAGCACAGCTGCCAGCCGTTGCCGTTGGGCCACCACCCCCTCCGCCTCCTCGCGGTGGCCACCCCAGAAATCGGGGGTGAGCACCTCGATCGCCACCAGGGGGTTGCGAAGGCGAATCGCCGCCATGGTGCCGGTGAACAGGGCGGCGCCGTGGTCAGCGAGATCGTCGCGGGCGACGGCGGTGAGCACCACGTAGCGCAGGCCCAGCTGCTGCACCGCGTCGGCCACCCGCTCGGCCTCCAGTGAATCGAACGGCACGGGGGCCTCCCCCTTCTCGACCTGGCAGAAGGCACAACTGCGGGTGCAGACCGGGCCGCCCAGCAGAAAGGTGGCCGTGCCGGCGGCGTAGCACTCCCCGCGGTTGGGGCAGCGGCCCTCCTCGCAGATGGTGTGCAGCCGCTGCTGCTTCACCACTCCCTGCACCGCCTCCAGTTCCGAGGCCTTGCCGATGGGCCGGCGCAGCCAGGCGGGCAGCCGCTCGACCGGAGAAATGGTGCTGTAACGGCTGGGGCGCTGGGCCATGGTGGGCGCTACTCCATCCGCCGGCGCCCCTCCAGGGCCCGGGCCAGGGTGACCTCATCGGCGTACTCCAGCTCGCTGCCCACCGGCAGGCCGTAGGCGATGCGGCTCACCAGGGTGAAGGGGCGCAGCAGGCGGGCCAGGTAGAGGCTGGTGGTGTCCCCCTCCACACTGGGGGTGAGGGCCAGAATCACCTCACTGATGCCCTCCCCGTCCACACGGTTGACCAGGGGTTGCACCTGCAGCAACTCCGGACCCACCCCGTCCATGGGGGAGATCAGACCGCCCAGCACGTGGTAGGTGCCCTTGAACTCGCGGGTGCGCTCCAGGGCCAGCAGGTCGCGGGAATCGGCCACCACACACAACACCCCGGTGTGGCGCTCCCCGTTGCGGCAGATCTCGCAGAGGGGCTCGGCGGAGAGATGGAAGCAGCGCTGGCACTGACCTACCTGGCTGCGGGCCGCCAGCAGCGCATCGGCGAAGCTGCGGATCTGCTCCTCGGGCTGACGCAGCAGATGGAGGGCCAGCCGCTGGGCCGTGCGCGGTCCGATCCCAGGAAGCCGCTCGAACTGGTCGATCAGGCGCGCCAGGGGTCGGGTGAAGCCGCTCAGGGGAGTGGGGCAGATCGTTGGAATCTAGGGGCGGCCCCGGGGCCGAGGCGGGAGAATGGTGCAACTCGACCCCTGGCGCCCATGCAACGCCTCCGTGCCCTGCTGCCCCTGCTCCTAGCCCTGGTGCTGGTGGGCTGTAGTGCCTCGGCGGCGGGGCTGAACGCCTACCGCAGCCCCGATGGCCGCTACGCCTTCCTCTATCCCACCGGCTGGACGCGGGTGCAGGTGAGCGGCGGTCCCCAGGTGGTGTTCCACGACCTGATCCACAGCGACGAAACCCTCAGCCTCGTGGTAGCCCCTGTGACCCCCGCCAACGATGTGGAGAGCCTCGCCGACGCCAAGGCCGTGGGGGAACGCCTCAGCAGCACCGTGATCGCCCCGACCGGCAGCAACCGCAGCGCCGAACTGGTCCACTCCCGGGAGCGCGTGGTGGAGGGGCGCACCTTCTACGACCTGGAGTACGTCGTTCAGCTGCCCGACCGCCAACGCCATGAACTGGCCACCGTGGTGGCCGACAAGGGGCGGCTGTACACCCTCTCAACCAGCACCAATTCCCTGCGCTGGGACAAGGTGCAGGCCCTCTTTGAGCAGGTGATCGGCTCCCTCACCCTCACGAGCTGACCCTTGGCCGAGGTGCTCGTGATCGGGGGTGGACTGGTCGGCGGTCTGCTGGCCCTGGCCCTGGCCGAGCGGGGGGTTGCCGTGGAGGTGTTGGCGGCCCCCGGCCCCTGGGCCACCGACATGAGCTACGGCGGTGTTCCCTGGTGGGCGGGCCCCCCCGGGCCCCTCGGCGATCTGATGGCCACGGCCCCCGCCCGATGGCGGTCCCTGGAGGAGCGCCACGGGCCCCTCGGCTGGCGACCAAGCGAGTTGGTGCTCCACCGACCCGGGCACCCGGAAGAGCGCCATCCCTATGCCCGCATCGACGGCGAGATCTTCCAGCGGGCCCTGCCGGCTGCTCTCGAGAGGGCCGGCGTGGGGCGCCTCAGCGGCACGGCCCAGCGGATCCACCCCGAGCCGGGTGGCTGGAGCCTGGAACTTCAAGACGGAGAGCGGTTACGCGCCCGGCAGATGGTGCTGGCGGCCGGGGCGGGCTGCCTGTCGCTCTGGCCAGCCCTCCAGGGGCAGCTGATGGTCAGCTGGGCAGGGGTGATCCTCAGCGATCAGCGACCCGAAGCAACGCTGCCCTGGGGGGAAGCGATCGTGATGCCCCAGCAGGGCCGGCGCCAGGAGCTGGAGGGGCGCGCCCGCGAACTGGAGCGCGAGGCATGGATCGTGGATGCGGGCCTGGCCCCCCGGGGCGCCGGATTGTTGCTGGGGCAGATCAGCTTGGTGGCACCGCAGGGTGCCTGGCGAAACGCACCCGATCCCCGCTGGATGGAGGCGCAGCTACGGGTCGGCTTGCGGCAGGTATGGCCAGAGTTGGCGGAACTGCCCGGGCGGCTGGTCCAGGCGCCCGTGGCCTTCACGGACCCCGCCGGCCCCGTCTGCGGCCCGATCGCCGGGGCGCCCGGGCTGTGGGGACTGGGCGGCATTCCCACGGCCTTTTCACTGGCGCCCGGGCTTGCTGAGGAGCTGGCCAGCCAGATCGCTGGAGCCTGCTGAACTGACAGAACAGCCCTGACCCTGCATGCTGGCCGCCATGGACAGCGCCACCCCATCGCCGTCAGCCCCGAGTCGCTGGCTTCAACAGGCCGGTGGGCGCTGGCAGGGCCTCGGACCCCGCGGCCAGCTGGGGCTGGTGCTGGCGGCCATGACCGCCGCCGTGGGCGGCTGGGCCCTGGTCTGGCTGGTGCCCACGGAAGTGGTGGGCCGCGGAGTACTGCTGCTACCCGACAATGCCGGCCTGCTCGATGCCCGGGCGGCGGGGCAGGTGCGACGCATCGCCGTGGGGGTGGGGGAGAGCGTCAAGCGGGGCCAGGTGCTGCTTGAGCTGTACCTGCCGGTACTGGAGAAGGAACTGGAACAGCAGCGCGAGAATCTGCGCGAACTGGAACGCCAGAACGCCGTCCTGGATCGACGCGATCGGCTGCGGCTGCAGACCGAACAAGCGACGGTTGACACGGCGATGGCCAAGCTCCGCGGCGACGCCGACCGCTACGGGGCTCTACGGGCCACCTATGCCGCCAAACTGAAGAACCTGGGCTGGTTGGCCAAGCGCGAGGTGGTGGCCCCCCTCTCCAGCGAAGTGGTCAGCGTGGAGCAGGGCCTCACCAGCACTGCGGTGAATCTCGATCAGGTGCGAATCGAGGAGAAGAAGGTGCTCACGGCCTTTCAGCAGGTCAAGCTCTCGATCGAAACCGAAGCCCTGCAGCGCCGCTACACGATCGACGATTTGCGCCGCCGGATCCGCGTTACCGAAGCGCGCCTGGCCTACGACGGCAAGCTGCACGCCGACCGCGATGGCCAGGTGCTCGACCTGCAGGTGATTCCTGGCCAGACCGTGGCCGTGGGCCAGCGCCTCGGCACGATCGGCCGCCTGCCGAGTGGGGTGGCGCTGCGGGCGGTGTCCTATTTCGCGCCTGCCGATGCCCGCCGACTCAGGGTTGGCATGCCGGTGGAGGTGGTGCCCCAGTGGAACCAGCGGGGCCGTTTCGGCGGCATTGTGGGCAAGGTGCGGCAGGTGAATACGCTGCCTGCCACCGAGGAGGACATCTCCACCACCATCGGCAACCCCCAGCTGGCCAAGGCGCTCGTGCAGAGCGGACCCGTGATGCGCACCCTGATTGAGCTCGAACGCAATCCCCGCAGCCAGGACGGCTTCCGCTGGACCCTCTCCGACGGCAGCTCGGTGTTTCCCGTGCGGGAGGGCCTCACCATCGAAAGCCATGCCTACGTGGAATGGCGCACCCCCCTTTCCTACGTGCTGCCTGCCCTGCGCTCCATCACCGGCGGCTACCGCAACGGCGCCATCAACCGCACCTGGAAACGGGGTCTGGAGCAGGGGGGGCCGGCCAGTTGGTGAAACCCACAAGCCGCGAACTGTTCCGCCAGGAACTCCCCTGGCTGGTGGCAGAGGTGGTGTTGCTGCTGGTGATCGCCAACGCCAATCCCCCGGAACTCTGGTTCTGGCTGGTGTTGCTGCTGGTGATCCTGGGCTATCGGATCGAGCGCTTTCTGGCGGGGGGGGAGGGGCCGTCCCGCTAGCTTCTTGACGAACTAGGGGGTGGCTCGCCAGCTGGCCTCAAAGCCCTGCACCGCGAGCAGCAGCTGGGAACAGGCCACGGCCCGCCGGCCTCCGGAGCCGGCCAGCACCAACGCCGTGGCCTCCGCATCCTCAAACAGGCCCATTTCAGCGGCCTCCAGGTTCCGGCTCGCAGCGGCAAGGGCATCCCCATCACCCTGGGCGGCCATTCCCCAGCGGCTTGGGGGCCTGGGCCAGCAGCCGGCCCACTGCTCCAGCCGATCGGCCACGGCCTCCAGCAGCGCCACCTCGGCCTCCACGACCTGGGCCAGTGGCCCGTGGCAACGGGGCAGCGGTGGCAAGCGCAGCAGGGTGCGGTAACTCGCGATCAGCTCGCTCCACAGCTGCTCCTGGCGGTCCCACAGCCGCGCCAGCCGCTCCCCGAACCGGTCGGCGCTGACCTCCACCGCGGCATCGGCCCGCTGGTTCTGGTGCTCGAGGATCAGGCCCAGCAGATGGTTGCGCCGCCCCAGGCCGCGGGCCCCGCGCACGCCGTCGCCCTCGAGCAACGTGGCCGCCTGTTCCCGGAAGGCGATGGCGAACTCCCGATAGAGCTGCACCGAAAGCTCCTGACGCCGATCGATGGCGCGGCTGGGCCAGAACCAGCTGACGGCCGCCCAGGCCATGAGCACACCGAGGAGGGTCAACAGCAGCCGGATGGGCACCCAGCTGGTGATCGAGGCCGCATGAACGATCCAGCCCACGGACACCACCAGGCCCGCCACCTTGTAGCCGCTGTGGAGGCCGAGGGAACCACCGAACAGGCGGGTGGAGGCCAGGGCAATGGCCACCCCCAGCGGCATGGGCAGGATGGGGCTGAGGGTGGGATGGAGCACCACCAGGATCACCCCCCCCATCAGGGTGCCCAGAATCCGCTGGAAGCCCAGGGTGCGGCTGGCTCCCACCGTGCCGCCCAGGACCGCCGCCACCGCCATGGGCCCGTAGTAGGGGTCGGGCAGCCCCAGGGTGATCGCCAGGCCGGCCGAGAGTCCACCGGTGAGGGCCAGCCTCAGTTCGGCCCGGGTGATGAGCGGTGAATCGGGGCGGTTCATGGGCTGACCTCCCGCCCGCCCGCCAGGGCCAGGCTGTGGAGGCTGCGCACCAGGCGCTGGAGCTCATCCTCAAAGGCCAGCAGCAGGAGGGGTTGCAACTGCAGGCCGGTGGCCAGGCGCACCAAGCTCTGCCGCTTGGGCAGCATGGAAACCACACCGGCCTCTCCGCGGCGGAGCATCGCCGGCAGCTCGTCCAACCAGGGGGTAGAAACACCGGCAAAGGCCCCAGGGGGCAACAGCCCGGCCAGGCGCTCCAGCTGGAGGCTGTGGTGGTTGATCCGCTCCCAGAGCAGCTGCCGTTGCCTCCAGTGCTGCCGGTGGGCACGGCCGGAGGGGACACTGCGCAGCTCATCGGCCACCAGTTGCGCAAGCCGGAGGATCAGCCGGCTGCCTTCGAGTGGCACCGATGGTCCCACCGACTCGCTGCCGGGCTGTTTGAGCGCCTGGCGGATTCCCTCCAGCCTGGGGCCGATCGCGCGCCGCAGCTTGGCATCAATCGTCTGGATCTCCGCCAGGCGGTCCACGGGCCAGAAGAGAAAACTCACCACCAGCACGGCGGCGATGCCGATCAGGGTGTCGAGGATGCGACCACCCACATAGGCCCATTCCAGCTGGGAATAGCGCTCGACCAGAAACACCAACGTGCAGACCAACATCCCCAGCCCGCGGCTGGATTGGCAGCCCAGCCACCGCAACAGGGGCACCACCAGCACCAGGCTCACCGTGAGGCCGACCCAGCCGCTCAGCACCATGTGCACCAGGCCGGCCACCACCCCGCCGGCGACCGTGCCGAGCACCCGGATCCGGGAGGCGGCCAGCACCCGGGTATCGGTCTCATCCATGCACATCACCACGGCCACCAGCGGGTACCAGGCGAACTCCACGCCGCCCCCTCTGTTCATGGCCAGGGTGCCGGCCAGGGCCGCCGCCAAGCCGTACTTCAGGGTGGTACGCAGAACAGAGGGGGTGAGCATCGGCCGAGGGGGTCCGGAAGGAGTTCAGGGCGCGGTTGGGAACCCTTTGGCCGCTGGAACGGTCGGAGACAACGGTGCTGCAGCTGGAGCCAGGGGCCTGGCCGGGACCATGGCCTGGGGCAACTCGAGGATCACGGGCACCGGCACGCCGGGATCCCTGGCCACCGGCAACAGCTCGCGCAACAACTGGGCGTAGGTGATGTTGACGTCGATCGTGGCGTTCAGCCGCCGCACCAGGCTCTGCACCAGCCGGTCCTGGGTGAGGGAGAGGGTGGTCTCATCGGAGAGACCCGTCTGGTAGCGGAGTTTGGCGTCACGGAAGCCCTCCAGGCTGGCCGCCACACCACGCCGGGCCGAGGCCAGCTTGGCCAGGCTGGCCTCGTGGTTGAAGAAGGCCTGCTCGAGCCGCAGGCGGATGTCGTTGCGCCGGGCGGCGTAAATCTGGGCCTGGGCGGCTTCCCGGTTGGCCAGAGCCCGCACCTCAGCGGCGGTGCTGCCGGCATCGAACAGCAGCCAGCGGAAGGTGAGCGCCACGGACCAGTCGTAACCGCTGGTGTTGAGGCTGGGGATGGTCGTGGTTCCGCAGCAGTCGCCCGTGAACGACCACTGGTTGGTCTGGTTGGACAGACCGCTGGCCCGGGCCAGGAAGCTCAGCCGGGGCAACAACTGGGCCGCCACCTGGTCCTTCTGGCGGGCCAGGGCCTGCCGGGCGGCCAGGACGGCCTCCAGCTCTGGATTGCCCTTGTAGGCAGCCAGCAGGCTGGATTCCAGATCCAGGGGCCAGGCAGGTTGCAGGCTGATCGGATCGCTGGCGCTCGGCGTGAGATTCGCCGGCAGGTTGAGCAGGGTCCCCAGGCGGCGCCGGGCCACGGCCCGATCGGCCAGGGCCTGGGTGAGCAGCTCCTGGGCCTCAGCCTCGATGGCCTGGCGCCGCAGCAGATCGAGGCGGGGCACCAGGCCGGCCTGCTTCAGGGCGAGTACGTCCTGGAGGATCACCAAGTCGTTGCGCAGGTCTGCGTCGCGGATGCGCACCAGCTGGTCGCTGCGCTGCAGGTTGTAATAGGCCTCACTGACGGACAGCTGCAACTGGCGCAGGTCGTTGGCGTATCGGCTGCGGGACTCCTGCAGCCGGGCCTTGGCCGCCTGCACCGCAGGGGTGCGGGCAAAATCCACCAGGTCGTAGCCCAGCGCCAGGCCGGCGGCACCGCTGCGAACCCCCTGGTTGAGGTAGGCCTGGGCGCCGGTGGGCACGTAAAAGGCCCCACCGGGGGCGAAGGCGCCGCCCAAACCCAGCACGGGATTGCCCACGGCCGCCGAAAAGCTGGTGCCCGTTTGCTCGTAGCCGAGGCCGGCCACCGCCAGCAGCCGGGGCCAGTAGGTGCCCAAGGCAGCCTGCAGCAGGGCCAGCTGGCTGGCCACCTCCAGGCGCTTGGCCTGGAGCTCGGGGCTCTGGCCATAGGCGATCGCCAGGGCCTGGGACAGGCTCAGGCCCTGCACGGACCCTTCGCGTAGCTCCGCGGCCGTGGGCAGGGCCAAGGCGGGAGGGGCAACGTCCAGGCGGCCGGCGTCAAACGACGCATCCGGCGGTCGATTGGCCCGCAGCAGGCCAGCAGGCGGGGCGCTCCGTTCCGGAGCCACGCCGACGGGTGGCGAGGTCGGACCGGGTAGCCATTCATCCAGCATCCGCAGCTCCTGATCCAGGCGGGTCCAGGAGCGCTCCAGCTGGAGGATCCCGGCGTCCGGGGTGGGGGAAAGAAGGGGGGCGGCAGCGCGAGGTTGACTGCGGCCGGGGGCGGCCAGCGGCCCTAGGGCCGACAAGCCCAGCAGCAGCAAGCCCAGGCCAGTCAGAAGCGGCAGGCGGCGATGGGTGCCGCCAGTTGTGTCGCCAGGGGCGATCCTGTTGGCCATCTGGCGGGCACGGTTGCGGGTCTGCCCCGGATCACCGCCGTCGCATCGCTGGCTCACCCCGCCTGGCGCCATCAATTCGTAGAACACAGCATCGACGGTGGTCGTCGCTCCCTTGGCGACCCCAACCCAGCTCCTCAACTGGTCGACCGCTGGCGCCACCCTATGGGCCGACGGATGATGGCGTCGGCCTGCCCCGCGCCCCTGTGCAGCTCTCTTCCGATCTCGAGGCCCTGCTGCGCATGGGGCTGGCCGTGGCCTGCGGCCTGGCGATGGGCTACAACCGCGCCCACACCCCGAGTCACCGCCGCTCCCGCCTGCGGGTGCATGTGCTGGTGGGGCTCAGCTCCTGCCTGATGGTGCTGGCGGCGGGCCAGGACACCCAAGCCCACAGCCGGGTGATCCAGGGGGTGGCCACGGGGGTGGGCTTCCTGGGCGCGGGAGAAATCCTGCGCTCGCCGGTGCCCGATCAGGAGCGCCGGGGCCAGGGGGAAACCAAGGAGGATGAGGAGAGCTGGGGCCAGGCCGAGGGGCCAGTTCAGGTGCGCGGCCTCACCAGTGCCGCCTCCATCTGGTTCACCGCCGCCCTGGGGTTGACCGTGGCCACCACCACGCCCCTGCTGGCGCTGGTGGCCCTGGCGCTGGCCCTGGTCGTGCTCTCCCAGACGGAGAATGGCAACCAACCTCCCTGAGCCATGGATCCCGCAACGGCGCCGGCCACACCCCAGGCGGAAGCAGCCTCCCTCTGGCAACTGAAGCCCTGGTGGTGCCAGCCCTGGTCCATCCTGCTGACCGGGGTGGCGGTGCCGCTAGCCAGCTGGCTGCTGCTGCATCACTGGTGGATCACCGTGCCGCTGGGCCTGGCGGTGCTCCTGTGGTGGTGGCTCTTCCTGGTGCTGGTGCCCGCCAGCTACCGGGCTGAACGGACCCAGTCGGGGGGAGATCAGAACAGGAGCTTGTAGCGATTGGAGGAATCGGCGGAGCCATCGGTGGCCACCGGGGGCTTGGGCCAATCGGTCTCCCAGTAGCTGATGCCATTGCGATCAAAGGGACGACCGCCGAGCCGGGTGGTCTCCAGACGCGTGGTAGCCATGGCCGTGGCAAGGCCACCGATTTCCATCGGTCCCAGATCGGTCTTGAGATCCTTGCCGGCCGAACCGATCAAGCTGGGCAGCCGCAACAGGGTTTCCGGTCGGGCGAGCTTGGCGAAAAGTGCGTTAAGCACCAGTTTCTGGCGCTCCAGCCGACCGATGTCACCCTCTTCGTCGTGGCGGAAGCGGATGAATCCCTCGAGATCACGGCCCTTGAGGGTCTGGGGTCCGGGTTGCAGATCGATGAAGAGCCCCTGGCTTCTGTCGACGTAGTACAGACGCTTGGGCACATTCACCTCCAGCCCCCCCAGCTGATCGCCGATGCGCCGCACGGCGGAAAGATCCACCACCAGGTGGTGCTGGATCGGCAGGCCCATCCGGCTGGAGAATTCCTGCTTGACGGCCTTCACACCACCGAGGCTGTAGAGGGCGTTGGCCTTGAGCGGTCCGTAGGCGCTGGAATCGATGTAGGTGTCACGGGGTACCTGGGTGAGACGGGTGACGCCGTTCTCCACTTTCACCAGATACATCACATCGGTGTTGCCTCCTCCCACATCGGTGCCCAGCACCACCATTTCCTGATCGCCCAGACCCGCCCAGCCTGTGAACGGATTGGCGATGGAATGGGTCTTGTCGAACAGATCTCCCTTCAGCAACCCCGATAGGGGACCCGCCAGAGCCAGCCCACCGACCAATCCCACGGCTGAGGCCAAAAGTACCGGGCCCCAAGGGCTGCGTTTTTTCAGGGCCGAACTTCTCATCGTGAGAACTTATGTCATTCGGCTTGCAGTGGCCTCATTCACACGTTAAGGATCAGACCAGTTCCCCATCTGGCCAGAGGGGCTGAAGGTGCTCTGCCCCCCCAAAGGTCAGAGTTGAAGGGGTTCCCCTTGCCGCAGGCCTGCCTGCACCCGCCACAGGGTGGTGTAAGCACCGCCGAGGGCCAGAAGTTCGTCGTGGTGGCCACTCTCCACGATCCGCCCCTGCTCCATCACCACAATCCGATCGGAGTGGCGCACCGTGCTCAGGCGATGGGCGATCACCAAGGTGGTGCGCTCAGCGGTGATTCGATCGAGGGAACGCTGGATGGCCGCCTCGGTCTCGTTGTCGACCGCAGCGGTGGCCTCATCGAGGATCAGCACCGGCGGATTTTTGAGGATGGCACGGGCCAGGGCAATGCGCTGGCGTTGTCCCCCGGAAAGGCGTTGGCCCCTCTCCCCCACCACCGTGTCGAGGCCCTCCGGAAGGTCAGCAATGAAGGAGGCCGCCTCGGCCTGGCTGGCCGCCCGCTCGATCGCCCCGCGGGTGGCGCCGAAGCTGCCGTAGGCGATGTTCTCGGCCACGGTGCCATGGAACAGGAACACCTCCTGGCTCACCAGACCGATGGCCCGGCGCAGGTCCGTCAGACGCAAGTCACCGATCGGCACTCCATCCAGCAAAATCTGGCCGCGATCGATGGCATAGAGCCGCAGCAGCAACTTCACGATCGTGCTCTTGCCCGATCCCGTTGCCCCCACGATCCCCAGGGTGGATCCGGCCGGCACCACCAGATCAAAACCATCCAGCAGGCGCTCGCGGCCGCCGTAGGCGAACCCCACCGCCTGGAAGTCGATCCGACCCTTCACCGCCGTGGCGTCAAGGCTGCGGTGGCCACTGGGAATGGCAATCGGGGTTTCCAGCAGATCCAGCACCCGATTCGTCGAGGCCATGGCCCGTTGGTAGTCATCCAGGGTGCGGCCGAGGGTGGTGAGGGGCCACAGCAACCGCTGCGTAATGAACACGAGAAATGAATAGCTACCCACGGCAATCACCCCGCGCCAAGCCTGCAGCCCGCCGATCACCAGGATCGCCAGGAAGGCGAACAGAATCGCGAAGCGGATCAGGGGGATGAAGGCGGCCGAGAGCCGAATCGCCCGTCCATTGCTGAGGCGGTAGGCCTGGCTGTCGGCGCTGAGGCGCTCCTTCTCCCAGTCCTCGGCGGCGAAGCTCTTGATCGTGAGCATGCCGCCCAGGTTGTTGGCGAGCCGGCTGGAAAGGTCGCCAGCCCGCTCGCGCACCTCCTGGTAACGGGGCGCCAGCCGACGCTGGAACAGCAGGGAGCCCCAGAGAATGACAGGGATCGGCAGGAAGGCCACCCCCGCCACCGACGGCGAGAGCACCACCATCGCTGCCCCCACCGCGAGCACCGTGGTGATCAGCTGCAACATCTCGTTGGCGCCCTGGTCAAGGAAGCGCTCCAGCTGGTTGATGTCGTCGTTGAGGATCGCCATCAGGCGGCCACTGCTGCCGGCCTCGAAGAAGGCCATCTCCAGGTGCTGAAGGTGGTCGTAGGCCTCGATGCGCAGTTCGTGCTGCACGGTCTGGGCCAGGTTGCGCCAGAGCAGGCCGTAGAGGTACTCGAACAGGGATTCGGCGCTCCAAATCACAAAGGAGAGCACCGCCAGCACCGCCAGCTGACTGGGCACGCCGCCCACCCCGAATTGGGCCAACCAGGAGTGCTGCTGCTTTACCACCACATCCACCGCAAGGCCGATCAGCACCGGCGGCGCGAGATCGAACAGCTTGTTGAGCACGGAGCAGGCGATGGCCAGGGCCACCTGTCTGCGGTGGGGCCGCAGGGCCCGGATCAACCGCTGCAGTGCCGACTGTGGGGACGTGGTTGCTACGGCCAACGGGCGAAGGTGGGGAATCGCCATTCAACTGCTCAGCCCCTGGACTGGCCCGATCAAGGGCCTTCCAACGGCCGCAACCGGGGGTTTCGGGGCTGCTGACAGCAGGCGGGTCTTGGCTGTTCCGGCCCGTTGCGATAGACCGGAAGGGTCTCCACTGCGGAGGTTTCCATGTCCCGCTCACGAGCCTTTCACCGCTTCCATCGCTTGACGGCCAAGCTGCGCCGCCGGCACCTGCGCTCGGCCCTGCCCGAGCCCCGCGAAGGGGAACGGACCCTGCCCAAACCAGGGGCCGATCTGCGTCGGCATGCCTGGATGAAGGATCAACTGGCTGATCTGACCCAGGCCGAGCTGACCGAGGCGTACGCAAACCTCGAACCCGCCTGAGTCACCGAGCCCAACAATCCGGCGCCTCGAAGCTCGGGTGGACTCGCCTGTGGGGTCAACCCGGGCTTCCCCTTTTCACGTTCCCCATCGGACAGGGTGAAGGTTCGAGTGTTTCGCTCGGGCCAAGATCCCAACGCGGTTGAAGGCCGCCCAGCTCAAGAGGCTGGGTTGCTTAGGGTTGTGCTGGGGAAGAAGGGCTCAAGGGGGCTAAAGAACCTGCCGGAACGGGTGGGTCAGCCCAGGTAACAGTGCAGCGATGGCGAAAGTCTCCCCGAACCTGAAACGCCTGGCATCGGGTCTGGGTGACCACCATGCCTGCAGGAACTGCCTGAGTGGCGCGTTGCAGGGCATTTTTATGGCTCCAGATGGAGTCTGCCGTGGCACTGCCCGCCCTGGCGGGCAGTGGGCCGATGGCTGCTGTGCCAAGCAACAGCGCCCCCCAAACCAGACGGGCAACAGGCCAGGGGAGGGCCCCCCTGCGGATCACCAACGGTTGCCGCCGCCACCGCCACCGCCGCCGTAGCCACCACCGCCACCGCCGCCGCCATAGCCGCCGCCGCGGTTGCCACCCCCACCGCCACCGCCACCGCCACCGGTGCGCTCCCGGGGGGTGGCTTTGTTGACGCGAATCATGCGGCCCATCCACTCGACGTCCTGGAGGTCGTCGATGGCCTTCTGCTCTTCAGCATCGTTGGCCAGTTCAACGAAAGCGAAGCCACGCTTCCGGCCGGTTTCACGGTCGAGGGGAAGGCTGCACTGGCGAACTTCGCCGTACTGGCCGAATAGATCAAGCAGATCCTCCTGTTCGGCCTGGAACGAAAGGTTGCCTACGTAAATGGTCATTCCTTGATGGGAACCTGGAACTGATTCGTCGATGCTGGGGGTTCCTCAAGGAAAGCCCGTTGGGAGCGGGTCCTGCTGAGCGAGCCGATTGGAGCCTGAAAGCCTGTGAATCGTGGACAACCTTACAGGGTCACTGACGATCGCCAGGTATCCATGGCCCTTGCCCCAAGAGGAGAAGAAAATCTGTAGGGACTCTCAGACCGCCAAGCCGCCCCTAAGCTGCCAATGTCAGCAATCCCTCACCTTGCTCTCCCCGTTGATGGCGTATCCCGTGCCCTGGAGTCTGGCCTGGAGCGACGACGGCGAGCTTGCCGCCCAGGACCGCTTTGACCTGTTGCAGACCCTCGTGGCCTGCGAATCAGAGAGCATTCAACCCACCCTGATCGCCTTGATCGAGAGCATGCCGCTCCATCAGGTTGCCGTGCTCTCCACCGGTGATGTCACCGGCCAGTGGGCCTGAGACCCCTCTCCAAAGGTGGAAACCTTCACTGCAACTTGAAACGGCTTGAAGCCAGCCGGGTGCAGGTGGCTTGGGCTTCAGCAAGGCTGATCCTCTGGCTGACCCGATCAACAAAGCAATCACAGGTGTAACTGGCCATTCCCTCGGGAGCCGATTTACCGGAACCACTGACCGCTGCCGAGAAACCGGCCAGACAGAGTTGGTTGATGGTATCGAGGGCACTGGCATGGACCGCCACAGGCGCACCCATCAGGGTGGCCAGCAGAACGGCTGAACAAGAGAACCGTCGGCCCAGAAGCAGGCGGAGCCGTTGCAAGGAGCTGGGTTGGCAGGACAGCCGTTGGCAGAACAGCCGTGTCATTGGACTCACATAGGGGATCGGGAGATCTGAAGCTCCTTGTTCATCACCTTCAGCCGACGAAGCGACTGGAACACCTCCTCCGGCATGCCCTTGGGCAGGTCGATGGTGCTGTGGGTGTCAAAGATCTGAATCCGTCCGATCGAGCGACCGGCAAGACCCGCTTCATTGGCGATGGCACCGACGATGTTGCCGGGTTTAACGCGATCGCGCCAACCCACCTCAATCCGGAAGCGATCCATGTCGGCATCGCTGGGACCATCGCCACCCTCACCCCGGTGGGACGGGCGCCCGGGGAGGGATCCACGGCCGGAGCGCTCACCGCCGCGACGATCGGCCTCCCCACCGACCCTGTCCCGGGGCGAAGACTGCCGCAGCCAGTTTTCGTCTCCATGGACCAGCAGGGGCCCATGGCCGACGGCGAGTTGCAGGGCCGCCAGGGCCAGTTGCTCGGGGGTGGCGTCGATTTCCTGGCCGACCCTCTGGAGGATTTCCGTGAGCAAAGCGCTCTCCTCCTCGCGGGGGCTCGGCTGCTGCACACCGGCCGTGAGCTTCTGACGCAGGCGATCCAAGCGGCTCTGGTTGATGGTGGCGTTGCTGGGCACGTCCATCGGTTCAATTGGACGACCGACCGCCCTCTCCAGACCTCCGAGGAAGCGGCGCTCCCTGGGGGTCAGGAACAGAATGGCGTTGCCGCTCCGGCCCGCCCGACCTGTGCGACCGATGCGGTGCACGTAGGCCTCGCTGTCGAAGGGGATGTCGTAATTCACCACCAGGGTGATGCGGTCAACATCGAGGCCGCGGGCCGCCACATCCGTGGCCACCAGCACATCCACCTTGCCGTTGCGCAGCCGATCGATGGTGCGCTCCCGCTGGTTCTGGGGCACGTCGCCGTTGAGCACGGCCACGTCGTAGCCGCTCTGCTCGAGGGATTCGGCCACGGTGAGGGTGATCGCCTTGGTGCGGGCGAAAATGATCACCCCTTCGCTGGTTTCCGCCTCCAGCACCCGGCTGAGCGCCTCCAGCTTGTGGGGGGCGTTGACGGTGAGGTAGCGCTGGCGGATACGGCTGGAGTCGTCGCCCTTTTGGCGGATGGTGATCTCAGCGGGATCATTCAGGTACTTGTGGGAAATGCGCCGGATCTCCGACGGCATAGTGGCGGAGAACAGCACCACCTGACGCTGTTCCGGCAGCTGGGTCAACACCCATTCGACGTCGTCGATGAAGCCCATGCGCAGCATTTCGTCGGCTTCATCGAGCACCAGGCTCTTGAGGCCCGAAAGGTCGAGGGTGCCCTGGCGCATGTGGTCCATCACACGGCCGGGGGTACCGACCACCACCTGCACGCCCCGCTTGAGCCGGGCGATCTGGTCGCGGAAATCGGCACCGCCATAGATCGGCAGGACGCGGATATGGGGCAGGTGGGCCGCATAGCTGTTGAAGGCCTCGGCCACCTGGAGGGCCAGTTCCCGGGTGGGGGTGAGCACCAGCACCTGGGGAGTGCGCTGCTGCAGGTCCATGCGGGCCAGCATCGGCAGGGCAAAGGCGGCCGTTTTGCCGGTGCCGGTCTGGGCCTGACCCACCAGATCGCGACCCAACAGCAGTTCGGGAATGGCGGCCTGCTGGATCGGGGAAGGTTGCTGGTAGCCGCAGTCCTTGAGGGCACGCAGCACTTCGGGGGCGAAACCGAAGGCCGTGAAGCCGTTGCCGGCCTCCTGCTCTTCGAGGGTTTCGGTTGCCTGAGGCGAATCGGCGGGGAGATCGGCAAGGGGGCCGATCAAAGTGGTGTCAAGTTCGGTGGTGGTGGCGGTGGCGGGGAGTTCAGCCGCACTGAGATCCACAGAGCAGCCGGAGCTCTCGCACGCAGAGGTGTTCGTCACTATTCAGAAAAGGGCCTTGGCCTGGATTTCCTTCAATGCAGGCCGGCAGTCACACGCTGGATCCCACCAACGGGGGAGCCAAGAAAAACGCCTTGCCCTTGATCAAAGGGTGAAGCCAAACATTATCACCTGGCCCCAGCCCCCCTCAGTTGGTGAGGCGGCCGTAGTCATCGGCGAAGCGCTCAATATCGGTCTCGCTGAGAAGTTCCCCCAGTTGAACTTCGATGATGAGTAGATCCGAATCGGCCGCGGTGGCGCGGTGGAGGCTGCCCCTGGGCACCTCAAAGGTTGAGCCCACGCCACAGGCCAGCTGATGGCCGTCGGCTTCTAGCCAGCCCGATCCGGCCGCCACCACCCAGTGCTCCTGGCGGTGCAGGTGGCGCTGGAGGCTGATCCGTTGACCGGCACGGATGCAGAGCCGCTTAAGGAGATACCCGGGCCCGGCGGCGAGGGTCTCAAACCAGCCCCATGGCCTCTCAACCCTGGAGGGGGACATGGCCTCAGTTGAATCAGATGCTCCCATGGGCTCAAGAGGAACCATGCCCTTCAAGAATTGCGCTTGGGGAATGGCCATGGGTGGATTGCCCGCGTTGGTGACCCATCGGGATTGGCGTCCGATCCAGGATTCTCTGGATCAGGCCGACCGCTTCGTCCATTCCAACGGATTCAGGAGGGTCCCTGCAACCCCTGCGCAGAAGCACGAGAGAACCGTTCCATGGGGCCCGTCCTCCCGCAGTTGCCATCGGATCCCCAGCCCGATGGCAAAGCCCCTTGCTCCAGGCTGGGGCATTCACAAGTGACCTGCGCCCCGTTCAGGCACTGGTTGCCCCGCAGGGAAATCCGATTAACGCGGAACCCGAGGGCATGGAGCCCAATGGGGAGTGGATCGGGTTGGGTAAAAGTTTGATCAGAGCCGCCTGGGGCCGTGGATTCCAATTGGCCACCCTAATTCACCTTTGGGGCACCTCAATGAGATCCGAAGAGGTCATTTAAACGGTGCAAAAGGTAGTTCCCGAAGGAACCTAAGGGCGCACGTTGGGGGAGACTATTGGAGCAGGGGCTCTGACAAAAGTGCCACCAGCGAGGCTGGTGACCCCGGAGTTGGTGTGAACGTCCCTCCGGTGATTGCAGTATGGGCCGATCAGCCAAAGCCTTCCCAGGTCGTTCACTTTTCGTTGGCATGTTGCGGATCATGGTGAGCTGTGAACCAGCCTTCATCGGGCCGCGCCGCCAACCCCAAGGTGATCAGGGCCCCCAGCAGGGAGGTGAGCGCCAGGGCCTCGAACGTGGGGGCGCTGCCCCACCGCTGCAGCAAAGAGGGCAACAGAAAGGCGATGAGCACCGCCCCGCCCTTGCCGGCGGCGGCGGCGGTGCCGGCTCCCCTGCCCCGGTTCTCCACCGGGAAAAGGTTGCCCGCCAACAGGTAGGTGGTGGCGTTGGGGCCGAGGTTGGTCATGAACAGGAACACCCCCAGCCCGGCGGCGATCGCCACCGGTTGGCCCTCCATCGACCCCGCCCCCCAGGCCGCCAGGGCCAGCCCGGCGGCGCAGCCGCAGAACCCCCCCACCTGCAACCGGATCGTGCCGATGCGGTTGCAGAGCAAGGTGGCGGCGACGATACCGGCCACAAACAGAACATCGACGAGCAGCGGCAGGAAGCGGGTGCCCTGACCCGCAGGGTCCCCCGCCAGCAGCAGCGGCAGGAAGATGCCGATGCCGTAGGTGGCCAGATCCTGGAGGAACCAGGGAACAGAGGCCAGCAAGTTGGGATGGGGCACGCTGGCCAGATCACCGGGAGACCCCGCCAAGGGATCGAAAGGGTCAGCGCGGTGCTCCCAGGCGGGGCTTTCGCTCACCTGCAGCCGCCCCCACGCCAGCAGGGCCGTGGGCAGCAGGGGTGCCAGGTAGAGGAATCGCCAGTTCAGGCCCTGGCTCGGCTCCAGGAGATCGGTCGCCAGCAGCCCCAGCAGGCCGCCTGCCAGGGCCCCGACGGCCTGGAAACCGAAGGCCGACAGCACCAGGGGGGCCTGTTGGGGCCCGCTCACCCGTTCCGAGAGCATCAGGTGTCCCATGGGGTAGTCGGCGCCCAGGGCAAGGCCAATCAGCAGCAGGCAGCCGATCAACCAGGGGGCCGAGGGGCTCAGGGCTGCCCCCAGTAGGGCCAGGGCCAGGGCCACCATCTCGGCGATGAACACCGGCCGACGGCCCCAGCGATCCGCCAGGTTCCCCAGCAGGGGTGCGCCGATCAGGATCCCCGCGAGCGGTGCGGCGGTCAGCAGACCCGGGGTGGCCAGGGGAAAGTCCCGCTGTACGAGGGGCAGGGTGATGCCGCCCATGAACACGATCAGGCCCTCCAAAAACTTGCCGGCGCTCACGAGGACCCACAGCCTCCAGAGTTCGGCGTTCACGGGGGCACCGCCTCCACCAACCAACTGGGCTCGGGCGGAGTGAACAGGGTGGCCCGGGTTCTGGCGCGGGTCAGGCCCGTGTAGAGCAGGCGTGGATCCCAGTGACGGCTCGGGGGCATCAGCAGCAGCACCTCGCCGTACTGGCTGCCCTGGGACTTGTGGATCGTCAGGGCCAGGGCCGGCTCGGCCCCCCCCAGGCGGGCGGGGTGCAGCAGCCGGGGGCCTGGGAAGAGCACCAGCCGCTCGCCCCTTCGTTCCACCAGCACGCCGATGTCACCGTTGGCCAGCCCCTGCTCGGGCAGGTTGCGCTGGTTCAGCACCGGCGTGCCCAGGGGCCAGTGCTGCAGCGGTCGCGCGAAAGCCTCCCCCAACAACTGACGATGGATCGCCTCCACCCCCCAGGGCCCCTGGCGCACGGGGGTGAGCAGGATGCAGGAGTCCAGTTCAGCCAGAAGGGCCTTGGCCCCCTGGGGGGCCGCCTCGGCGATCTGGTCAGGGGTGGTCGCAGGGGCCTGGGGCTCGGGCCAGACCAGCTGCCCTGTCAGCTGGTGTAACCGTTGGCGGTGCTCCCGCAGCCGTTCCAAGGCGCCCTGGGGCGGGCGGTTCGCCGGCAGGCGCTGCCACAGCAGGTTGTCGGTGGGGGAAAGGCGTTGCAACTGGTCCAGCAGGGATGGGCTTGGGGGAGGAGCTTCGGTCGCTTTTCCATCAACCCGCGACCCTGGACGCAGGCTCTCCGCCACCTGAGCAATCGCGCCGTTGTTGCGGTACGTGGTGGCCAGTTCCACCAAGGCCTCCCCCAGGGCGGCCCGGCGGGCGGGCCGCTGCAGCTCCAGCAGCACGGCCCCGGGGCCCACCGGCGGCAGCTGGGCCGGGTCCCCCACCAGCACCAGTTGGCACCGGGCCGGCAGGGCCTCCAGAAGGGCCTGCATCAGGGGCAGATCCACCATGGACACCTCATCCACCACCAGCAGATCGAGGCCGAGGGGGTTCTGGCGGTGGCGGCCGAAACGGTCGCCGTTGCTCTCCAGCAGGCGGTGCAGGGTGGTGCAGGGCGCCTGCTGCAGCCGTGCGGCGATGGCGGCATCGAGGCGGCCAGATCCCGCCGCCAGGGCCTGCCGCAGGCGGGTGGCGGCCTTGCCGGTGGGGGCCGCCAGATGCAACCGAAGCTGGGGAGCCACCCCCAGGGCGGCGCCGAGCATCTGCACCACCGTGCTGGTCTTGCCGGTGCCGGGGCCGCCACCGAGCAGCACAAGGCCATGGCGCAGCAGGGCCGCCACCGCCCGCTGCTGCTGGGGATCGAGCCCTTGGCCGGCGGCGGTGGCCACAGCCCGCTCCACGGCCGCGGCCGGCAGCGGCGGATCCACCGCCCTGCCGGCACGCTCCACCAGGGCCGATAGAACCGCGTCGAGCTGGCTGTGCCAGCGGCGCCATTGCAACTGGGTGCCCTCCAGCACCAGCGGGGCCTCCGGCCGTTCGGCCAGGGTGTCGGGCCGGGCCAGCAGAGGTGAGCCCACCAGGGCCCGGAGATGGCCCTGCGGCCAGTGCTCCCCGGAAACCTCCGGCGGTGGCGAACCCTCCAGGGTCAGCTCCAACTGCCCCCTCTCCAGGGCGCCGCCGAGGGCGGCGATGAGCTCCAGGATCAGGGGATCGCCGGGCCCGCCATAGAGCCGGGGAAGGGCCTCCAGCAGGGCGGAGGCCAGGGGACCAGGGGCGGGTGCTTGGGTCGTCGTTGGCGGCTGGGGAGTCATCGGCTTCCCTCCTGCAGGAGCCGATCAAGGGCCAGGATGCGCCCCAGGGGTGGCTGCTCCACCAGCATCCCCGGCACGGGATCGACCTCGGTGGGACCTGGGGTACCCCGCAGAAACACATAGGTGTAGCCCCCCAGGTGACGGGCAGGCTCGTAACCGGGTAACCGCCAACGCAGATAGCGGTGCAGGGCAACCAGATAGAGATGGGCCTGGAGTGGGTAATGGTTGGCCGCCATCAGGGCTGCCATCGCCTCCCGGCCGTAATGGGCGGGGCCGCAGGCCAGGGGCTGACCGCTGGCGTCCCGTTCCCCCAGCCAGTTGCTCTTCCAATCGGCCACCCACCAGCGCTCGCCGCAGCGGAAGACCAGATCAATGGAGCCGGTGAGGAAGCCGCGGCTGGCCACCTCCAGGCGGGAGAGAGCTTCGGCGTAGGCGGCGCCGAACAGGCCGCCGGGATGGTCGGCGAAGATCCCTGCCAGGGCCCTGGAGGTGACACGGCGGCGCTGGCTGTCCCCGCCGCTGGCGGACCCCAGGGCACCGGCGGCGGGCACCGCCAGGGGCAGATCGAAGTTCATCTCGGTGAGTCGCTGCTCCAGGGGCAGGTCCGCCAGACGAAAGGATCCCAGGGGCCCCCCGAACGGCGTGAGCCGGAGCCGCTCCAGCCCCTCCAGCGAAGGGCTTTCCAGGCCGGAATCCAGGCCGGCCCGTTCCAGCTCCCTGGCCACCACCGTGACCGTGGTGGGGTGGTGGGATTGCTGTTGATAATCGATCCGCTCGAGGATGGCGTGCAGGGCCTCCCCCGGCCCGGCGCCCCGGGGGAAGTCGGCCAGGGGACCGCGGCGCTCCAGGGAGGACAGCTCCGATGGACTCTCTGGAGCGCCGTCGCTGTCCAGGCTGAGGGCATCGGTGTCACGGCCCTCTTCAGCAGCCTGGGGCGCCAGGGGGCTGGCGCTGTGGGCCCAGCTGGAATAGCTGGCTCGGCCCCAGCTGGTGTCGAGCCGGTGCCGGGGGATGGGGCCCGTCGCCAGCACCCCCTGGGGCGGCTCGGGTTTCCAGAGGACCGCAGGGCCTGGGAACGTCGCGGAATCGATGCGATGCAACGGCAACTCCTGCCGCAGCGCACCGCCGGCATCCAACAGCCAGGGGGCCAGGGGGTTGGCAGCGTGCTTCGGTTCCTGGCGCCAGCCCAGCACCAGCAGGTGCTGGGCTCGGGTGGCGGCCACATAGGCCAACCGCTCCCGTTCCTCTTCCTGGGCCGCCTGGTCCTCCCTTGCCGCCTGGCGCCCCACGCCCCAGTGGGGATTGAGGTGCAGATCCAGGCGCGCGGCAGAGCTGAGCGGTGGCCGCCAGCGGCGCCCCACGGAGGGGATGCCGGCCTTGGGCTGGGCAGGGGACATCCAGAGGTAGGGACAGATCACCACCGGGTACTCCAGACCCTTGCTGCTGTGCACAGTCACCACGGCGATCGAGGAATCGGCGGCGGCACTGTGGAGCTGGTGGGCCTCCGGCACCGCCCGGTCACGGTCAAGCCGCAACCGGCGCAGCCAGTCGGCGGCGGCGGCGGCACCAAGGCCATGGCGATGCATGTGCTCCTGCACCAGCTCGGCCGTCTGCTGCAAATCGGCCAGGGCCCGCCCCCCCAAGGACAGGCGGGCCAGCCCCTCGGTGCGCAGCAGCTGGCCGAGGGCGGCCATGAGCCCCTGGCGGGGCAGGGCGAGGGCCAGGCGGCTGAGGGCATCGGCCAGCCCATCCCAGGCCTCGGGCGGCGCGGCGGCGATGCGCTCCGCCGACCACCCCAGCAGGGGTGAAGCGGCCAGCAGGCGCTGCCGGCCGGCGTGACCTGGGTCGGCCAGGGCATCCAGCAACCGCTGCAGGCCCGTGGCCCCCTCCGTGGCGAACACATCGCCACGGCTCACGAGGCGGCTGGGCAGGTTCCGGCGCTCCAGGGCCCGCCGCAGCTCCTCTGCCTCGTTATGGCGTGCCACCAGAAGGCAGAGGTCTCCGGGCTCCAGGGCACGGTCGCGGCGGGCCCTGTCCGCCCTGGGGGGCTGGCGCAGCAGCAAGGGGCGTTGCAGCAGCTGCAGGCACAGGCCCGCCACCTGCTCGCTCAGGGTCTCCTTGTCCAGCTCCAGCAACTGGAGAGGCAACTCCCCCTCCGGCAGCAGCAGCTCCCCCTTGGCGGCGCAGGCCTCCACGGGCGGCACATCCAGATCGGAGCGGTGCAGGCCGGGCCCCACCATCAAGGCGTTGAAGCCGGCCACCAGAGCCCGCGAAGAGCGGCGGTTCTGGGTGAGGCCGTAGACAGAATCGGCCCGGTTGCGAGCCAGACGGTAGGTGGCCAGCTCCCCGCCACGGAAGCGGTAGATGGCCTGCTTGGGGTCCCCCACGATCACCAGCAGATGGCGCGCCGCCAGCCCCGCCCCAGCGGTGAAGGCCCTCTCGAGGATGCGCCACTGGATCGGGTCGGTGTCCTGGAACTCATCGACCAGGGCCACCCGGTAGCGATCGGCCACCGCAGCAATCAGTACGCCCTGACGCTCACTGGTGTGCTCGCCCTTTCCAGGCTGTTGGCCATCGCCAGGCTGTGCGCCACCACCAGGGTCCAGGCCCTCCAGCAGCTGGCCGTAGCCCATGCGGCCGCTGCGTCCCCGACGCAGGGCCAGCTCCCGGCGACCCCAGTGGGCGAAATGGAGCAACAACCCCTCGGCCGGACCATCCACCAGGGCAGCGATCGCCTCCAGCAGCGGCGCCTGGGGCAGCGGGCGGCCCTCCCCCTCCACCGGGGCGGTGACTTTCACATAGGGGCCTGGGTGGTACACCTCCCGCAAAAGCGTTTTGCCAGCCTTGCGGGCGCTGTCGCTGAGCTCCAGCACCGCGCCGTAGCCAGGCACCGCTCCGTTCCGGGCTGCGATCCAGTCGGTCACCTGGACGTCACGGCCGCTGGGCTTGAGCAGGTAGGGGTCGTACTTGGCGCCGGCCTGTTTCAGATCGGCCGCCGCAGCGCAACAGGCCTGCTCCAGGGCTGCACCGCCCAGTTGCCACTCCCTCTGGAACCGATCCCAAAGCTGCGGCCACAGGGCCTCCAGTTGGGGGGCCAGCGGTTGCTCCAGGTCCAGCTCCGCAGGCAGCGGATCCAGTTCCAGGGCAGGATCACCATCCAGCTTGCGCAGCACCCCCTCCAGCACCTGGGGCGCCAGGCCCCGCTGCTGCAGCCCCGCCAACAGTTCGATGGGCAGGGGCAGCACCTGCTGCTGCCAGTAGTCATGGCAGACCTGGGCCAGCCGCTCGCCGTCGTCGGTCTCCAGCTCCACCGCCGGGCCCAGCCCCGCTTCGAGGGAACGGCGCTGCAGGGTGCGGCGGCAGAAGCCGTGGATGGTGGTGATGTCGGCCCGGTCGAGTTGTTCAAGGGCCAGCAGCAACGGGCCGCGAAGGGTGCGTCGATCGTGCTGCTGCTCCAGCCAGGCCAGCAGCACCCCGTCGGGCTCCTGGCCCAATGCGGCGGTGCCTTCCAGCAGCGTCAGGGCCTGCTGGAGACGGAGGGCAATGCGATCCCGCAGTTCGGCGGCGGCGGCCTCCGTGAACGTCACCACCAACAGCTGCTGAAGGGTGAGGGGGTTGGTGGGGCGGGTCACCAGCCGCAACACCAGGTGGGCCAGGGCGAAGGTCTTACCGGTGCCAGCGCTGGCCTCCAGCAGCCGGACGCCCGGATCCAGCGGAAAGCTGTTGGCGTCGAAGGGCTGCAGGGGGGGGCAGAGGCCGCTCATGGCTTCACCTCCTCGTAATGCGTAAGCGGCGGCCGCCAGAACTCCAGGGCCAGGGGCTGAAACGGTTCCCCCACCAGCTCCCGGGCCGGCAGGGAAGCCCCGAAACAGAGGGCCTGCACCTCCTTGTTGCGCTCACCTTGACGCTGGTAGCCCCCTTCCCAGGCCTCCACCGCCTTGCTGAAGCCCGCACCAGGCTTCTTCGTCTCGGCAGTCGCGAAGGCCCAACCCGTTTCCGGGGGAACGGGCCAACAGCTCTGCCGATAGAGCTCACACCAATGCCGGAGCTGCTCCAGAAGCGCGCGGGCCTCGGCTGCGGGCGGCACCCCGAAACGGCCCATGACCCGGAAGCGGTGCCCATCCCGGCCAATCAGCACCGCCCGGGCGGGGGTCTGGCCGGCGGCCGCGGCCAGCAGCAGCTCCAGCCACAACTGCAGCACCTGGGAACTGCGCACGGTGGCGGTGTGGGCCAGCACCAGGACATCGCCCCGCCAGCGCAACTGCGCAGCCAGATCGCCGTGGCGCGTTTCCCCAAGCCGCTCCTCCCCCAGCCCCTCCAGGCACTCCTGCAGGGAGCCCCAACGGCTGGCGAGCCGGTCGGCCTCCAGCAGGCCGGCCGTCAGGGGGGGCAACACCCCCTGGCCCCGCTGCAGCGCCGCCCAGTCCGGGGCCTCCTCGGCGGGGGCAGGGCCCTGTTCCAGCTGGTGTCGCAGCAAACGGGAACGCATGCCCTCATCGAGGGCCAGGGACTCCAGGTTCTCGACCTGGCGGCCCCATTCCTTTGGCCGCAGCCCGAGGGCGGCCAGCCAGCTCTCCTGGGGGGCCACCAGCCAGTGCTGCAGATCGCTGTAGGCCTCCGCCTCGGGGTCGGCCAGGCTGCCGGGGGCAGGCGCGGGGCCACCGGCCAGGGGCCCCGGTGGCGGGAGATTACGGGCATCCAGCAACCGGCGGGCCTCCATCAGCCGCCGGTCGCAGCTGGCCGGCGGCCAGGGGCCCTCCGGCAGGAAATTGCGGCGCTCCAGGGGATTGGGGCTGTGGTCCCGCCGCAGCCGTGCCGCCTGCTCGGGGCCCAGCTCCTGCTCCAGCAGGGCCAGCCACTGGCGGACGGGGGCGGAGGGCATCAGGTCTTCGCCCCGGCGCTCCTCACGGCTGCTCCAGGTGATGAGCAGGTGGTCTCGGGCGGAGAGCAGGCACTCGATCAAAACGTAGCGGTCCTGATCGCCGGGGCTGGGGTCCCCCAACTGGCGCCGTTGCTCCATCAGATGGAAGCCCGGTCGCTCCCGTTGGCGGGGGAAGCTGCCGGCATCGAGGCCCATCAGCACGATCACCCGGTGGGGAATGGCGCGCATCGGCTCCAGGGCACTGATGGTGAGGGCTCCACTGCGGTGGCCGAAGCGACCGCTGTCGGCCCCCAGCCGCTCCCCCAGCACCTCGGCCACCACGGGCGCCTCCAGCCGCAGCGGGCTGGTGGAGGCCACCTCCTGCCAGTCGGCGATGGCCGCCAGGATCGCCTGCAGCTCCCAGGCCCGCTCGCCACCGTCACCGAACAGCTCCGCCAGCAACTGCCGCAGCAGGGGTGCCCACGCCGCCGGCGTTCGGGGCCGGCCCAGCTGCCGCAGGGCCCGTTTCACCCCCAGCAGGAGCTGCAGCCAGCGGCCCTGCTGCTCCAGGCTGCCGGCCATGGCCAGCGGGGCGGTATCCGCAGGCGCCAGGCCGGCCTGCTCGGGCAGCACCAGGCCCAGCACCAGCCGGTCCAGGGCCCAGGTAAGGCTGTGGGTCGGGTCGCCGCCGCGGGCGGCGCCATCGAGGCCCCAACGGAAGCCAGCGCGCTGGAGCAGTTCCGTGATCGCTCCGGCCTCACCCGGCGGCACCTGGCGGTGTTCCAGCAGGGGCGCACAGGACAGCAGCCCCTCCAGGGCCGAGGCGGTGAGCCGCTCGCCCCCCAGCTCCAACAAGGCCAGCAGGCCGCTGCTGACGCCGGCCTCGCTCTGCTGACTGCGGTCGGTGAGCCGCCAGGGCAACTCCACCCCCGTGGCTTCGCTGTCGCCGAACACCGCCCCCACCAGGGGGGCGAAGGCCTCCACCTGGGGCGTCATCACCAGAAGGTCGCGGGGGGCAAGGCTGGGGTCGGCGGCCATCAGCTGCAGGAGCCGATCGCGCACGATCTGCACCTGGCGCAACCGACCCGGGCAGGCGTGGAACTCCAGGGAGGGGTCACCATCGCCCAGCTGCAACGGCTCGGCTTCCTCCGGGTCCACCAGCCGCTGCTGCAGCTGCTCCAACAGACTGGGCCCACGGCTCCGCTGCCCAAGATTGATGGGCTCGCGGGCGAGGTTGGCGGCCCCCAGGAACAGGTCCCGCTCCTCCCAGCCGCCCAGCCGGGTTTCACCGGAGCCCTCCAGCAACTGCTGGAACTCGGCCCCCAGACGCCCGAAGCGGGCCTCCAGGCCAGGGGCCTGCAGCAACCAGTCCTCCCCCAGGGGATCGAGGGCCTGGCCATCACCACCACCGCCGGGGCCGGGGCCGAGCCGTTGCCAGAGGTCGCGGCAGGGGGTGAGCAGGTAGAGCTCCACCTCAAGGCGGCCCGAGAGGGCCTGCAGCAGATCCACCTGAACCGGCGCCATGCTGCTGAGGCCAAACAGCCGCAGGGGGCTGCCCGTTGTCAGCCCAGGAATGGGCCTGTCGTTTGGCCAGCTGCGCAGCAGCCCAATGGCCTCGGCCACCCGCAGGCCGAAGGGTTTCCGCTCCAGACGCTCCGCCAGCCGGTTGAACAGCAGCGGTTGCCACTGCTGCAGATCAGGGAGGGGCTGACCCCGCTCATCCAGCCGATGGCCGGCGCTCCAGGCGGCCAACATCCCCGGGCGATAGAGGGTGTAGTCGTCGAAGGCATCGGCGATGGCACGACCGAGCTGCCACAGGGGCCTATCCAGCTCCCCCAGCCCCCCATCGCCGCGGACCTGCGACGCCCGGCCGCCCCCTTGGCCCCGCTCCTGAAGCCAACGACGCAGCAGCAGCGCCTCAGGCTGCTGCACCAGCTCCGGCAGCTGCTCCAGCAAGGGCCAAACCAGTTGGCTGGCCCGCCAGGGATCGGAGCCAGCCGGCTCCGATGCCGTGGCGCTGCCGTCCTGCAGCACGGCGTCCACGATCTGGCGCAGGTGGCTGCCGGGGAAGGGGAAGCGCAGGTTGGCTGCGATGCCGTCGGCGAAGGAAGCGGCACCGGTGCCGAGCCCCAGGGCCAACTGCTCCCCCAGCCATCGGCTGGTGGGCCAGGTGTTGACCACCACCTGCACCTGCTCGAACGGGCCAGGCGGACTGACCTGCAGGCGGGCGGCCAGCAACTGGGCGAGGATCTCGGCCCGGTTGCTGCGGTAAAGGGTCAGCAAGGGCTGCCGAGTAGGGCCTTCCTGGGCTGCAGCCAGGCCGAAGTGGAAAGCGGCAACCCCTCCACCTGGGTCAGTTCCTGGGTTTGGGGGCAGTAGGCGGTGAGGGTGCCGCCGTAGCAGGCACCGGTGTCGACGGTCAGGATGCCGTTGGCGCGACGGCGCACCTGGCCGGCGGGGGTATGGCCCACGATCACCTCGCCAAAACGGCCGTCGTAGCGGTCCCAGAAGGGCTGTCGAACCGAAAGGTCGGGCTGCCAGCTGTCCGGATCGAAGCCGGCATGGGTGGCGACCCAACCCTGGCCCCAGTAGGCCAGAGGCAGATGCTCAAGGCGCTCGATCCAGAGGCGGCAGCGGCGATCACCGAGCTGGCGATAGGTGTCGCAACCGGCCAGGTCGCGCTGGGCCGTCCAACTACCGCGGCGCAGGGCCCGGGTCAGCCGGAGTTCATGGTTGCCCTTGAGCCAGACACCGCGACCGCTCTCCACCAGCGACCAGGCCAGCTCCATGGCCCGCTCAATCTGGGGGCCACGGTTGATCACGTCGCCGCAGAGAATCAGCAGGTCGGTGGACGGGAGCCGCTCCACCAGGGCCTGCAATGCATCGGCACAACCATGCACATCACCGATGACCCAGTGGCGGGTGGGGTTCGATCGAGACGTCATACGGACGACTTTACGTGAACTCTGGCCGGTCGCCAGATTCCTGTCAGCACCCTGGCAAGCACGGGCCCAGGTGTCACCGGCTACCTTTCCTGCGTCAGCTGCCATCCGGCCCATGGAGCTTCGGTCGCTACCGGTTTCCCGGAGAGTGCAACTCCTGGTGAAAGCCCTGAACGGGGCCAAGCGCACCAACGAGGCCCTGGCCAGCTGCGAAGACGGCGAGGCCATGATCGCCGTGCTGGTGCATGCCTCCAACAAGCTGGGCCTGGGCCTGAGCAGGGAGGATCTGCTGGCCACCCCACCGATCCGCGACTGGATCTGGTGGAAAAACAAAGAAGCCCTGATCACCATCGGCGACGACCGGCCCCGCTACCACCAGGACGGTTTGCAGGAACGCCAGCGGGCCCGCCAGGAGAAGGAGTCAGAAGCGGAGGAGACCCCGCGCAAACGCTTCTTCGGACTGTTCTGAGCCGGGCTGTTCTTACCCGCTCTGTTCTGAGCCTGGCTGTTCCAGACCGGTACCCCTGGGGCTCAGGCCAGGCTGGCCAGGGGGTCATCGAGACCGGCCGTGGAGCCATTGAACGAGCCCTTGGCCACGAACTCCAGGCGCAGTTTGAGGAATTCGATGAACTTGGGGTCCGTGGAGACCACGGCGGCGGCGGGCCGGGGCACCGCCGCGGCGATCGAGCCCAGGGCGGGGATCTCCAGAAACGCCGGCCGCAACACGAGCCAGAAATCGATGCTCTTGCCCTGTTCGCCGTAATGGCGCACCCGCTCGCGCAGAACCTCTTCCAGCGGTTCCTCCACCGTCAGGAAGGCTTCGCTGGCCGCCACGAAGTGATAGAGGGGGGCGGAAGGCTCAGTCATGGAAAGGTGGTGCCGAAGAGGGGTTCCCTGCGGGGATTCTGAACCAGGGCCCTCATCTGCCGCACCGCCGCTTCCAGCCCCACCGCCAGGGCCCGGGCCACGATCGTGTGGCCGATGTTCAGTTCTTCGATGCCCTCGATCGCCGCCACGGGCTCCACGTTCTGATAGGTGAGTCCGTGGCCCGCGTTCACCCGCAGCCCCAGCTGGCGGGAACGGACGGTGCCCTCCTCCAACCGCGCCAGCTGCCTGGTTTGCTCGGCCCATGGGGCCTCGGCATAGGTGCCCGTGTGCAGCTCCACCCAGCGGGCCCCGCTGCGCTGGCTGGCCTCCAGCTGGTGGTCATCGGGGTCCACGAACAGGCTCACCGGGATACCGCCGCCCTGGAGCCGCCCCACCAGGGCAGTGAGCTCACCCTCCTGGCTGGCCACGTCCAGGCCGCCCTCGGTGGTGACCTCCTGGCGCTTCTCCGGCACCAGGGTGACCATGTCGGGCCGCAGGCGATGGGCGATGGCCTCCATCTCAGGGGTGGCAGCCATCTCCAGGTTGAGGCGGGTGCGCACGGTGGCCCGGAGCAGTTCCACATCGCGCAGTTGGATGTGGCGCCGGTCCTCGCGCAGGTGAACGGTGATGCCATCGGCGCCGCCGAGCTCCGCCAGCAGGGCCAGGGTGACCGGGTCGGGCTCGACGCCGCGGCGGGCCTGGCGGACGCCGGCAATGTGGTCGATGTTCACACCCAGGCTGGCCATGGCCGGTGGAGCGCAGGGTCCCGATCCTATGGATCGTCGGCAGCCAGGAGGCCGCCGAAACAACTGCCCGCCGTGGCCTGAATGGCGCAACGGGCACCCCTAGCTTGACGATCGATCGAAGCCCCCCTGTGGCGACGCAGACGGCACTGATCCAACGGGAACGCAGGCTCTGCAACGGCATTGATCCCCTGTTGGCACCCGTAGCCATGGCCCTCACCCAGGACATCGCCCTGACGGGGTACTTCAGCGCCGTCACGGTGCTTCAGCCCGAGTTTCTGCCCCACCAGGGGGCGGTGCTGCTGGCCCCCACCCACCGGGCCCGCTGGGATGCCCTGCTGCTGCCCTACGCCGCTGGCCGCCGTGTCACCGGCCGGGATTGCCGGTTCATGGTCACCCTCACCGAAATGCAGGGCCTGCAGGGGTGGTTCCTGGAGCGGCTGGGATGTTTTCCGGTGGACCAGACCCGCCCCGGCACCTCCTCGCTGCGCTACGCCGTTGATCTGCTGGCGGAGGGCCACCAACTGGTGGTGTTCCCCGAGGGACACATCCGGCGTAGTGATGGGCCCATGCGCCTGCACCAGGGCCTGGCCCGGCTGGCGGTGCTGGCCCAAAGCCAAGGGGTGGACGTGCGGGTGGTGCCGGTCGGACTGGGTTACGGCCACAGCCCCCCCGGCTGGCGGGACAGGGCCGCCGTCTGCTTCGCTCCGGCCCTGCGGGTCCAGGGGGAAGGCCGCGAAGCGGTACACCAGCTCAACCTACGGCTGGCGGAAGCGATGCAATCAGCTGAGGAAGCGGCCCGGAACGCCGTGGGGCGCCCCTACGGCACCCCCTAAAGTTCCGCCACCTTCGACGATCAGCCGTGCGCAGGCCTGTTCTGGCCCTCAGCCTTGCCCTGATGGCGGCCCTCGTTCCCCTGGCCCCCAGCACCCCCGTGCGGGCTCAGGCCGAACCCAAGAAGGTGCTCGAAACCTCCAATGGCTTCAACATCTCGTCCGTGCGGGCGCTGTTGGCCAAAGGTGATGCGGCCGCCGCCGCCGGCAACCTCACCGAGGCCCGCAAGTTCTATGACGACGCCCGGGAGAGCGCCCGGCGGCTGTTGGCCTTCTACCGGGACCTGAGCGGTTCCTTCAGGGGTCTCGATGCCCGCATCCCCCGGGAGATGGATCAGAACGGTTTTGAGTCCCTCGAAGTGCTGGCCCAGGCGAACCTGCGCCTGGCCGCCGTGTTCCGCCGCCTGAACCAGCCCGAGGTGGCGGTGCCCCTGCTGGTGGAAGTGGTCAAGACGATGACCCCGGCGCGGGAGGAGGGCCGCAAGGCCTACCAGAGCCTGGTGGAGATTGGCTTCGCCACCATCCCCTACAACGGGGGCCTTGCCGAACCGGGCAAGTGATCCCGCCTTGGCTGGGCCGACGGCACGGGCCTCTGGCCCTTAGATTCCCCCCCACGTGAGCGGCCCTGGCCAGATGGTTCATCCGGAACAGGTGAAGGCGGCAATCCTCGAATCACTGCCCGACGCCGAGGTGGAGGTGGAAGACCTCACCGGCGGCGGAGACCACCTCCAGGTCAAGGTGATCTCCACCGCCTTCGATGGCCTTTCCCGGGTCCGCCAGCACCAGCTGGTCTACGGCGCCCTCCGCCGCGAGCTGGCCAGCGAAGCCATCCATGCCCTCGCCCTCCAAACCTCCCTTCCCTCCTGAGTGAACCCCATGGATTCCGCCGTTCAGCAACGCATCGAAACCCTGATCAGCAACAGCCCCGTGGTGGTGTTCATGAAGGGCTCCAAGCTGATGCCCCAGTGCGGTTTCTCCAACAACGTGGTCCAGATCCTCAACTCCCTGGCCGTGCCCTTCGAAACCTTCGACGTGCTCTCCGACGGCGAGATCCGTCAGGGGATCAAGGAGTTCTCTGACTGGCCCACCATTCCCCAGGTGTATGTGAAGGGGGAATTCCTTGGCGGCTCGGACATCCTGATTGAGCTCTACAACTCCGGCGAACTGCGCGAGAAGCTCGAAGTGGCCTTGGCTTCCTGAGGGTGGCCCCGCCAACCTCAGTTGCGGCCGGCCTCGTAGAGGGTGCTCAGGTTCCCATCCGGGCCAATGAAGCCTGAAGGGTCAAGAATCCAGCGATCGATCAACTCTTCGAGGCGGCGCTGGGACAGGGGGTCGAGCAGGGCGGAGCGACGCAGGGCATGCAGATAGCCGTCTGCGTAGAGACGCAGCTCGGACGGGCCGTGGTAACGGCTCGCGAGGTCCTGGCAGGCGTCGCAGAGCGACTGGAAGTGGCGGATGGCGTCTGGATTCTGAAGGGCTGTCATGACCGGCTCAGGGATCCTGTGGGCGCCATGGTGGTGAAGTTGGCCCTCAAAGGGAAGGTGGGGGGACAGATCAAAAGGCATCGCCCGTGACCGGTGGGCGACCCTCTTTGCGGATAGCCTAGATAAAAGGCAGGGTCCATAACGTGGAGAACCCACCGATTCCACTTCCGAACAACCCCTCCGAGAGGGGTGTAGCCCCCGCTGCACCGGATGGTGCGCCCTCGCTGATGGAAGCGGCCTTGGCCGACCCCTCCTTGAAGCGGGTGCTGGTGGTAGACCCCCACCCCACCCTGCGCACGGTTCTGGCCCAGCGGCTTCGCCAGGACGGCCATCTCACGGCGGCCGTCTCCAGCTCGATCGAAGCGCTGCAACTCTGCGAGGAGATCACCCCTGACCTGCTGGTGGCGGCCGAACTGCTTGAGGAGAGCTCCGCCATGCGACTGGCGGCCCATCTGCGCTGCCCGGTGATGGTGCTCACCGCCCGCACGGGTGCCGAGCCGATCGTGGCCCTGCTGGATGCCGGGGCCGATGACGTGCTTCGCAAACCCTTTGGCTTGGAGGAACTGGCGGCCCGTTGCCGCACCCTGCTGCGGCGGGGCGGCACCGGCGGCCTGCAGGAACGGGTGTGCGTCGGCCCCCTCGAAGTGCATGTGCTGTTGCGCCAGGTGACCCTCAGGCAAGAGCCGGTGGAACTCAGTCCACGGGAGTTCGCCCTGCTCTGTGCCCTTCTGATGCCCCCCGGGGTGGTGCGCAGCCGCCAGGAACTGCTGCGCATGGCCTGGCCCCCCTTCAGCGGAGGCCCCCGTTCGGTGGACACCCAGGTGCTCACCCTGCGCCGCAAGCTGGAGCAGGCGGGCCTGGGGGAAGGGGGTGGCATCGAGACGGTGCGCCAGCAGGGCTACCGCTTCAGCCTGGAAACCCTGCCGGAGGCCAACGCCGCCCCCGCTTCCGTTGCCCTGGGTCAGCCTGCTGGGGCCAGCTGAAGGCCACCGCTTTGGGCGAGGGCCCAGCCCCCCAGTTCGGCCAGCAGCAGGGCCCCACTCAGCACCGCAAGCAGTTGGTAGGTCCAGGCAGGGGTGAGCCGTCCGACGGCGGCGGTGCTGAGGCCGGTCCGGGCCTGGAAGCAGGCCAGAAAGGCTGGGAATCCAGCAATGCGTTGCGGCAGGAGGTGGAGTGCTCCGTCGTTGCTTCCCACGTAGTACACCCGCCCCCCCTGACTGGTGGCCATCGGCTTGAGGGAGCGGATGGTGCCCCACTCCAGACGCCAGCCCCTACGCAGCAGCCAGGCACACCAAGGGGGATGGCCCACCGAGAGGGCCTCCTCGTCGAGGCGAACCCGTTCGCTGGTGGCGGCCAGCACGAGCAAGAAGCCCAACAGAGTGGCCAGAACCATGGCCGTTCGCGCCAGGCCCGTGGCCAGCAGCGGCAACGGCAGCGCCAGGGCCAGATAGAGGGTCAGCAGGGTGCCCCGGATCAGGGGCGCCATCGGGTAGGTGGTGCTCATCGATCCTCGGGGGAGCCCGGTAGGGGTTCGATCGCCTGGCTGGGGGCATAGCGCCCACCGAATACCTCCGCTTCCCGGCCCTTCCAGAATTCCCCCAGCCGCATCAGGTCGGCATGGGCATCCTGGATCGAAGCAAACACCTCTTCAGGGGCCATGGATTCACTGGCCTCCCGTAACTTCACCTGCCGCAGCAGGTGCCACATCCAGGGCTTGCCCATCTCACCCCGCTGCTCCAGGTAGGCGGCCAGTTGTTCGGAACTGGGGGAGGGGGAGCCGGCCATCGAAACGCCTGATGCAGAAGGATCTCAGCCTATGGAGGCTGTCCCGCCCCCGCGAGCTCAGGAGGGCAGGGCCCAGGGGTTCAGGCCCAGGTCAGCGCCGATGCGGTGGGCGCAGGCGAAGCCGCTGAAGGCCACGGCATTCAGCCCCTGGCCAGGGAAGCAGGAATCCCCCACACAGTAGAGGCCAGTGATGGCGGTGCGGTTGAACGGCATGGGCAGCAGGCCTGGCAAACGGCCCCGGGGAATGGGGCCATAACTGCCCTGGTGGCGGCCCAGGAAACGGCGGTGGCTGCGGGGGGTGCCCACCTCCTGGTGGGTGACGGCGCCGCCCAACCCGGGGAACAACGCCTCCAGCCGATCGATCAGTCGCTGGGCTGCGGCTGCTTTAGCGGCCTTGTAGTCGGAGGGGGAGAGGCCCTGCCAGGTGGCCATGGCACTGGGGGTGAAGGTGTGCACGATGTGGTGGCCGGCGGGAGCCAGGGCCGGATCGAGCAGGGTGGGGATCGAGACGAAGGCCGTGCCCTGCTCCGCCTCCATGTCCTGCCAACGCTCGAGCAGCAGGTGGTGGCAGTGGCTCCCTGCGGGGATCACGTCGGCTTTCACCCCCAAGTGGAGGCTGAGGAACGATGGCGACTCCTGGTAGCGGCGCCGCCAGACCTGCTCCGCTCGGGGGGTGTGGGCCCCGTCCACCAGGCTGCCGAAGGTGTCCCAGCGGGTGGCATTGGAAACCACTCGCTGGGCCTCGATGCGCCCACCGTCCGCCAGCTCCACCCCCACCGCCCGTCCGCTCTCCAGCAGCACCCGGGTGACGCGGCTGCGGTAGCGGATGGCGCCGCCATGGCGCTCCAAACCCGCCACCAGCCGCCTGGCGATGGCGCCGACGCCCCCCTTGGGGTAGTTGATGCCGCCGGCATGGCGATCGCTGAACACCATGCCCGCATTGATCATCGGCGTGCGATCCGCCGGCACCACCGACCAGCAGTAACACTCCATGTCGATGAAGCGCAGCAGCTCGGGATCGCGGATGTGGCGGCGGGCCACCTCCCCCACGTTCACCGGCAGCCAGCGGGCCAGGCCCAAACAGGCCAGGGGAGCCTTGAAGAACACCTTCGCCAGGTAAGCGGGATCCTCCAGCGACAGCAGCGGCATCGCATCCAGGCAACGAAATACGCTCCAGCAGGCGTCGTAGAAGGCGCGGATTCCTTTGGCCTCGTGGGGAAAGCGGGCCGTGAGCGTGTGGATGAAGCTCTCGTAATCGCGATCCACCGCGATCGTGAGATCGCCGGGCAAGTGGTACTCCAGCTGGCTGGGATCGGGGATGGTGGGCTGGTGCTCACCCACGGCGTCGAGGGCACGGGTGAGCAGGTTGGTGTGCCCCTTCTCGCCAAAGCCGAAGATCATCGAGGCGCCCACATCGAAGGTGTAGCCGTTGCGCTCGAAGCTGCCGCCGCTGCCGCCGGGGATCAGGTAGCGCTCGAGCACCAGCACCTTGGCCCCCTTGGCGGCCAACTGGGTGGCGGTGACCAGGCCACCGATGCCCGAGCCGATCACCACCACATCCCAGGGACCCTGCCCAGCGGAGAGGTCCGCGGCAGGGAAAGGAACGGTTGGGGCGATGGTCACCAGAAGGGGTGGGCGGGCGATGGGCCGACGCTAGGCAACCGCCAGGCCCCGTTGGACAGGCGGGACCTGAAAGGGAACCAGATCCGCCAGGGACCGGTCGCGGTAGGCGCCGTAGCGCTCCCGCTTGCCGGGGATCCGCACGGGCAGCTCCGGCAGCAGACCGAAGTTGGGGGGCATGGGCTGAAATTTGCCGCTAGGGGCTTCGGCGATGAAGTGGGTGAGGGCGCCGATCATGGAGGTCACCGGCAGGGAGATGGGCTCTTGCCCGTTGGCCAGCCTTGCGGCATTGGTGCCCGCCAACCAGCCTCCCGCCACCGCGGCGGCATAGCCCTCGGTGCCGGTGATCTGGCCCGCCGCCAACAGCGTGGGGCGCAGGCGGAACTGCAGGGTGGGATCGAGCAGCTGGGGGGATTCAAGGAAGGTGTTGCGGTGCATCACCCCGAAGCGCACGAATTCGGCGTTCTCCAAGCCGGGGATCAGGCGCAACACCCGCTTCTGCTCCCCCCATTTGAGGTTGGTCTGGAACCCCACCAGATTCCAGAGGCGGCCGTCCTTGTCCTCCTGACGCAGCTGCACCACGGCGTAGGCGCGTTTCGCCCTTCGCACCTCACGGTCGTGGAGGTCGCCCCAGCGGGGGTCCCAGAGGCCAATGGGCTTCAGGGGCCCGTAGCGCATGGTGTCCTCGCCGCGGCGCGCCAGCTCCTCAATCGGCAGGCAACCCTCAAAGAAGCTGGCATTCCCCTTTTCGAAGTCCTTGAGTTCGGCCTGCTCGGCTTCCAGCAGGGCCCCACGGAAGGCCAGGTACTGCTCCCGGTCCATGGGGCAGTTGATGTAGTCCGCATCGCCCTTGTCGTAGCGGCTGGCGCGGAAGGCCCGCTCCAGATCGATGCTCTCCCCCTCCACGATCGGGCTGGCGGCATCGAAGAAGTGGCAATCGGCACGGCCGGTGAAGGCCCGCAGCTGCTCCGCCAGGGGTTCGCTGGTGAGGGGGCCAGTGGCCAGCACCGCAAGCTCGCCGGGGCCCGGCAGGTCCACCTGCTCCCGACGCTCGATGGTGATCAGGGGATGGCGCTCGCAGGCCTCGGTGAGGGCCTCGCTGAAGCGGCCGCGGTCCACCGCCAGGGCGCCGCCGGCGGGAACCGCATGGTGATCGGCGGACCGGATCACCAGGGAGCCCAGCCGCCTGAGTTCCTCCTGCAGCAGTCCGGCGGCACGGTCGCTGGAGAGGGCACCGAAACTGTTGCTGCAGACCAGCTCGGCGAAGTGGGGGCTGTGGTGGGCGGGGGAGCGGCGCAGCGGGCGCATCTCCACCAGACGAACGGGGATGCCCGCCTCAGCGATCTGCCAGGCGGCCTCCGTGCCTGCCAGACCGGCCCCAACCACCAGGACCATCAGACCCGGGAACGCTTGAGCAGGAGTTGCACCTGACCGATGGCGGCACGGCCGATGTTGAACCCAGCCCAGCCCACGGCCAGCAGGATCGGGGCAGCAACGAGCAGCAGCCGAGCATCCATCGCAAACAAATTCAGCGTGGGGCGATCCTACGGATCCCTGCGGCCTTGGGATGCTGCCAAGGGGCGGCTTGATCAAATTCGCAGCAATCCCCTGGCCTCAGCCAGCCTCAAAACCCGTGCGATCAGAGCGGCCGGCGTGGGCCTGGGCCAGGGTGCGGTAGCGGCGGGCGTGGGCCCGTTGCTCGGCCGCATCGGAGGCACTGATCTCCCGACGGTGCAGGGCGGGCACACCGGCCACCAGGGTGCGGGGGGGCACATCACGGGTAACCACCGCCCCGGCCGCCACCAGGGCCCCTTCCCCCACGGTGACACCGTTGAGCACTACCGCACCGATGCCGATCAGGCAGCCGTCGCCCAGGGTGGCGCCATGGACCACGGCCCGGTGCCCCACGGTCACTTCGGCACCGATGCGCACCGGCTGACCCGGATCACCGTGGAGCACGGCACCGTCCTGGATGTTGCTGGCCTCCCCCACATGGATGGCGCAGACATCACCGCGGGCGACGGCTGTGGGCCAGAGGCTGGCACCGGCCTCCAAGGTGACATCGCCGACAACGATGGCGCTAGGGGCGATCCAGGCCTCGGGGTGGATGGTGGGCGAGGGCCAGGGCGCTGGGGACACGCTTCAGGGGCAGGGAGCCCCATTCTCAGGGTGATAGGTTCAAAAGTCGCCTACTTGGCGGGTCGCTAGCTCAGCGGTAGAGCAGTCGGCTCTTAACCGATCGGTCCTCGGTTCGAATCCGAGGCGGCCCATGTGATTTCCGCGCCATCACCGGTGCCTCGGCAACCATCCCCTGGCACCTCCATGGCCCCCTGGAAGGCCCTGATCCCCGTGTGATACGTTCGCCTCGTGCCCATCGGGGGCACCTCGTTGCGGGTCGCTAGCTCAGCGGTAGAGCACTCGGCTTTTAACCGATTGGTCCTGAGTT
>JBAXME010000008.1:0-62063 GCA_037134455.1 Synechococcaceae cyanobacterium ELA445 | reverse complement strand
CGGGTCGCTAGCTCAGCGGTAGAGCACTCGGCTTTTAACCGATTGGTCCTGAGTTCGAATCTCAGGCGACCCATTTCTTACCAAGTCTGAGATTTCAGGCGAGCCATCTGTCGGCACAAGCCTTCTCAGGTTCTCAGCAGGCGTTCAAGGCTAGAGCGAAGACAATAAACCGGCACCACTTATCTCCGGCTTAGATCACTTTTCTGCCCCGTGTGGCGGAAAAGTGCCAGATCAATCCCCAACGTTCTCCGAAGCTAGGCCACCCAAGAGGGCACGGTCTCCGACAGCCTGACCCACCTCGCCTTCATGCCTGTGTGAGGTGGGTGAACGGATCCTGAGCGTGGATAAGGCGTTGATCACGGTGCCGCCCAGGCATTAATGGGTTCCGCCCAAGCCCGCACCGGCTGATGAACTTGGTGACTGGTTGACTGCATCCACATGGGGGTAGACGCTTGTCTCAAACAACTCACGGATTGAAGGGGATGCTTTGCTGAGTAGGGGGTCGTAGTCGTGGCGCACGTCGATTCGATAGGGGGCCGTTCGTGGTTCGATGCTTTCCAGCCAGGCCGTATGCACCGTGTAGCCAGGATCAAAGTCGGGATGGGACAGCCGACACAACGGACCGGTTGCCAGGTCGGACGCGTCGAAGATCCAGATCTCCTTGCTCTGCTCACTGACGGCTACGCAAAAGATCCATCCATCGGTATCCGGGTCAGGATGCTGTGCCACTGGCGTGCCGTCAGGATTGCAGCGCGGAATGAACTGAGGCGAACCGCAGATCCAACTCTGCCAGGATCCATCCTCCAGCCGCTGTTGCGGAAATGGATAGCAATCGGCGATCTCCATGGTGCTGGTATCGACCCGGAACAGCGTTGAAGGGCGGCTTGCTGCATCCTTCAGGCCTCCGAGCACCTCCTTCAGCGGCACAAGACGATGGGGATAGTTGGCGTAAAGGCTATAAATGAACGTGGATAGAAGTTCGGGCCAGAAGCCCAATGATTGCCAGTAGATCGAGCTGTGACCTGCTCCCGGGGAGGCACCATGCCGACCATCCTGGCGGTACGCGTAGAGGCCAATCCCCCAGGTAAAGCGCTTGTGGTGAAGCGACTGTTCTTCCACCAGGGTGCCAGCATCAGCGTCAATCACGTAGCGACCGATCCGGCCGACATCCATGGCTCCTACCGAGATCATTCCACTCAGGTTTGGATCCAGGCGGGATGAATCAAGAGCAGAGGTGTCCTCTAATCGAATCCACTCGGAAACATCCGTAGCATTTTCATGGGCGACATGGATGGTAATTCTTCCTTCAGGGTTCTCAGCATCAACCAAGAAATGACCCGTTTCTTGTTCAATCTTGACCACTCTCACCTCGACACGGTTACTTGCCTTAACGAGATCTGATTTGCGCACAATATAGACACTTGTGTCTGACCTCTGGGCGCCGGTGAGCAAACGACGCAACAGCCGTTTGACGAATGGATACAGCGGCAGTGGGCCAGGCAGAAGTTGACCAAGCCCGAACTTGAGTGACGTGTCAGCCAGAACAACGTAATCGCGGCTCACGCCGATCTGATGCATGGTCTGCTGGATGCGAACAGGGTCGCCGTTCCTATGAATCAGCTGCCAACGGCGCAAGGGGCCTTTCCCATCCCACGCCAGCAGATGCACAAAATCGACGACACCGATTTTCTGATCCAGACAGGTCAGCAGTGGCTTGAGATACCGCCGATAAACAAAAGCAAGAGGGCGTACCTTCCCGGCGACCACTTTGATCCGGTGCAAGAGGGATGACAGCGCAGGAATCGTTGTCAGCAGACTTGCTGAGGAACGTCCGTAGTTGATACTGAAGAGTGTCGACGTTTCCGGGTCGAACACGGGATGCGCCGTGGTGAGCACCGGTGGAAATGGCCAAGGTCCCGGCATACCCGCTTGCCATTCATCGTTGCTTCCCATGGGCGTCACCACGGCCAGGCTGACTGGATCAATCTCAAAAGGACGACCGCCATCAAAGGTGAGCAGCAGGCGTGTTGCTGGTTCGTCAGCGAATCGCATCGGCACGAGTGCCGTGTTCGGCTGATCGCGCATTCCCAGGGATGGTGAGAAGCGCGCCATCCCCCAGTCGCTGAAGCCAAGCTTGGCTTGGGGCGTGCCGGTTCGCGTGCCCAGATCAGCCCAATAGCATGGTGTGCATGCCAGTCTGGTGGTGAGCTGTATCCCTTCATCAGTATCCAGATCAAATCGATGAATCAAGCCATCACCATTCCAGATGTGGCTGTTGTCTGGCTTGGGAAGTCCGTTTGAATTAACTGAACCTACTGGAGCCACAAGATAGACATGACCCCTAAGACCTGCCGGAATACAACCGGCTAGCACGTTCAAGCAGACAGGACCATACTCAGCAGCGCTTGCCCGCATGATCGATCGAGGAAAGCGGGGCCCAGATTCAAAGGAAGCAGGCATGGCAGGAGATGGCAAAAGCGTCTAAATCAGAAATTGGGATACACATACTGCTTAAACAGTGGCGTCAGCTCGTCTTTGCGATCGATTCTATCGAGCTTTTCGTTGTAGTCTTGTTCGACAGGTACTTTGTAGGCGGCTGAGCGGTTGCTGATCTCCGGGACCCAGGTGGAGTGGATTGTCATCCCCACTTTCACAGACTCGTGGCCAAGACAGCAGACGGGCCCTGCCATCAGGTTCTGTGCATCGAACAGCCAGAATTCACTGGTCGATGGGTCATCACTGCCATTGACGATGCACATCAAATACCCGTCATCTCCACCGGCTTGTGCTCCTTTTCTTGGGATGAATTGTACGGAATTGCCAAAGCGGCCAGGAGGAAACACATAATGATCGCCGATCGTCATGGTGTCGGTATCCAGCCGAAGCAATGTCCCAGGCAGACCAAGTGTTGCAACTTTTACAGCCTCATCCACCGGTAGATTCCGATGTTTAGCAGGGTGATTCAGCTTCTGAATATATTCGGGTAAAAGATCACCGTGGCTACCCCAGCCATTCCAGAAGATGTTTTTAATTCGATCGGGAGGCGTTACGCCATCTGGTTGGCAGACTGCATTGAGTGCCAGCATCCAGGTGAGATCTTTTTGGGGATCATCGGCGAATTTGTTCTCAACAACAGCTCCTTGCTCAGCATCAATCACATAACGTGCCAAAAGATTAACATCTGTGCCACCAGTGGCCATGCCAACAATCCCTGGGAATGCTGTATCTTCAAATTGATCAAATGGGCGTACCCACTCCGCCGCATCCCAACCTGTGTTGTGTACACAGTGAAGAGTGATTTGATTGTTTGGATTGGTGTAGTCAAGCAGAAAGTGTGCTGTGCCGCGCGGAATGACGATTTGCTTCGCGACGACCTCTGTCGCGCTGGCATTTAAATCGGAGCGTTTGATTAGGTAGAGCACTGTATTGTCGCTTTGGCGGAAATCAATCAATCGCCGTATCATGCGCTCCAATACAGGGAAATCTGGAGCGGGAGAAGTCAGCAGTTGTTCAGCGCCAAGCTTAAAAACAGTATCCATGAGAACCACGTAATCTTGAGTTACACCTAGCTGGTGCATGCTATGCATGATCCGCGGTGATACCAGTGTCTGCGTCGTTTCGTCTTTAACCAATACCTTCCATTTGTGTAGTGAATTTTCACCATCCCAACTAATTAGATCGACAAAGTCATCCATTTCTCCTGGAGCTTTGATCAGGCGACTCAGGACTTTGATCAGACGATCGAGCTCTTCCAGGGAGCTATCAAGAAGCGGCTGCTCCCCTTCACCCTGAGCCGAGATCTCTTGCTCAAGCGACCGGTCGAGCAGCACTGCCAGGCGAGAGATGAATGACGACAATGTCAGCTCCTGTGGAGAGTCAGGAGGTAGTGCAAATATCCTGCTGATTGGGAGGAGGGGAATACGAGTAATTTTCTTGCCACGTAAAGTGATTCGCCTGGGCAAAATAGATTCTATTTTGCGCAACACAATAATGGCTTTCAGCAGACCAGTTACGACGACTTGCGTTATGGTCATCAACCTTTTAACGCTCTGTATAAGTTCCTTATCACTCTTGAAGGGAGCATCTACATAGCCTTCCTTGATCGGATGCAGAGATGTACCAATTGATTTCCCGTAATTGAGCGTGAAGAGGCGTGGACCCTGCTGATCAGGCCCTGAAGAGGAATCAAACGCCGGATGGGCAGGCGTCGTGACGATTCCGAACGGCATCGGCAGGGCAATCTGCTCTTTCCATTCCTTGTCAAAGCCGACTGCGGTTGCAATCTCCAAATCAACGGGATCAATCTCGAAGGGACGACCGGCGTCCCAAGTGAGCAGCAAGCGATTGCCCTCACGATCGTTGAACCGCATGGGGATGACGGCCGTGTTGATCTCATTACGGAATCCCAGGCGAAATGAAAGGCGTGCCAGACCAGTGTTGCGGTAGCCATATTCGGACCACTGCGGATCCATTAGGCAGGCTTGATCGGTATAAAAACAGGGGGTACGAACAATGTTGCTGTTTAGAACGACTTCGCCTACACTGAAATCAAGCCGGTGAAGTAATGGATCTCCATTGAAGAGTGGAGTGCCATCGCGCGATGGATGGATCAACCCAGTGCCACCCAGTTCTGGTGAGTTGATGAAACCGCCCGGGCCAATGAAGAAGGCGTGACCTGTCAGGTCTGCTGGTATGGATCCCTCAAGCAAATCCAGCCGTTGATCCTTAATGCGTTCGCGGTTGACCAGTGCGATTGATGCTGGAAATGGTATGGGTAGTGGAGGGGCAAGCGGACTGCTCGTTGAACCCAAGGGAAGAGCTGAGGGCTGGATCACTGTGAACTGTTCTAATTTGTCCTAATAGGCTAGCAGCTTATTACAACAAGTAATCATTCTCTAGAATTCTTTTAGAATTACTTCCTCGCGCTGATGCTAGTCAGTTCAGAGCACTTAGCAGCCATCGTGCTGTCACCATTTCCTGAGATGCTGGGTCCATTGCGGAATGCTCAACAAGCAATTGCAAATCCGCTTTGCTCTCGAGACTGCCATGATTGAGTTGCCTGTGGTTCAGCAGGGCTATGAGGGCACGCAATTCAAGCGGCACTGCCCCCTGCTCGCGCGCATGCTCCACTGCCTTGCAATAGGCGTGATCGGCTTCCTCGGCACGACCCAGATCAGCAAGAACATCACCTTTCATGCGATAAACGTCAGGCACCATGACCTTGACATCGCCTCGTCTTGCTGTGTTCAATGCCTGATCACACTCCGCCAAGGCATCCTCTAAGCGATTGGTGTGACGTAATGCTTTGGCGCTTAGTACCGAGGTTGAAGGATCTGTCACCATCGCTCCTGTCTGCCGCATCACCTGCACTTGAGTAAGAACAGCATTGGCCTTTCCATTGTCTGGATTCAGACTTAACAACGCTGCTGTTTTGTAGAGATCTGCAACAGCGTGCCATAACGCATAGCCTTCCCGTATCGACAGGGCCAGGAGCTCTTGCGATGCCTTCAGGATGCGGTCATAGTCGCTCGAATAGTTGAAGAAAAAGCACTTGTATGCCAGTGCTGCAGCAAGAGATGGTGGATGCGAAAGGCTGCGTGCCAGTTCGATCATCCGCTCCATGCCATGCTCTGCTTCCAACTGCTTTCCAAGCATCCAGAGAGCATTGGCACGGGCAGACAGGATATGGACTGTAGGTGCTGACTGGAGAATAAGGCAGAGCTCACATTCAAGCGCCTGGTCATAAAGTGCGAGCCCTGCATCTGCATGTTCTATAGCACGAGCGTAGTCTCCTCGATAGAAATACGTGTATGAGGCCGCATTTCGGGCTGCAATCAAATGCACTGCTTGGTTACTTCTTTCTGCTTGTACGAGAAGTAGCTCAGCAGCATCTCGAGCACCAAGCAGCCGGCCCGCTACAAACTGATTGGACCAAAGCCCCCACAGAGGCGCGAAACGTTGATCGTCAAACCCCAGACGTTCCGCCATCGCTATGGCACGTAGACAGGTCTTCTCCACAACGGGTAAAGCCCAGCCCAAAACCGCCATCTGAGCTGGTGCTAGTGACATGCTGATGGAGAAATCAAGATGCCAGCACTCTTCATCTTGTTCCAGCTTTGCCAGGTCACGCAAACCACGGTTTAGATGATCGACAGCCTCAATTACTGCAGTTCGTTGCATTGCTGATGTGCCAGCTGTAAGCCACATCTTCGCAGCCTCAAGGTAGCGGTGAGCACCTGAAAGGTGATGGGCAAGCAAATCCGGTCTCTGAGCACCCAGCTGCTTGTAATCAATGCTGAGTACATCAGCGATTCGGGCATGGTATTGTTGCCTCGTGCTTAGAAGTAGCGATTGATAGGCTACGTCTTGCATAAGTGCGTGTTTAAAGATATAAGACTTCTCGGCTGCATCGGATACTGTCAGAAATCCCTCTTTAACCATTCGCTGCAATGTTTGCTCAATCTGTTGCCTGCTTAATGGAGCAACTGCGCAGAGTAAATCCAGCCTGAATTCTCGTCCAAGAGTTGATCCAATCTGAAGAAGCGTCTTTGATTCCCCAAGTTTATCCAGTCGGGCCATCAACGCCGCTTCCATGGTATTCGGCACCAACTCAGCCGAAAAAGGTTGCAGTAGATCCCAGGTGCTCTCTCTCTCTGTCAGGTATTCAGATCCAAGAACAGAGAGTGTGATCTCTTCAAGGAATAGAGGGTTTCCGCTCGCCCGCAGGCCAATTTGCCGTACCAGCGCATAGGGGAGTGGCTTGTCTGATGCAACGGCCAGGATGATCGCCTCAGATTCCTCTGAGACCAACTGGCTGAGAATGATTCTGGTCAGCTTGTCGTCGGCTGTCCATGCGGTATCCAATTCCTGCCTTGTGCTCATGAGCAACATCACGCGGTTTCCCGACTCGAGCATGTTGATACGATTGAGGAGTTCAAGCGTGGAGGCGTCTACCCAGTGCAAATCTTCAATGATCAGCAGCAATGGAGAGTCGGAGGCTAGCCTCTTTAATGCTTCCACGATCAGTTCCTGGGTCCGTTGGCGTTGCCTCAATGAGGACATTTGATTGAAAACCTCGTTCTCCTCTGCCTCGATTTCTATTGAGAGGAACTGGGCGAGCAGAGGTAAGGCTTCTGGCTGGTCCAAGCCAAGAGCTGAGAGTCTGGTTGCCAGTTCAGAGAGCTGTTCGCTCGGGCTGAGACCATTGAGTGAGAGGCGGCTACGCATCATCTCAAGCAATGGCATGTACGGGCTGTCGCTGCTGTAAGCATCGCATCGGGCTTTCAGTACGACCGGGTCGGCATCATTGAACTGGATAGCAGTTTGCTCAATCAGGCGCGACTTGCCGATGCCTGGCTCGCCCAGCAACACTATCGTCTGAGGTTCTCCCTCCAGTACCAGCTGCCAACGGTTATCGATGACCGCAAGCTCTTCTTGTCGTCCGATAAAGGGTGAAGTTAATAGCCTATTTGTTTTGGCTGGCTTGTATTCGACGATTCGATGAATCTCAATCGGACGTCGGATACCCTTTAGCCTTCGACTACCGATCTGCTCTCCATCAAATGATCGGGATACCAATCTCCATAATGAGTCGGATACCACAATTTCGCCCGGACTAGCCTCCGCTTGCAGGCGTGCTGCAATGTTCGGGGTTTCGCCAACGGCCATCGGTTGTATACCTGCTGTCTCGCCCAGTGCTCCGACAACGACCCGTCCACGGTGAATGCCGATACGTGCTTGAACCTGATGAATCGATAGTTTGTTCAATTCCTCCACTGCTTCCTGGATGGCCAGTGAGCAGCGCACGGCCCGCACTTCGTCATCTTCATGAGCTTTGGGATAGCCAAAGTAGATGACAACACCATCGCCTATAAGGTGGGCAAGGTAGCCGTCAAAGGTTTTGACTGCGCGGGCACAGGTATTTTGATAATCGTTTAGTAAATCTCTAAATTCTTCGGGGTCTATCAACTCTGAGAGAGCTGTTGATTCAACGAGATCGCAAAAGATGACGGTGATGATGCGTCTCTCGGCTGGCGCATCGCTTCTCTGTGGCTTAAGGATCGCAGTGCCGCAGCCAGAGCAGAATCTTGCCTCCGCTGGGTTGCTGAATCCACAGGTGGCACAGTTCATGTAAGCCGTTTTGGCTCTGCATTCACATCTTAGGCAGTGCTGCCCTGCCCGCGTCGATCACTCCTGCCCTCTGCCCTGGCATGTTGCGGTTGACTGTGGGGTTGTTGCGTTGTCTGACCTGACGGCCGCAGATGCACTGCGCTGAGCCGCTGTGAGCCCAAGCACCCGAGCTGCCATGCCTGGCTCCCAGCCATGCAACCTGGGCCGCCAGGATGGTGCCAGCAACGTCAGGGCACAGAGGTGTCGGGCGACCACCAGTTTCGCGGCCTTCGCAGAGCGGGCCGACAACTCGCTGCTGGAGGCGCTGCAGCCGGATCCTCAGGCCAGCGGTGATCGCCACGATCACCGGCCCCGCCAGGTGTTCTCCGGCCATTCCGTGCCGGTGACACCCTCTCCGCTGCCGGTGCAGCAGTATTTGGCCTGCAACAGCAGCCTGTTCCAGGAGCTGGGGTTGAGCGAGGCGTTGGCTCACGACGCGATGTTCCAGCGTCTTTTTTCCGGCGACATCACGGTGGCGCAGCGCCGATGCGGCCGAATTGAGCAGGGGCGTACACAAAGAACGGCGTGGTGAGGAAGCCCTAATTAGTCCTAATAGGGCTTCGTTCAATCCCTGGGTCCAGCCGATGGCATTGGGCTTTCCTTCTGTCTCGCTTGATTTGGCACCACCTTCCCTCTTTGATCGCATGCACCGACTAAGCCCACTCTGGGCACAGTTCAGGACCACAGTCTGCAGCAGAGAGGTGGGCGGATCGGCGGTGGGCGGTTCGTTCACAGGGATGGGCCGTTCAGCCTGCCGCTGATGGGTCCTGGTGCACTGGCCTGGCTGGCCTTGCCATGAATAACTTTCCATGGGCACCTTATCATCGTCAAGTTGTCGGTATAAGTGTGATCAACCTCACCGCTCGTAGGCTGAAGTTGGGCTTTCTCCAGCGGACCTCAGGAAATAGGTTGACATGCTTCCTTGACCCTTGACCTCAACGCTGCCACGGCTCTCAACCTGAAAGTGTTCGGGGAGCAGATTCCTCGTGGCTTCTGAAATCTGAATGCAGTCCTGCATGCCGGTTGATTCCATTCTGCTAGCCACATTCACTGCATCACCCCAGAGGTCATAGGCGTATTTTTTGCGACCAATCACCCCCGCCACCACAGGCCCTGAATGCAATCCGATACGGATGCGCAGGTTGATGTCCTGCGATCGCATCATGTCTGTATGGATACGAAGCATGTCCAACGCCATGCGGCAGGCTCGCTCGGCGTGGTTCTCAACAGCGGATGGTACGCCACAGACAGCCATATAGGCATCGCCAATTGTTTTGATCTTTTCGATGCCGTGCTGCTCACAGAGATTGTCGAATTCCGAGAACAACTGGTTGATCATCCTGACCAGGCTCTCAGGATGCAGCTCTTTGGTCAGGCTGGTGAAGCCGGCCTCATCGCTGAACAGGATTGTTGTGCTTGGGTGAAAGTCGTAGATCAAGCCACTGCTTGTCTGGCCATTCTTTAGTGTTTCAGCAATCTTTTTTGGCAGAATATTGAGCACCAATTTCTCGCTCTTTGCTTGTTCGGCCTGCACGGCAGCAAATAATTCTTCCCGGCTGGGTTGCATGAAGTTATGGGCTAATCGGGCAAGCTCATCAGGCGGCGACTGTTTTGGCAGTGCAAACATCAACCGCGTTTCATGGGGGAGCGTTTGATCCTGCGGGCTGCCATTTCGTTGAATGTGCTGCGGCAGTGGTTTTATCAAGCCTTCGCACTGGAGACTGAATACCAATCTGTCCTGCCTTTGCTGTGGTCGCTGGGCCGGCTGATGGTGCAGGGTCAGTGTGCTCTGCTGTCCCCACTGCACATACCAGCGCATCGCATCCGATAGCCTTGCAATAAAGGGAATCGTGCGGGTTGGGTCCTGATCCAGTGAGGTGATGATGCTCAGCAGCTTGCCGCGGTTATGGAGCAGGCTTTCAGCGCTGTTGAGCTTGATGCTTCCAAGCAAGTTCAGATCAGACATGTGGCCACAAGGCAGCTGGCATCATCAGAATCCTTGGCCAGTGTCATCAATTGCTCGGCGATGGCTGTTGCGGTTGTTGGACGATTGGAATGTTTGCGCAAAGCTCGCACACCTGAGCTGCTGATGCCATCGGAGAATGTCACCACGCTGTCGCCCGCCTGCAATGACGCGGAACTGAGCATCGGCTTGCGGAAACGATGACCCAGCATCCCCGCCTGTGAGATTCCTTCCCAGCCTCCGGGTTTGAACACCATGATGCGGGTGTTGCCCACGCCCATGTAGTGAAGCCGGTGCTTCTGCCGATCCACCAGTGCCAGGCCAATGGCTGCGCCGATCCCCGAGCCGGCTGTTGCCTGACAGGCATCCAATAGTGACGGCAGGAGGGATTCCGGGGTGGGTTGTTGGCACTCCTGTACGTGACGTTCAATGCAAGCAACCAGTGCTGTTACGGCTTGATTGGCGGCAACGCCATGACCCGTGCCATCCAATTGCACGAGCAGGGTCAGGTTTGTGATCTCCAAGGCCAGGGTTTGATCACCGCAGACCGTATGTCCCGGGTAGGCGCGCTGCTCGCTCCTGATGTCCAGGGTCAATGGTGTCTTGGGGTGTGGCTCACCCGAAGGTTGGCGGATGGCTGCTCTGGGTATTGCTGGGAGTTGGCTGGGCTTGCTTGAGGGCACGGGATAACGGCACCAGCGCACGACGCTCACCACGGTTCCTCCTCCGATTGGTTCAGTGATCGTGAGGCTGTCGCACATTCGCTTGACGGCAGGCAAACCCAGACCCAAGGTTCCACTTGTGCTGTATCCATCCGCCAGCGCCTGGTCCAGATCCTTGATGCCAGGTCCCTGATCGCTCACTTGAATGGATACCCCATGACGTCCATCCGATTCAAGGCTCTCGAGGAGAACCTCACCCTCCCCGGCGTATTTGAGAATATTCATGGCCAGTTCTGACACCACAGTTCCCACAACGCAGCGTTCATTAGCAGGAAAAGCAGGCAGGAAATCGTCCCTTTGGCAGGCCACAACTGCCAGGGTCACATCGCTCTGCCGTCGAATCTTGAAGCGCAGGCTGCGCGGTACAGGTGAAACAGGTTGTTCATCCATGGAGGCGAAGGGCGCTGGCCATGTTCTGGGCAAAGTTCAGAAAGGGTGGTTCCACCGGTAGCGACGCCAGGTAGGCGGCAACCCCAGGCTGGATGCCGATGAGCGTGGTGGATGATCCGAGCACCTTGTTGCGAATGGCTAGTTGTCCAAGGGCTTCAAAATCGCCCCCATCAACCAGAGGAACCGCACTCAGATCGAATAGAACAGCGCGGATCGGTTTTCGGACTAGCCATGCCCCCACCTGCTCCCGTGCGTCGACCATGATCTGCTCTGAAAGAGCCGGGGGCAACGTAACAATCAGTAGGTCCTTAACTTGTGCGATCGAAAGCGGTTGAGCATTCTGATCCATACCACTCACAATTTGAAGATGTCACCCTGCGGTTCAGTCTCTCGTTTGATGATGCCATTGCCATTGAAGGCAGCTACCTGTTGAAGCGCGATGCGAAATGCATCGCGCAAGGTTGCTGTTGTGCGTACTTCACCCACATCCACGCCGAGATCCACCATGGTGTGCGCAATGGATGCAGAGAGGCCTGAAACAATGGTCTCACAGCCCATGAAGCGGGTCGCTTTGGTGATTTTCACCAGTTGATTGGCTACAGCGGTGTCAACCATGGGTACGCCGCTGATGTCGAGAATAAAGATCTTTGACTCATGCTCGGTGATCCGGTTGAGCGTTTTGCGCATCACGTCGTCTGTTCGGGTTGAATCCACAACTCCCACGAGCGGTAAAAGCAGGATTCCATCCCAAATTTGGGTTACTGGCGTCGACATTTCCTGCAGGGTCCGATCCATCTCATCGCGGATTTGTTCTGATTCCTGCGCTTGCTCCAAGGCGACGGCCAAGGCCTTGGCTTTGATTTCGATCTCCTCGTTGGCGCGGACTTTCTCGGTGATGTCGGTTGCAAACTTCACAACCCTGATCACATTGCCCTGCAGGTCAAATATGGGGTTGTAACTTGCTTCCAGCCAGACTGAGCTGCCATCCTGACGCAGTCTTTCGAATTGGCCTGGAACCACATCGCCGGCTGCAAGCGAAGTCCAGAAGTCAAGATAATCCTGTGATGCAGAGTAGTCTGGCTTGGCAAATATTCTATGATGTCTGCCTATGAGATCATCGAGTTGATATCCCATCAGGTCGAGAAATATGTCATTGCAGCGTAGGATTGTGCCTGTGGGATCAAATTCGATCACCGCCGTTGAGCGCTCCAGTGCTGTGTTCATGCCAGCCATGGCTATGTAAGCCTGCTTCCTGGCTGTGCTATCAGTTGCAATGCCAAGGCATACGGTTTGCTGCGAGGCAGCATCTGTGACTGGTATGAACAGAATTTTCAGCCATTTCTCTTCCTGATTCTTGTTGCTGCATCGGAACGATTCTGTTGCACAACTGCCATCACGTAGCGTTTGCCAAAATGTTTCCCGACCCTCAGGGCCCATGTGCCCTGAATCGAGGAGTTCCCAGCAATCAATGCTCTTAAGCTCCTCCAGGCTGAATCCCGTAAGAGATACGAAATGGTCGTTCGCCCATCGGATGGTTCCGGAGAGGTCCAGTTCGACCAGGCATTCGCCATCGCTCAGGGTCTTCAGGATCTCGGCAGACTTCCCAGCAAGGAATTCTGAGCCTGTCATCATTGTCTGTGGAGATGTCCTCCAAGACTGTACGGTTTTGCTTGCCTGGGCAACCCTTTTTCTTTTTGCGTCTGCTGTCTCGTTTTGAGCTGCTGAGTCCAAGCCTGCTGATTGCCTGCCAGGGCGAACCCGGTCACCACGGGTCTTGAGGGGATAGGCGCCGGCTCAGTGGCGGCAGGGGTTCCCTGGATGAGCGAGTCTCTGAAAGTGCTCACAGCAAGACCTGCTTGCCGAACAACTCGGCGCCCTGGCCATCCGCGACAATCTCTCCGACTTTTCTGGCGGCAGCGGCCCCTCGTGGAGGTGCGCAAGCGGCCGGCCCGATCTGATCCCACGCGGCGCAGGCGTCCCGCCACCTAGAGGGCGGCCAGTTGCTTCTCCACGGCACGGGAGCCGAGGTCCAGCCTCTGGGACAGCAGGCCGGCGCAGAGGCGTGTCTCAGAGGCCAGGAGAACGGGGATCCGCTCTGCTGTGTTGGCCCCAGCAGCGGCGATCTCCGAACCGATCTCCGAGCTTTTCTCCGAACCTACCGGCGCTCCGTTGGCCTGCTGCTCGATGGCCTGATCCAGGGCCGAGCCGATGGCCCGAGCATGAAGTTCACGAGGGGATCTCGCCCGATTGATCGGCGTGTCCGGCGACGATTAGAAAGGCGGCCGCCTGTGTAGTTGACACCGGGCATTCAGGGCCTCGGACAAGGCCCCGTTGGGGCGGAAAAGCTCAGCCAGGGCAGCGTGGAAGGTTTCGTAGTCACGTCAGAGGGAGACGACCCGATCGAGCTGGATGGCCTCAGCTGCCCGTTGCTTGGCGGCAGAACGCACGAAAGCGGCGACCGAGATGCCTTCGATTGCGGCCGCCTGCTGGAGGAACTGCTTGTCGCTGCTGGAAAGATTGAGATCCAGGCGATCGGTGATGGCCATGACTTCCTGGAACGCCCGATCCGATGGTACGGCAAATAGCAATACCACAAAGAAGACCTGAGGTTTGCCAGTCAGCGACTGTGGTTAAGCCGGAAGCAAGGCACTGGGATGAAGAAGACGTTTGAAATCCGAGCAGAGCCATTGATATGAATGGTTCGGCTCTGACAGCTCAGAAACCCAGGTCTTGACCGAGCCTCGGAAAACAAGAACAAAGGGACAACGTTCCCACCCAACGCCGTAGATCAAGGTCACAAATAGGACATGCTCCTCTCAGTGGCGACAATGGGATAGGAATCCTCCAGGTGGAAGGAGTTGGTCAGAGTTCCCCTCCATCGGCCCGTTCCTGAAGCAACTCAACAACAGCCCCCAGCACTCTCGGTGCTGGTCACCGCTTGGGGCACACCTTCCGCAGGGCCATGGCTGGCGCTGGCACTGGTCGGAGTACCGCAGCTAGGGAAGGGGCCGAAGTGGCGGCTGAAGTCACCGATGAACGTGAAGTGGGGTGCCAGCCGGGTGTCCTGAAGCATGCGGAAGCTGTTGCCACAGACCGGGAACACGCGACCCGTTTCCAGGGCGTGGTGACCATCGAGCGCATAGCGGTGCGGATGGGCCCCGATGGTGCCCCGATAGATCACGGCCTGGCCATGGTCCTCGCAGGCGTCCTCCAACCCATCGAGGTGGAACAGCCGGTAGGTGGCGGAGTGGAAACGGGCCTCCCCCACGAGGGGAGCGAGGGCGGCATCGGTGATCTGGATTTCCTTCTCCGCTACCAGCCGTGGATCGGGGAATCCTGCGGCCCTGGCCAACCGCAGAAAATCTCCGCGGTAGAGGGCACCCCCCAGGCACTCGCCGTAGAGAACCGGATGGCGACGGACTGCCTCGGGAAGGCGCCGATCGGCGTAGACGTCGGCGAAGTACATCTCACCACCGGGCTTGAGCAGCCGCTTGACGCCCCGCAGGACGGCACCTTTGTCTGTGGAGAGGTTGAGCACGCAGTTGCTCACCACCACATCGAAGCTGCCGGGCTCCAGGGGCAGCTGCTCCAGCCGCTCGATCGTGCCCTCGAGAAACGACACATTGACATACCCGAACCGCTCCGCATGGAAATCCTGGTGAGCGCGGGCCACCGCCAATTGCTCGGCGGTCATGTCGACCCCCACCACCGCTCCCTCTGGTCCAACGAGTTGGGCGAGCAGATAGGCGTCCCGCCCGGCACCACTGCCCAGATCCAGCACGCGGCAGCCCTCGAGCAAGGGGGGGCAGACCAGACCGCAGCCGTAGTAGCGACCGCTCACCTCGGGGTGGACGTTCGCCAGAAGAGGCTTCAGCCAGCCAGGCACCGCGTCGGCATCGCAGCAGGCGCTGGTCTTGAGGTCGGTGGTACCGCTGAGCTCCTTGCCGTAGTAGGCCTGGACCGCTTGCTGGGTGGGCATGGTTCGGCGATCGCCGGGTCAGCGGGCACGCAGCCCGTGGGGGTCCACCGTAGGCAACCGGAAGGAATCCCTGGCGAATTCAACCGCTGCGGTTGCACCCCGCCACAGCGCTCGACGTCGGAAGACGGCACCAGAACCGTGCAACAGGCTTCAGGACCAAGGCTTAATCGGGAACAGATCCCTCAGGCTGAGGATCAGGACGCCGTCGCCGGCAGCGCTCTGAGCAGTAGCGCACCTCGTCCCAGCAGTTCTTCCATTTCTTGCGCCATTGAAACGGCAGACCACAAACCGGGCAGATCTTGGTGGCGCGCTCGGCGTGATGGGACATCAGGACGTCAGGGATTGAGCGGTTCCACCGCCCAGCCCGCTTCCAAGCGCCAACGGCTTCGTCGATGGGGGTGATCGGTGAGCTGCAACAGCTCCACTTGCTGGAGGGCAATGCGCAGCAGCTGGAAGTGGCGGGGCATGGGCACCTCCTTGCCGATCTCTGCGGGAAAGACCGCATCGGGCTCCAACGGTGCGCCTGGCTCTGGCCAACCCCACAGGGCCCGGGCGGAGGGAGGAAGTTCCTGCCAGAACCTCTGGCGCTGATGCTCCTCCATGTCTGCGGCAAGGACCATCACCTCGCCCCTAAGGCGGAATTGGCAGCGTGCCCGGGGCAGCAACCAACACAACTCCACAGCAGGTTGCTGCCGCAGCTCGGTGGCTTTGGCGCTGCGGCCATCCGTAAGCAGATCCAATGCGGCAGCTCCAGCCCAACCACGGAACACCAGCGTTCGCACCCGTGGCGTCCCGTCGGCCGCGATCGTGGCCAGTTGCAGCCAGCGGGCATGGGGCGAACGGCCCTCCCGCTGCCGGGCACCCTTCAACAGCACTCGCCAAGGCGGCAAAAGCTCAGTTGCTGCCATCGCTGCCAGATCAACCAATCAGGAGTTCCCACAGGGTGACAGGGCCATGGCCCATGGCGGTGGCGCATCCGGGCCCAGCGGGAGCGGGAGATGGCCGCTTTTCACCCAGATGGTGCAGCCCTGCTGGCTGGTGGGCCGATGGGCACTGCCCGGGGGCTGGCGTAGCCAGCTGCCAGCCGGATAGGTGCCGTGATCGTCCTGAAACACCCCCTCAAGCACCAGGATTTCCTCCCCACCGGGATGGCTGTGGTGCGGCACCACCGTGCCGGGTGCCAAACGTCGCAGGTCCACGTTCTCGCTGCCCCAGTGGTGCAAGGGCAGCAGCTCCAATCCCGCCACGGGGGCGGGATGCCAAGGACCTTGCCGGCTGTCGATCATCACGCGCCCTTGATCCGCCGGGTGCATCTGCTGCAACTTGACCAGCAACGTGCAGCCGCTCTCGCTGGAGGGGGCATGGGCCGAGCCGGCGGGATTGCGCAGGTAGGTGCCGGCCGGGTAGTCACCTAGCTCGTCGGAGAAGGTGCCTTCAAGCACGAGGATCTCCTCCCCGCCGCCATGGATGTGGCGTTCGAAACGGCTACCGGGTAGGTAGCGCACGATCGAGGTGGCACGGGCCACCTCGCCCCCTTGGCGATCGAGCAGACGCCGCTCCACGCCAGCCATCGGTGATGGGCTCCAGGCAAGGGCGCTGGTGTCGAGCACCACCCGTTGGTTGAGATCGGCATTCCTATCCATGGGCATGAGTTTGCTCGACTGCAGGTCAGTAGCTGGGAAAGGCGGAAGCACAGGTCCGCGTCAGCCCCTGCTGCCAACGGCTGCCTCCATGGTCACCTTTGTCACCGACCTTCGCTCCAACTGCCGGTGGGGCTCCAGCTGAGGGAGCCATCGCCAAAGGAAGGCACCTCGAAAAGTCAACAACGCAATTGAATACACAATCTTTTCAATTGTGACCGATTCAACAATTTCCGCCCTTGGCGTTGGGCAGAGCTCCATCAACCATTCGGTTGGGCGGAAAGGCCAGCGATGGGTTGAGCCTGATCCTCCCAGTCCACCCAATCCACAGAGTGTGATGTGAGATAACAGCTGACGGCCTCTCCCACCGTGGCAAAAAACCGATCTTCTCCGAATTGCGAGAACAAGCCAAAGCGTTTGAGTTTGTCCTTGACCGGATCCTTCATCTCGGCAAAACAAAGCATGATCCCGGCCTTGGCCAAGAGGTGATCCAACTCATCGAGGGTGTCTGCGGAGGTGACATCGATGCTGGTCACGGGTTCTGCCCCCACCACGAGCCAGTTCACCGGATTGGGTGAGGCCTCCACAGCCGTCATCACCCGGTCCAGGAACAACTCGGCATTGGCGAAAAACAGGGGGGCATCCCACCGAAACAGAACCAGACCCGGAATCTGGCGTGACTCCGGAAAACGGCTGATGTCGTGATAACCCTTGACACCATCGACCCGTCCCAGAACCGCGGAGTAGGGGCGCCACCCATCCCAAAGAAACTCGATCACCGCGATGGCAATCGCCAGCCCTACCCCCGGAATGGCGCCCAAAATGGCGACCCCGGCCATAGAGAGCATCGATAACCAGAACTCCCAGCGCTGCATGCGGTAGATGCGGCGCAGGTCCGCCACCTCGATCAGGCCGATCGCTGAGGCAATCACCACCCCTGCCAACGCCGGAGTGGGCAGGTTGCTGAGAAGGTTCGGCGCCGCCAGGAGCAACGTGGCGACAGAGAGCGCTCCCACCACGCCGGCCAGCTGGGTCCTGGCGCCGGCCGCCTCGGCCACGGGAGTGCGGGATGAGCTGGCGCTGATCGGCAGGCCCTGAAACAAACCTGCGACCAGGTTCGCGGCGCCCAATCCGACCATCTCCTGGTTGGCATCGATCCTTTCCCCTGTCCGCGCGGCGTAGGTTCTGGAAAGCACGCTCGTGTCAGTGAAGGACACAAGGGCAATGGCCAAGCCTCCGACCAGCAACGGCACGATGTCGCCCGAACGGATGGAGGGAAAGGACAAACCAGGCAGCCCCCTGGGGAGTGGCCCGAGCACGGTCACACCAAATCGGGTGGCAAGATTCAGCAGGGAGACGCTGACGGTCGCAGTAACGACGGCCAGCAGAACCCCCGGAACGCGCCTGCTGCGCCTCAGGAGAGCGATCATCAGCAAGGTGCCGGCCCCAAGGGCAACGGAAACCCCATTGGTGCTGCCAGCCAGCACCGCCGCCACGAACTCGCGGGCCTCGATCAGCAGCCCGTCGCCCCTGACCTTGAAACCGAACAGGGCCGGCAGCTGGCTGACCAGCACGGTCAGGGCGATGCCATTCATGTAGCCGTAGCGGATCGGCTTGGAGAGCAATTCGGTGATGAAACCCAGGCGAGCGTTGCCCGCCAGAAGGCACAGGCCGCCGGAGACGAGGGCCAACATCGCGGCCAAGGCCATGGCGCGCTGGGAATCCCCCGCAGACAACGGCAGCACGACGCCAAGGATGAGGGTGACAAGCGAAGAATCCGGCCCCAGAACCAGGATCCGGCTGGGGCCGAAGAGGCCATAGCCGAGCAGGCCAAAGATGGTGGCGTACAGACCGCAGAGGGGCGGCACTCCGGACGCAACCGCATAGGCAATGCCAACCGGCAGCAGCACCGCCGTCAACGCCAGACCAGCGGCGATGTCATGGCGAAGCCAGCCGAGCCTGTACTGGCTGATGGCCGACAGACCAGGGACCCAGCGGCGCCAACCGGTGGCCGTTTTGCTTCTCTGGATGCGTGGGTTGACCGAGGGGTCAAGGGGCATGGGGGGCGGCGTTGGGGCGCCCATCTCAACGGTGCCCGTCGCACCGGAAGCCGGCTCGCCCCTGATCGGGCCGGCTGGCCAGGGCGGACAGAACCTTGATTGCAGCCAGGGAGTGGGAAGGGAATCGATCGGCGGGATCCTTCCCGTAGCCCCTGCCTGTTTCCATGGCTGTCACGACCCCGCGCTCCCCCATGCTGCTCGCGGCAGGCGCAGTCGGTAGCGTTCTGGCACAGGCGGAACCATCCACCGCACCCAACCCCAGGGCCGGCTGACCATGGTGCTTCGTCTGCGCTGGCCCTTCGCTGGCAGCCGCGCTGCAGCGGCTCCACCGTCCATGCCCCAGCAGGGACTCCTGATCGAATCGGCCGCCGAGCAGTTGCTTCGCGCCGCCAGGGGGAGCAGCGATGAACTGCTCGCCCGCTTGAACACCAGCCCCGAAGGACTGAGCGACCTGCAGGCGGAACTCCGCCTGGCCAAGGTGGGGCCCAACCAGATCGCCCATGAGAAGCCCGTCTCCTGGGTGATGCAGCTGCTCAAGACCTTCAGGAATCCACTGGTGTTCCTGTTGGCGTCCCTGGCGGCTCTCTCCCTGTTGACGGGGGACATCAAGGCGGCCGTGATCATCACCGCCATGATTCTGTTCAGTGTGTTTCTGCGCTTTTCGCAGGAATACCGCTCCCTGGTGGAGGCCCAATCGTTGCGCCTGCTGGTCCACACCACCGCAACGGTCAAGCGGCACGATGCCCGTAAGGACATCAGTGCCGGCCTCGCAGCCGATCTCGGCCTGCACCTGAGCGCCGATGCACCCGGGCAGCGGGAAGAGCCGATCGACCGGCTGGTGCCGGGTGATGTGGTGGTGCTTGCCGCCGGCGACATGATCCCCGCCGACGTGCGGGTGCTGAGCTCCAAGGACCTGTTCGTCAGCCAGGCCGCCCTCACCGGAGAGTCCATGCCGGTGGAGAAGCACAGCCTGCTGCCACCCCGTCAGATCGCCATCCAGGAGCCACTGGAGCTGGAGAACCTCTGCTTCCTCGGCACCAACGTGATCAGTGGCACCGCCACAGCGGTGGTGGTGGAGACGGGAGTGCGCACCTACCTGGGCACACTCGCCCAGACCCTGACCGGGGTGCGCAGCCGCACCAGCTTCGATCGGGGCATCAGCGAGGTGAGCCTCCTGCTGGTGCGCTTCATGGTGGTGATGGCTCCGGCTGTGTTCCTGATCAACGGCATCAGCAAGGGCAATTGGGGAGAAGCCTTCTTCTTCGCGCTTTCGGTGGCCGTTGGGCTCACGCCGGAGATGCTGCCGATGATCGTGACCGCGAACCTCTCCCGCGGTGCCATCGCCATGGCGAAGGAGAAAGTGATCGTCAAGAACATCGACTCGATCCAGAACCTCGGTGCGATGAACATCCTGTGCACCGATAAGACCGGCACCCTCACCCAGGACCGCATCGTGCTCGAACGCTACCTCGATTTCCGTGGCAGGGAATCGGAGGAGGTGCTGGAGCATGCCTATCTCAACAGCTTCCATCAGACGGGTCTGAAGAGCCTGCTGGATGTGGCGGTGCTTGAGCACGTTGATCTCCATCGGGGCCTCAAGGTAGAGAAAAACTTCGCCAAGATCGATGAGATTCCCTTTGACTTCCAACGGCGACGGATGTCGGTGGTCGTGGAAGAGGAGAACCACCACCATGAACTGATCTGCAAAGGCGCCGTGGAGGAGATCTTGATGGTCTGCAGCACGTTGAAAGAGGGGGAAGCCATCAGCTCCATCAACGACGCCAACCGGCAGCAGGTGCTAAGGCTGGGTGAGGATCTGAACAATGAGGGGCTGCGCGTCATCGCCGTGGCCTACAAGGAAGTTCCGATTCAACACAAGCCCTATTCCCTTGCCGACGAGTCGGCGCTCACCTTCCTGGGGCTGGTGGCCTTTCTCGATCCCCCCAAGGATTCGGCTGCCCAGGCCCTTCGCGATCTCAACCGTGGTGGGGTGACCGTGAAAGTACTCACTGGAGACAATCCGGTGATCGCCCGCAAAACCTGCAAGGACGTGGACCTGGCCGTGGAGGGGATTCTGCTGGGGCAGGAGATCGAGGCCATGGACGACGCCCAACTGGCTGCCAAGGCGGAGTCAACGACAATTTTCGCCAAACTCTCGCCACTCCAGAAATCCCGGATCATCAAGACGCTCCGCAGCTGCGGCCATGTGGTTGGCTTCATGGGTGATGGCATCAACGACGCCGCCGCGCTGCGGGAAGCCGACATCGGTATCTCGGTGGACACGGCGGTGGACATCGCCAAGGAATCCGCGGACATCGTATTACTGGAAAAGAGTTTGCTGGTCTTGAATGCGGGCGTGACGGAAGGACGGCGCACCTTCGGCAACATTGCCAAGTACATCAAGATGGGCACAAGCTCGGCCTTCGGCAACATGTTCAGCATGCTTGGAGCCAGCCTTGTGCTTCCGTTTCTGCCCATGTTGCCGGTGCAGATTCTGCTGAACAATCTGCTCTACGACTTCTCCCAAACCGGCATTCCCTTTGACCGCGTTGATCCTGACTACCTGAAAATCCCGCGCAAATGGCGGATCGCTGATATCCGAAATTTCATGTTCTATATCGGCCCGGTCAGCTCCCTCTTTGATTACGCCACGTTTGCCCTGATGTGGTTCGTCTTTTCAGCCAATTCAGTGGAGAGTCAGGCCCTGTTCCAGACGGGCTGGTTCGTCGAAAGCCTGATGACCCAGACGCTGATCGTGTACATCATCCGCACCGCCCATGTTCCCTTCCTCCAAAGCAATCCTGCACCCGTGATGGCCATGGTCACCCTGGTGGTGATGGCCACCGCAATCGCGATCCCCTATACGGCGATCGGTTCGGCCCTGGGGATGGTGCCCCTTCCCCTGACCTACTTCGCCTGGCTGGCGGCCATCCTGGTCGGCTACTGCTGCCTGACCCAGCTGGTGAAGGGCTGGTATGTGCGTCGATTTGGCTACAGCTGATTGGGATGCCCACGCCAAACCGATGCGGGCCGCAGTGGCAAGGGCTTGACCGTCAACGCGGCGCAACGCACCTAGCTTGAAGGTGACAGCCGCCCGAAGTGCTCCGGGCGATGGCGGAGGGGCGATGGAGGGGCGCCACTTGCTGATCGATGGTCTGGTCGTCTTCGTCCTGATCGTGCTCCGCTATCTGCTGGTGGCGGGGGGCTCCTACCTGCTGCTCTACCGCCGATCGGGCGGGGACCCCTGGCATCGCAGCGGCGTCCGGCCTGAGCCTTCGCTCGCCTCCATCCATCGGGACATCCGGCTGTCCGTGCTTTCGGCCGGGGTCTTCGCCCTGGCGACGGTCGCCATCCTCCTGGCCCACAGCCATGGACTGACCCGGCTCTACCTGGAGGTGACGGCACCCCTGCCCGCCCTGGCCTATGGGTTGCTCAGCTATGTCCTGGTGCTGCTGGTACAGGACGGCTACTTCTACATTACCCATCGTCTCGCGCACCTGCCGGCCCTCTACCCCTGGATGCACCGGGGGCACCACCGCTCCCTGCGCCCCAACCCCTGGACCTCCTTCGCCTTCGACCCGGCGGAGGCGGTGGTGCAGGCCCTTTTCCTGGTGGGGATCGTGTTCCTGATCCCCCTGCACCCGATCACCCTGATCGCCGTGCTCACCACCATGACCGTGTGGGCGGTGGTCAACCACCTTGACCTGGAGCGTCTGCCGGCAACCTTCCCCCACCACTGGCTGGGACGCTGGCTGATCGGCCCCAGCCACCATGCCCTCCACCATCGGCGCCACACGGTGCATTTCGGGCTCTACTTCACCCACCTCGATCGCCTGTTCGGCACCCAGGATCCGGCCTATGCCGCCGGCTTCAGCGCCGCAGCAGCACCGTGAGCAGGCCCGAGAGAAGGCCGAGCCCATGCAGGGCCAGGGACACCGGCTCGGTGGGGGGGAAGGAGGCCACCAACCGATGCTCCCCCAACCGGGGCTGGGCCAGGTAGAGGGCGCAGACCAGGGCGGCGGCCATGGCAACCAGCTGGACGGCGTGCTCAAGGCTGGCGGCGGCGAAGCCCGGTCCGCGCCAGATCAGGTGCTGGGCCAGGTCAAACACCCGCCCCGGCAGCTCGGCGCTGAGCATGAATACGAAGAAATAGGCCAGCAGCTGGCGCAGACGTCGGCCGTACTCCACCCCTGACTCCCTCGCGCCTGCGCTTCAGGATGGAACGGCGCCAGGCCGCAGCACCAGCATCAGCAGCGCCGCCGCCAGGGAACAGGAGGCGGCAAAGGTGAAGGCCGCCTGGGGGCCCACCGCCTGGTAGAGCCAGCCAAAACCCGCCGAAGCGGGCAGCAGCACCACGCCGGTGGTCATGTTGAACCAGCCAAAGGCCCGACCCCGCAGTCCGGCTGGCGCCAGATCGGCCACCAGGGCCTTTTCCACCCCCTCGGTGGCGGCCATGAACAGGCCATAGAAGGCGAACAGCAGGAACAGTCCGCCCCCACCCCGCTGCAGAGCGCCCAACAGCAGATAGAAGAGCCCGTAGGCGCCGTAGCCGCCCGCCAGGAGCTGCCAGCGGCCCACCCGGTCCGACCAGCCCGCCAGGGGCGCCGAGAACAGCATGGCCACCGCCGACACCCCCGCCCACAGCAGGGGCACCTGGGCGGCGGGCACCCCCAGCTCCCGGGCCCGCAGCAGCAGGAACAGGTTCGAAGAGTTGCCAAGGGTGAACAGGGCCACCACCCCCAGGAACTGGCGCAGGGCCGGCGGCAGCACCCCAAGCCGCCCCTCAAGGGCCCCCGATCTGGGCGCCGGCACCGCCAGGGGCCCCCGTTCCCTGGGCCGCTCCTTCAGGCTCAGGGCCAGCGCCAGGCAAACGAGGCCCGGCAGGAGGGAACCCAGCAGGATCTGGCGCAGGGGCACGCCCCCAGCCAGCAGCAGGGCCGCCAGCAGTGGACCGATCACCGCGCCGGCGTTGTCCATGGCGCGGTGGACCCCGAAGGCCAGACCCCGCTGCTCGGGGCCGGTGCAGGCCGCCAGCAGGGCATCGCGGGGGGAGGAGCGCAGGCCCTTGCCCACCCGATCGGCGAACCGCAACAGCAGCAGACCGGGCCAGGAGCTCACGATGGCGATCAGGGGTCGGGCCAACCCCGCCAGGCCATAGCCCCCCACAATCCAGGGGCGGGTGCGCTGGGTGCGATCCACCAGCACCCCCGACACCAACTTCAGCAGGCTGGCGGTGGCCTCGGCCACCCCCTCGATCAGCCCCAGGGCCCGGGGGCCGGCCATCAACACCGAGGTGAGGTAGAGGGGCAGCAGCGGATAGACCAGTTCACTGGCGCTGTCGTTGACCAGGCTGATCCAACCCATCAGCCACACCTCACGGGGCAGGGCGGCAAGGGACTGCTTCATCGCTGCGGCTGCTGTTCAGGACCCCGACTCTGTGGGAAGGTCAGCACAGGCCGGCGCCGGGGGGAACCTCAGGGCAACAATCGCCCAAACCGGTCAGCCCCGTGTGACGACGACAGCTGTGACGAGCACCCCGATGCAGACGACGCCGGAGCAGGTGCTGGACCACCTGCGCGACGGCCACCAGCGCTTCATCGACGGCCACTCCATCCACCCCCACAGTGATCGGCGCCGGATGCTGGAGCTGGAGGAGGCGCAGCATCCCATGGCGGCCGTGCTGGGCTGCGCCGATTCCCGGGTGCCGGTGGAACTCCTCTTCGACACGGGCTTTGGCGATCTATTCGTGGTGCGCAACGCCGGCACCATGTCCTTCACCGCGGCGATCGCCTCGCTGGAATTCGCCGTGGGTCACCTGGGGGTCCCCGTGATCGTGGTGCTGGGCCACGACCGCTGCGGCGCAGTCCAGGCGGCCCTGAATCCCCTTCTCAACCTCACCCCCAACCTGGCCCAGGTGGTGGGGCAGCTGCGCATGGAGCTCAATGGCCTGGGGGCTGGCGATGACCTGGAGAAAGCCTGCCGCCACCACACCCTCAACTCCGCCCGCAACCTGGTGGATTCCAGCGTGCTGCTCACCGACCGGATGCGCGAGGGCAAATTGCAGGTGGAGGCGGCCTACTACAACCTGCACACCACCTCGATCGACTGGATGGGCACGGTGATGCCGATGCGCTTCAACTCGATCTAGGGAAGGGCGATGGGAGATGCTGGTTGTAACGAAGGACTGAGCCATGGGATCGACCCTGATCCGGCTAAAAGCAAAACCTGCCTATCGGCAAGCCGCCCCGGACAACTCCCGGGGCTTCGGCGGCTCGGCATCGGGCAAGGGCAAGGCCGCCAGTGGCAAGGCAAACGGTGGCAAGGGCCGCAAGCGCAAGGGCTCGGGTCTGCCGGCCAGTGACCGCACCCCCCTCGGCAAGTGCCCCGATCTGGACGCGATCGAGGCGCGGCAACGGCTGGGGCTGGCCCTGGCGGGACGGCTAAGCGCCGAGCAGGTGACCCGGGCCTGGAAGCTGGCGGCGGGGGAGCATCACCCGGACCGGGGTGGCGCCCACACGGCGATGACGGCGATCAACGGCGCCCGCGATGTGCTGCTGGGGCGGGGCCTGGCCTGAGGTGCCCACAACAAAGCCCGGTGATCGTCTCATCGGGCTTTGCCTCTGGTTGGCTCGGGGGGAGCCCTGGTGTTGGGTGAGCAAAGCGATCGTCAAAGGATCGCAATCCATGAAGTAGGGGGGCGGAGCGTCTGGCGGCGGCCCCTGGGGCCATGACGTTCAATGCTTGGTTTCGATAACCCCGGGGCACCTGGAGCGGCGCATGGGGTGGTGGGTGTCTTGGCAGCCGTTCGGGGGAAGGGATCTGCCGGAGACGGTCAACCTGGAAACCAACGATGTCGATGAGACTGTTGGAGCAGGGTTCGAAACGTCAGCGCGCTCCTGATGCCTGGTTAGGGGGAGTGTCGTCCATGCGGTGCCTCCGAATCCCGATGCAGTCACCATGGTTCGGCCCGCGGAGGAGGGCAATGGGTATTCATGCCTGATCCAACGACAACCCACCGGGAGCCATCGGCGTCCTCAGCTCGACGCCGAGGTGTAGAAGCGCAGGGCGAAGCCCCAGAACCAGCGGCTGAAGGCCAGGGAAACCAGGGCCACCGCCACCGAAGCCAGCAGCCAGCGGCTGCTGCCCGTGCCGAGGATCGCTTCGGCGGGCACGGTGGTGAGGAAAGCCACCGGCAGCACCAGGGTGAAGAAGGTGCGCAGGCCGGCGGGGTAGGCCGCCACCGGGTAGCGGCCCGCCACCAGGGCCGAGCGCAGCACCTCGGTGGCATTCCAGACCTTCACGAACCAGATGCTGGTGGCCGCCAGCACGAACCAGAGGGAATACAGGATCAGGGCGCTGGCGATCAGCAGCACGGCCACCTGCAGCAGGGCCAGGGGCCCCGGCGTGGCCCCGGCGCGGACGGCGGCCACCACCATCAAAGCCAGACCCATGGCCACCCCGGGCAACCCCCACGGGGAGAAGGTGCGGGCCGAGAGCCAGAACTGGCTGTCGATCGGCTTGAGCAACACGAAATCCAGGGTGCCCGTGCGCACGTGGGTGACGATCGTGCTCAAGTTGGGCTGCAGCACCGTGCTGGTGAGGCCATCCAGCAGGGTGTAGACCCCCAGCACCACCAGGGCCTGCTCCCAGCTCCAACCGCCAAGGCTGCGGCCGTGGCCGAAGAACAACGACAGCAGGAACACACTGCCCGCCAGGTTGCCGCCCACCGACAGCAACTCAATCAAAAAATTGGCCTGGTACTCCAGCTCCGCCGTCAGGGACGTTGCCCAGAAGCGGGCCAAGGTGCGCCGATAGCGCCGAAACGTCGAAAGGGTGATCGCCATCAGGCCCCCATCGCCGAATAACGGCGGATGCCGGCCTTCCAGAGCAGCAGGGTGAGGGGCAGCAACAGGACAATCCAGGCGGCCAGGGCCCCGAATCCGGCGGCCAGGTCCACCTCCCCCCCGCTCAACAGGCGGGCGGGAAACCAGATCATCCAGGGGAAGGGGGTGGCAAAGGCGAAGGCACGCATGCCCTCGGGGAAGGTTTCCAGGGGCGCCACCAGGCCGGAGAGGAACAGGTAGGGGATCATCTGCAGGCGCTCCAGGGCGGCGGCCCGCTCGCTCCAGAAACAGAGCATGGTGATCAGGCTCTGGATCAAAAAGCGCAGCAAAAACACCAGGTGGGTGGCCAGCACCGCCAATAGAAACGAGGAAGGGGAGGGCCACCAGAGGGTTCCCGGCAGCACCAGCGCCACGAACGCCAGGATCACCACCACGAAGGGCAGCCGGGTGGCCTGCTCGGCCAGGTGGGCGGCCAGATAGCGCCACAGGGGCGGCAACGGTTGGAGCAGATAGGGGGAAAGACGGCCCTGGAGGTTGTCCTCCTCAAAGGCATGGATCACCCAGATGATCGTGAACTGGCGCACCACGAAGGCGGCCAGAAAGTAGCGGCTCAGCTGCAGGGGGCTGAGGCCCGCGTCGGCGCCGGCACCGGAGCCACTCCAAACGCCGAGCATGATCAGGGGCAGGACGCCGGAGAGGGCCCAGAGGGCGATCTCGGCGCGGTATTCGAGCATCAGGGCGTACTGGCTGGTGAACAGCGCCCGGGCCACCCGCAGACCATGAACGAGCGGCGCCCGTCTCAAGCCACCACCCCCTGGCGAAACAGGCGGCCGATCAGCTCCTCCACCGGCGGCTCGCTCACCTCCAGATCCACCACGGCAAAGTTCGCCAGCAGGCGCGCCACCGCAGCGGTAAGACGATCCCTGGGAATCAGCAAGCGCACCTGGTGGCCCTGGCAGGATTCCACCGCGCCATAACCGGCAAAGGCCTCCGCTGACGGGAGATCCTTCAGCTCCAGCCGCACCTCGCGGCAGGGGGTGAGGCGTTCGGTGAGATCGTCGAGGGGGCCATCGTGGAACAGATGGCCCTGGTGGATCAGCAGCACCCGGGGGCAGAGGGCGGTGATGTCCCCCATGTAATGGCTGGTGAGCAGCACGGTGGTGCCGGTGCGGCGGTTGATGTCGGCGAGGAAATCGCGCACCCTCGCCTGGGCATTGACATCGAGACCGAGGGTGGGTTCATCCAGGAACAGCACGGCGGGGCGGTGCAGCAGGGCCGCCAGCAGCTCTGCCTTCATGCGCTCCCCCAGCGAAAGCTTGCGCACCGGCCGGGTGAGTTCATCCCCCAGTTCAAGCATCTCCGCCAGTTCGGCGATGCGGCGCTTGGCTTCGGCGTCGTCGAGACCATAGACGGCGGCATTGACCCGCAGGGAATCCAGGGGCGGTAGATCCCAGATCAGCTGCTGCTTCTGGCCCATCACCAGCGAGATGCTGCGCAGGAACCCACCCTGGCGGCGGAAGGGCACATGGCCCGCGACCTCCACCGTGCCGGCGGTGGGGTGAATCAGGCCACTGAGCATCTTGAGCGTGGTGGTCTTGCCGGCGCCGTTGGGGCCGAGGAAGCCCACGATCTCGCCGGGTTCAATCGAAAAGCTCACGTCCTTCACGGCCGGCACCTCGCGGCTGCGGCGGGCGAAGAAGTGGCGCAGGGTGCCACGCAGACCGGGCTGCTTGTCGGCCACCCGGTAGGTCTTGGTGAGCCCCTCGGCGCGGATGATCGGCATAGGCGAAACCTAGGGCTGACGGTTGCCGCTGAGGCCCCAAGGCAAAGGGCTCACGACGACCGCAGCCGATCCAGACCGCCACGACCCTGCAGCTCGGCGAGATCGTCGTAGCCCCCGATCAGCTGGCCATCGATGAACACCTGGGGCAAGGTGCTTTGCCCGCTGCGCTGTTCAAGCTGGCGGCGCTCGGCGTCGGTGGCAATCGTTTGCACCTGGTGGGGAATGCCGAGGGTGCGCAGCATGCGCAGGGCCCGCTTCGACCAGGGGCAGCCGGACAAGACCGCCACCTCCACCCGCCGTTGCGCCGCATGCTGAGACGGGCCATGGGCCTCCGCCCGGGGGGTCACGTTGGCGGGCAGCGCGGTTGGCAGGAACCCCACCAGCAGGTCGGCGCCCTTGAGCACCAACGTGCCGGGCTCCAGATGGCCGCCCCAGACCTGGCAGTCACCATCGGAGAGGCTCAGGTGCAGGTGCACCCCCTGGGGCGCCACCGTGCCCTGCAAGGTGATGATCTCCAGATCACCCTCCAGCACGGTGGGCCCGGAGCGGCCGGCGCACTGGAAGGTGGCGCGGGAAAGATTGCCCACCACACCAAGCACGAAACCCGAGGCGCCCTGTTCGATCGCCAGCTGCTCCAAGCTGCGGCGCAGGTCGCTGCCAGGTCCGAGTTTGAGCGGCAGGGGGCGCATCGAAGGGGTCAAGGCGGGTTTGTGGGGGACAGGTTACGGAAACGGCAGCGCAACAGGGCCAGGGCCTCATCGGGCAGGCCAAGGCAGCGATCGACCCAACCATCACCGCTGGGGGGCACCAGGGCGACCCCCACCAGCAGGGCGTCGCCATGGGGATCGAGGGGGCGGCCGGCCACCTGATGACGGCGGCTGCTCACCGATCCGGTGCTGAGCTCGGTCTCCACGAGCAGATCGGCGGCCCGGTAGAGGCGACCGATGCTGAAGCGGAAGCGGGCGCGGAAACGCAGGCCCACCTCACCACTGGCGGGGCAGAACCAGCCCTCCAACAGCTCAGGAACGATGGCGATGCACAGCCCTGGCGGCAGCGGCACCCCCAGCACCCGGGTGGTGCGGGTCTCGAGGTCGGGAATCAGCAGCGCCGAGGGTTGGAAACACAGGGACTGCCGGCCCTCTGGATCCAGGGGTCCAGCCGTGCCGATGCCGCCCCCACCGAGGGCGTCATAGGTGAAACGCGGATAACCGGCAATCGCGAGGCCGCAACCAGCAAGCGTGGTGAGTTGAACCTTGTTCATGGCGCGGGAATCACCTGGTGGTAGCCATGGGCCCAGAGCACCTGGAGCGGGGTCTCGAACAGATCACTCAAGGGGCTGTCCTGCAGGAGCTCTTCCTTGGGGCCATCCCCCACAACCCGCCCCTGCTTCAGCAGCACGGCCCTCTGGATCTCGGGAACAATGGCCTCAATCTGGTGGGTCACCAGCAGCAGGGTGGTGCCGGATCGGGCCAGATCCCTCAAGATCGCCAGCAGCTGGTGCTTGGCAGCCAGGTCAAGGCCGTTGGTGGGTTCGTCCAACACCAGCACGTCGGGATCATGCACAAGGGCCCTCGCCAGCAGCAAGCGACGCCGCTGACCATCGGAGAGCTGCCCATAGGGGCAGGGAGCCAGATCAGCCAGACCCAGCTGTTCCATCAGAACAAGGACCCGGGTCCGTTGATCGGCAGTGGGCTCCTGACTGCGGCCCATGCCAACGGAGCCAAAGAACCCCGAAAGCACCACATCACGGGCCAGGGTGCGGCCCCCATAGTTGACCTGTAGGTCGGTGGAAACCAGGCCGATGCGCCGGCGCAGTTGCCAGAGATTCACCGTTTCCCGCCCGAAGAGACGCAGGTGGGAACCGGGTTTGACCACCGGGTAGAGCTCACGGCTCATCAATTTCACCAGGGAACTCTTGCCGGACCCATTGGGCCCAAGAATCACGGTGTGCTCGCCCAGTTGCAGCCGCAGGGAAAGTTCCTGGAACACCCGCCTGGGCCCCAGCCAGGTCTCGACCGACTGGGCATCGAGGTAAGGGCTGGGGGCTGGATCGACCATCGATGAACGGTAGGGAACGGACGGTGGCGACACCACTGCGGAGGGGATCGGTTCGGGCAGTTAGAGCAGTTGAGTGGCGCCAGGTCACACTGAACTCCCTGCGCGGAGAATCCAGTGGCGACAATGGCCAATCGTGCCGTTGCGAAACCACGATCCATCAGCCGGGAGGATGGTGCTGCCTCTATCTACAAGGATAAGTAAGTACTGTGGATCACAAGATAGGGCCGTTGGTCAATGCAAAGATTGAATCAAGAAAGAAACTCAACCATAGGCGTTGAGAGTTGGGCGTACACGTGAGCAGGGAAGAGAGGGCATGGGGAAAAAGGCTCCTTGAGGGGGAGCGAAACAATCACCTATTGGGTCTAAGTGAGGATTGGCTGGGGAAGTCGGAACCAAGGGCAAAGCGGGCGAAAGGCTCGGCGGGTCTGTTCGGGAAGGGCCACCAAGCTACGGTTGCAGGCGCAAGAACATGATGACGGGAATGGCTATTGGAGCTCTTCTCAAGCTTCACCCAGAAACGAAGGAATTGAAAGCTGCGGGATGAAAGAGTAAGATCAATAAACCCAGGGGCCAAATCAAAGCCTGCAACACAATCATCCCCAAGAAGGGATGCCCAGTCAAAACCACAAGGGCCTCACAATGGATCTGATCAAATTCCTCTTACGCACATCCGGACGAAAGATGGGGTTCGCCATCTTCACCGGAATGCTGAGTGGCGTGAGCTCGGCTGCCTTGATTGCGATGATCAGCCGTTCCATCAACCAGGGCGAAGCCGATCGGGGGGCTTGGCTGCTGGCCGGATTTGGAGGTCTGGTAGTAGTGGCACTGATCACCAGCGTGCTGTCCCAGATGGTGCTGGTGCGGCTCTCCCAGGATGCCGTGTTCAAGATGCGGATTCGGCTCATCCGCCAAATCCTGCAGACAGAATTAAGCCAACTCGAGCAACTGGGGAGCGCACGACTGATGGCGAGCCTCACCCAGGATATTCATGCCATCACGGGAGCCATTGAACGCATTCCATTTCTGTGCATTGACCTGGCAACGGCTGTGGGTTGCATCCTTTACATCACGTGGCTTTCCTGGACTGGACTTGCCTTAACCGTTGCGCTTTGCAGCCTGGCTGGGGTGACCTGCATTCGCTTTGTGCGATCAGGAGAAGGGTATCTCAAACAAGCACGTGATCAGGAGGATCACCTATTCACACACTTTCGAAGCACTACAGAAGGGATCAAGGAGCTCAAGCTGAACCGAGCCCGACGGATGGCATTTATGGACGAAGAGGTAGACACCACTGCCAGAGACTTCAGAAACCTAAGCATCCAGGGCTTGTATAGATTCGCGATATCATCGAGCGTGGGCAAGCTTATCTTTTTCATCGCAGCCGGAATCATCCTGTTCGCACTTCCAGAAATAATCAAAACCGACAGGCAACTGATTTCTAGCTATATCCTCACATTTACATTCATGATGCTGCCAATAGACAACATCGTCAACAATATCCCCTACATCAGCAAATCCAATATTGCTCTTCGTAAAATCCAAGGGCTAGGGCTATCCCTGGCCCACCATCCCGAACCCAACAGCCAGGCCCCACTGGAGACCAACAGCTGGGATTCGCTTGAACTCAACAACATCGTTTACCCCTACCAACAAGCAGACGTCGACAATGACTTCACCCTGGGGCCCATCAGCTTGTCGCTCAAAAGGGGAGACGTACTTTTCCTTGTGGGCGGCAATGGGAGCGGTAAATCAACACTGGCAAAGCTTCTCACCGGCCTTTACACTCCAGAATCTGGGGAAGTGAGCCTTGACGGCATTGCAATCACAGACAGCAATCGGGAATGGTACAGGCAACACTTCGCTGCAATCTATGCGGACTTTCACCTCTTCGGCAAATTGCTGGGGATGGCCAACGAAGGTCTTGATGGGCAAGCTGAACACTATCTTTGCAAACTCAGGCTCACAGGGAAGGTGAGCGTTCTCGATGGGAGACTCTCCACCCTAAGCCTCTCTCAAGGACAACGGAAGCGACTGGCGATGCTGACTGCCTACCTGGAGGATCGGCCGATTTACCTGTTTGACGAGTGGGCAGCAGACCAGGATCCGATGTTCAAGGAGCTGTTCTATCGAGAAATCCTGCCTGATCTAAAAGCCAAGGGGAAAACATTAATCGTAATCAGCCATGATGATCGCTACTTTCATCTAGCAGACAGGCTGATCAAACTCGAAGATGGCAGAGTTGCACCTGAAACGAAGAACAGAACAGCAGACGAAGCAATTCAACGCTCTTGAAGAACCACCGGATGGTGTTGGCTTGGGCGGATTGGAACCTAGGAAAGAGGTGGGGAAGCAACCTCGGTGATCCTGCCCCCTGGCGAAAGGATGAGCTTGCGGTTGTTCCACACCGCAACGGAACCAAACCAGGATGTGAGCCACACCAAGAAGCTGAGAAGGTCTCGGAAGGGTGCCAACCAAAGAAGACGGGCGGCTGGTTGATCACGGAGCAGGCGAATGCCCACCATCCAACCAAGAAAATACCTGAGCCCCCAGGTAAGCACCAAGAGAAGGAGGGCTACAGGGGAACCATGGGAGAGCACCACCAGGAGAAAACTGGAAACGGTGCCGTAGGTAAACAGGAGGCCAAACGTTCCGACGGGCCTTGAGAAACGATTGCCACGGGCCCAGCGCAGCTGGTGCAAGACCATCGCCTTGAAGCTGTTGGTGGTAAGCGCATGGTCCACCACATAGTCAGAGAGAACGACCCTGTAACCGGCCTTGGCTGTGCAATCGCCCAATTTAAAATCATCTGCCAGGTAGTGCGAAATCAGCGGAAGGCCACCAAACGCTTCCAACACCTCATGGCGAATCACTACTGTGGCGCCAAAGGCAAAAGCCATTCCTTCCAGCTGGCGGGCCAGCAAGACGGAGGGAAAGAATTCCGTAGAGGTGGCAAGGGCCTCAAAAGCAGCAATCCAGCAGGAAGGACGGGTGCGGTACATGGTGGTGACCAATCCAACCCGGTCGTCCTGGAGAGGCTGGAGGATGCGAGTTAGGTAATTAGGTTGGACGTAGATATCGCTGTCAGCAAGAACATAAATGGGATACTTGGCTGACTGCAGGGCATTGGCCATGTTGTTGACCTTGTTGTTCGCACCCCACACGCGATCGTCGACCACCAGGCTGAGGTCGAGGTCAGGGTAATGACGAATCAGCCGCTGTGCCAGGGAGACGGCAGGATCATTCCCAGAGCGAACCGCAAAAATGATCTGAAAAACCGGATAATCCTGCCGGCAAAAACTGTCAAGAGCCTTGTAGGTATGTCCCTCTACCCCATGGAGAGGTTTGACAATCGTGACGGGTGGCTGGTACAGATCACTTGGGAAAGTGCGTGACCTGTTAAACTGAAAGGCAGCAATGGCTGCCATAATGTAGTAGATAATTGATGTAAGCGTGATCAGCAGTGCAACTGCAGAACTGACCAACGACAGGGAACCAAAGAGAGTAGGGAACAAGCTGGAAAGACGAACCTAGAGATCGAAGAAGGTGACCCGTTCAAAGCCAGTCTGCTCCAGGAGCTGACGCACCGACGTGCTGGTGAGCGCTTGAAGCTCCAGGAAACCGTCGATCTCCTTGCCATGGGGAGGGCGATCGTCGCCGCACCAGGCAGGATGGGCATAGATTTCCACCCTGTCGGCTTCGATGAGGGGAATCAGCTTGGTGAGATAAGTTTCCGTGATCCGACCTGAATGAAGCAAACCATACACACGATCAGCGTAGCCAATCTGCTGGGCAGACAAGCGTCTTACGGCGTGGGCTCGAAGCAACTGGAAAATAGTCCACAAAATGATAGCCCCAGGCCCTGGCCTTGCACCTGTGGAGCGATCTACTGAGATTTCCTCGTGGGGTAGTCGGATGAAACGAATGCCAAACTCCTTGGCAAGCAAGAGAAGGCAATGCAATACGTAAGGATGGATATGGTTGTGCAGGTGGCCATCCACATGGCTTAGTGCCAAACCGGTATCGCGAAAGCGTTGAAGCTGGGCCCTGATCTCGCCAAACAGTTCCCGACGGGCGGCACGGTTGAATTGGTAGCGCAGACCAACCAGCAAGGGATCATCTGGAAACGCACCAGAAGCATCCACCAGATGGGGAATTTCGTAGCTGGGGAGAACTGCTCTCCCAGTACTCACCACCAGATGCAGGCCAACACCGAGGGATGGGTGCTGCCTGGCAAGTTCGACAGCTTCTGGGAAGGCCGCTCCCGTGACCATCAAACTGGCACTGGTAAGAATGCCAGAGGTATGGGAGCGGATGATGGCCTGGTTTACGGCATGGGAATAGCCGAAGTCATCACCATTAACAACAACCCTGCGCACGACAGGTCGCCCAATGAACCGGTTGCTTGGTTGCGGATCAGCAGCGGCCACCGAGGACTCTCGACAGGTGAATTTGCTTGTACGTGTTAACGGGGCGTGGAAGCAAGATGGGCTGCAGACTGCTGGGACTTTCGATCGCGTAGGTAGGCAAAGAACTCACGGCCCTCACGCAGCCTTCGGGTGAGCATTTGGCGGTCAGTTACCATCTCGCGAACAATCGGGATAATCGCCTTGGGCCTAAAATAGAAGCGACGATACATCTGCTCAACCGAGTCTTCAATTTTGCTGCCGGAAAGGGAGGGATAACTCAGGGTAGATGTCTGAATACCCGACTCGGAAACAAGTGAATCATCAGCAAACCAGCCATTCTGCTGGGCCTCAGCATACAACTGCGTACCAGGGTAGGGAGCAGCAATAGAAACCTGAATGGTGTGAGGGCTTATGTCACAGGCAAAGCGAATTGTCTCCTCGACAGTTTCAGGAGTTTCAATCGGCAAGCCAATAATGAAGGTGCCATGCACAAGGATGCCAAGTTTTTTGCAGTTCTCCATGAACTTGCGGGCCACCTCAAGCTTCACTCCCTTGTTAATATTATCGAGAATCTGTTGATTTCCAGATTCAAAACCTACGAGCAATAGCCGCAGGCCATTGTCGCGCAAAGTCTTGAGGGTATCGTAATCAAGATTGGCCCGCGCATTGCAACTCCAAGTGAGCTTAAGGCGCTTCATATGCTTACTAATCTCAATCGCCCGCTGCTTATCAATTGTAAAAGTATCATCATCGAACATATACTCACGCACTCGATCTCCAAAGAGTGCTTTGGCTTCTTCCATCTCTCTGCCCACCACCTCGGGGCTCTTGGCTCTGTACTGGTGGCCGCCGATGGTTTGGGGCCAGAGGCAGAAGCTGCACTTGGCAGGGCAGCCACGGCCGGTGTAAAAAGAGATGTAGGGGTGAAGGAGATAGCCGATAAAATACTTACTGATATCCAAATCGCGGGAGTAAGTAGGAAGCACACTGGGCATGGAATCCCAGTCATGAATCAGCTCGCGATCGGGATTGTGATAGATATCTCCTGCTTCATTGCGATAGCTGAGGCCGTTGATCTGATCCCAGGGCAAACCCTGGGCGAGCTCTTTACAGGTATGGTCAAACTCGTGACGACAGACAAAATCGATAACCGGATGATTCTGCAGAGTTTGCTCGGGCAGAATGGCCACATGGGCGCCGATGAACCCAATTTGAGTGTCACTCTTTTGGGCCTTGATTGCCTGTGCACACAACACATCATTGGCGATGGATGGTGTGCTGGTGTGCATAATCACCAGGTCATAGTTTTTGGCAATTGCGAGCACATCGTCAACGCTTTGGCCATGGGGAGGAGCGTCAACGAGTTTGCTGCCTGGAACCAGGGCAGCGGGTTGGGCGAGCCAGGTGGGATACCAGAAGGAAGTGATTTCCCGCTTGGCCTGGTAGCGGGAGCCAGCTCCGCCATCAAAGCCATTAAAGGAGGGAGGACTGAGAAAGAGGGTGCGGAGCATTGGCTTGCTAATCAAGTTTAGGAACTTTGGAGCCCATCACCTGCTCAATCAACTGCATCACGCGCGCACGACTGAGCTTGAGGTCGCCCAGGGCCATGGCCTGCAACGTGCCATGGGCAAGGGTAAGGGGGATCTTGCAGAAATCGAGAATGGGGCCTGGTGCCAGCTGGCGCGTATAGGCATCCGCAAGGGAAAGGTTGCGCTTGGAATAGGCATGCATGCGATCTCGGTCCCAGCCAGTTGGGAAGAAATTGGCCCCACGGGTCAGGTCATCAGACTGATTGCGCAGAATGTTGACGGCCTGAAGCCCACGGCCGAATCCGATGGCCAAGGAGCGGTCGGTCTGGGTGCCGTCAAACCATGCCCACAGATCGGACAAAAGCAGGCCAACGGAGCCAGCAACGCTGAACGTGTATTGATTCAGCTCAGATTCAGTTTCAATCCGCCAGTTGCATTCAGCCCAATGGGCCATGCGATCGGCCATGGCTGCCGTTGCATCCCAGATTCGTGGCGCGATCGTAGCCGGAGCGAGGGCAGCCCACTCTCCAATCCGAAGGGAAACATCTGGCAAGTTGTACTGCTGGCCATGGAGCCCTTCACTGAAGGACTCAGCACTCGGATCTTCTGTGGCTGCCTGCAGGTTCAGGCTGATGCGGCGAAGCAGCATTGCCTTGGTAGCGTTATCAAGTTCCGGATGGTCTTCAACTTCATCAATGGCCCGCAGGCACAAATAGGCAGAAGATACAGCTTCCAGTAAACCATCAGGTAGCTGTCTGATCGGAATGTAAAAGGTCCGACTGGTTTCCTTAAGGGATTGGAGGGCTTCTGTGCGAAGGGTCATGGCAGGAGCACGGGAAGTGCTGAAAATTCAGCGTGCTTGGACGCACTAGGGGAGTGGAGAAAAATCATGGCTGCCTACCGTGCGAGACCAAGAACACTGCCAAGTGCCCGTTTCATATTGCGAGGTTGCATGGCATCCACAGCTGCTGTGGGTTCATAGCCACAGTGAACCATGCAATCGGCACAACTGGGATTACCGCTGGCACGCCCATAGCTGTCCCAATCTGTTTGATCAATGAGTTCATTGAATGAGGAATAATGACCCTCATTCAACAGATAACATGGTTTTTGCCAACCGAGCACGCTGTAACTCGGGCTACCCCAAGGAGTGCACTCGTAATCCTTGTCACCGGTAAGAAAATCCAGAAAGAGTGGATTGTGGTTGAAATTCCAGGACTTTTCACCTGAGCGGAAAGGGGCAAGTATGGCCTTAAAGAGTTGGTGTGTCTGCTCCCTAGCAAGGAAATGATCCTGGTCAGGAGCCCATTCGTAGTTGTATCCAGGCGAGACCATCATCCCGTCGATACCGAGGGTACCTAAATAATCAAACAACTGCTGAACTTCAGCAGGGTCTGTGCCCTCAAACGTAGTTGTGTTTGTGGTAACCCTGAAACCGTGCTTTTTCGCAGCCTTAATTGCCGCAATAGCAGTGTCGAATACTCCTTTGCGATCTACGCATTGATCGTGCAGATCCCGCAGACCATCCAAGTGGACACTGAGGGTGAGGTATGGAGAAGGCTTGAATTTATGGAGACTCTTCTCAAGCAGCAAGCCGTTGGTACAGAGATAAACGAACTTCTTACGCTCAACCAATCCTGCAACGATCGCATCGATCTCTGGGTGAAGCAGCGGCTCACCACCAGGAATAGAAACAACCGGAGCCCCGCACTCCTCCACTGCGGCGAAACATTGCTCAGGGGTGAGGTTTTGGCGCAAGATTTCAACAGGATGCTGGATTTTTCCACATCCTGTGCAGGCCAGATTGCAACGAAACAGGGGCTCCAACATCAAGACGAGTGGATAATGCTTCCGCCCCTTGAGGCGCTGAAGCATCAGATACTTCCCTACTTCAAAAGCTTGCTTCAGATGGACGGCCATTATCTTGTTCCGTGCTTGCGTGTTTGCACCCAGGTCAGCCAGTCGGTCGGATAGCGGCAGTTTACCGCAAGGACCATCTGAGGGCCCAAACGGCTGCTGTGCATAAGCGTACAAATCGGCAAAGGCCTACTCCGCAGGCGTGAAAATCAAAGAGAATGCCGTACCAACAGACACAACGCAAAACCCAAAAACGGGGTGAACACGAATGAGATAGGGCGTAGGAGAATCATTCAGCAACAGATCCATTCTGTTGAAACCAATCAATCGCCCGTGTCAGGGCAGCTGGAACGCTTGATTGGGGCAGCCCAAGTTGATGTTGGGCCAAGGAACTGTCGTAATGCATCGTTTGGCTGGCCATCCGTACGCTGTCCAATGCAAGCGATGGATGCTTCCCAAGCCGAAGCAGTATTTTTTCATCGACCCAAGCAGAGAGGTAGGGAATCCAATAGGGGATACGAACCGTTGGGCTGGGAATGCCGGTGAGCTCGGCAAGCAGATCCAATATTGATTTGAGGGTCATATTTTGGTTTCCGAGAATGTATCTTTGGCCAGATACACCCTTGTGAAGGGCTTGCAAATGGCCCCAAGCCACATCTTCAACATCAATAAAATTAAGCCCAGTATTGAGATAGAAAGGCATTTGTCTGCGCAGAAAGCGCAAAATGATCTCTCCGGTTGGCGTGGGCTTGCGATCCCAAGCTCCCACCGGACTTGTGGGATTGACGATCACAATATGCTGCCCAGCGTTAGCAGCCTGCTTGGCCTCCTGTTCGGCTAGAAATTTAGACTTCTTGTAGTCTCCAATCAGCTGCTCCATTGGGGTTTGGTGGGTTTCATCGAACACCTCTCCCTGGTAGCCAGCTCCAATGGCGGCAACAGAACTGGTGTAGACGATTCTGCCCACATCGGCTCGCTTCGCAGATTGTAGGATCGCGCGGGTTCCAAGTACGTTGTTACGATAGAGCTGATCTCGATCAGAACGCCACAGGGAATAATGGGCAGCCACATGAAAGAGTGCGGAACAGCCCTTCATCGCACTCCAGATATTCGGATCATTCAGGTCACCCTGAACGATCTCAAGATCCAGACCATCCAGGTTCTCCAATGCGGAGGAGGGCCGTACCAAGGCCTTCACTTCGTAGCCCTGGCGTAGAAGCAAGCGAATTAGATTTGTACCAACAAAACCTGTGCCACCGGAAACGAAGACCTTTTCTGTCATGAGATGACTGCCCAAAGAAGAGATCAAAAAAGCAGGTAGTAGTTATGCCGATCGAGGTAGTCGAGCTTTGAAATCAGCCAACAGACTGTAGATCACGGGGATCACGAACAAGCTCAACAGGGAAGAGGCAATCAAGCCGCCCATGATGGCAATCGCCATCGGAGAGCGCAATTCAGACCCTGCACCGATACCGAGCGCAACCGGCAGCATGCCCAGGATTGTGGCCGCCGTCGTCATCAGGATTGGCCTGAGCCGCACGGAGGCTCCCTGGAGCACGGAATCATTTAGGGCCAGGCCAGATTGACGTAGCTGGTTGATATAATCAACCATAATAATGGCATTCTTGTTTGTGAGGCCCATCAAAAAGATAACGCCAATTACGGATATCATTCCAAACTCTTGGCCCGTTAGGAGTAAGGCACCCATGGCACCCACCAAGGAAAGGGGCAATGAGACAATAATGATCAGCGGGTCGCTCCAGCTTCTAAACAAGAAAAAGAGAACGCCGAGTATACAAATAACACCTAGAACCATTGTGATGGCAAAACTGGTCATAATCTCACCAATGCGTGCCGAATCACCTCCGAAGCTGATGGTGACATCGCTTGGCAGCAGTTTGGATGTGTTCTTTTTAATCAGCTCCTCTGCCTGATCAATGGAGACATCAGGGGAGATATTTGCCTGAATAAAACGCACTCGTCTACCATTGTAATGTTCAATAAGCATGCTCGGTGGGCCAGTGGCGGTGGTGGATACGTCCACAAGTTCGGGCAGGGAAGAGATGCGCTCTTGAATTGATAGGGTCGCTTGGTTGAGGGTCGCAAGGTTGGTGCCAAACAACTTGAGCTGGATGGGCTTCTCACTGCCCGTATCCACAAAGGGGATATCCTCCACACTGGTGGTCAAACCACTGAGACCTGAAAGCTTTTCTCGCACATCATTCTGCACTTGAAGGGTGTTGCGGTTTCGCTTCTCCCTTAGTTTGATCAGCAATTGACCCGTATCAGATTGGCCCCACTGGGTTCCCACTGTGGTGAACACATCTTGAACCTCGGGAGCCTGGCGTACCAGCTTTTCGATCTGAACGGCATCCGCCTTGGTATGGAGAAGGAAGGAGGCCATCCAATCATTGGTCGCCGCTGCTGGCGCAGCATCGCCCTGGCTGGTTGGGGGCGTGGCAAATGGCTGGGACGTGTAGCGGATGATGAATTCGCCTCGATCAAGCCTGGGAATAAATCCCTTGTTCACAACAAAAACAAGACCAATTCCCAAGATCAGACTGAAGATTGTTGCAACAATCACCAGCTTGCGATGAAGCAATGACCACTTTAATAAGCCCTCGTAAAGGGCCAAGAGTGACAACCATCGCTGGTTTTCCTGTCTGCTGGATGACTTCCTGAGCCAGAACATCGAGAGCAGTGGCGACAACGTGCGGGCCACCAACAGAGAAATCAGAACCGCCGCTGATGTGGTGATGCCAAAGGGACGGAAAAATTGACCCACCACTCCTCCCATCATGGCGACGGGAATAAAGACGGCGGCGATCGTAAGGGTGGCAGCCGTTACCGTGAGGCCAACTTCATCGGTGGCGGATAGGGCCGCCTCTTTGGGGCTTTCGCCCAGATCTAGATGCCTGGAGATATTTTCAACGTCAACAATGGCATCATCCACAATAATTCCCACCACAAGGGCAATGGCAAGCAGTGTGATGGTTTCAAGGTTGAGGCCTAAGATGGCCATCACAATAAATGTGCCAAATAGGGATGTGGGAATGGCTAAGGCCGATATCAATGTGGCCTTCCAGTTCCAGAGAAAGGGATAAATAACGATCACCGACAAGGCCACGGCAATCGCAATCGACTCCAAGGTGGCATTGCTGGCCTCCTTGATGTAATTCGCCTGGGTAGAGGCCTGAATGATCTGAACGTCAGGCAGGCTGCTGCGGAGACGGGCCACAGCGCTGTCTACGGAGTGAACAAGATCGAGCGTGTTGGCGCTGCTCTTCTTCACCACCTCCAGGGCAAGGGAATTTTTGCCATTGAATCGCACCAGGGAGGGGTAAGAGGCCACCTTTTGGCGATTGCCCATGGTTGCCGATGGGCCATCGAGCAAGCCAAGCAAACTGACCCTGAGTACCCCATCCACGGCCAAGATGGCGGGGGTAATTTTCGACTCTGTGAGATCCGCTAAAGACTCCAGATCAAGGTCGGAACTCTGGATTACATAGCTAACGGCCGCCGATTCGTTGAGATTAAGGGGAACGGTTTCTACAACCGTATTCGCTGGCAACACAACTGCTTTAAGGGCCGCCTCGGTTGCGCGCGTGGCAGTATTCAGATTCGTTCCCACCTGGAAGGAAGCCCTGAGCGACACCCTGCCAGGTGAAGTGGTGGAGATCAGATCGTCGAGATCGGAGAGCCCCTTCAGCTGCTTCTCAATCGGAATCGTGATTGTGGACTCGGTGTCCTGGGATGGGGTGGCTGGCTGAACCTGGGCATTCACCACCACCACGGGGAAGGTGATATCCGGGAAGAGGGCATATCTCAGGGTTCCAAAGGCGAGCATCCCCGCCACCACCACGGCAATCCAGAAGCCCACCGTGATGCGGGGATACCGAATCGCTAAGCGCGAGATATTGAGTGCTTGCCGAACTGACCTTTTCTCTTCGGTGGAACGCATCCCTGAAGCTGCCCTTGGATCGATAAGGTGAAACGTATACTAGACTTGCTGAAACAATAATCCAGAAGAGTTGAGACAGCCAGAGAATTGGAAGCGACATCCAGGATCATCGTGACCACTGGGAGCTTTGATCATTTCGTTGGGCACAGTATTCACTTGATCAAGGCCCTTGTATCTTTCTACAGGTACAAAGTCATGGCGGCGATGGTGAATTGCCTCCATCGCAGCTTGCAATGATCAGCGCTTTTCAGCAAATCTTTCCCTCCATCTCCACCAACCCATACAAGCGTGGCCCATTCTGCCGTCGATATTCTGCTCGTTCCCGAGGGGTTTGAGCATCGCATTGTGCAGCAAGGCGTGAACAAGTCGTCTGGTCCAATGCCGTTGGTGCTGGCCATTCCCATCGGCCCAGCAGCCCTTTCTGTTCATCTGCACCAATGGATTGATTCGGGAACCTTGTTCCCACCGGGGTCGCGAATCCTGCTGATGGGCCTAGGGGGTGCCCTGTCTGATCGTTTGCAGGTGGGGGATGGTGTGCTGATCGAAGCCTGTGGCGAGCAAATCGAGAACCGAGAAATTGGGTGGACTCCCTGTGACCGCGCCCTGACCACAGCCATGGCCAACAGGGTACCCACGCTCCAATCAGGGCGGCTGATCACCACCGCTGGCGTGGTGTGCAACAGCCGTGATAAGCAACAGCTCGGCTTGCATACCCAGGCCGATGTGGTGGACATGGAGGGCTTCACGGCCCTGAAGATCCTCACGGAGGCCGGCCATTCCGTGGCCATCCTGCGGGTGGTGAGTGACGAGCTCAGCCATGACCTTCCAGACCTTGGCTCGGTTGTGTCCCCATCGGGATCCCTTCAGCCCGGGCGGCTGCTGTTGGCCTTCCTCAAACGCCCACGGGCGGCATTGCGGCTGATCAGCGGTTCGCTGCAAGCCTTGAGGGCCCTGGGCCTGCTGACCCGTCAGCTGTTCGAAGCCGACGAGCGCAGGCTGGCATAACCACTCAACGCCGTCAGCGGAAAATGCTGTTGATAGAGATGGTATTTCAGGTAGAAATGGCAGGGGAATCCTGTGCCGGTGAAGTGAGCTTCATCCCAGGTGCCATCGGCCTGTTGGCTGTCCACCAGGTAGCTGGCACCCCGCTCAAGAGCTGAAGCCGCCAGGTCCCCATTCCTGGGGCTCAGGCCAGCGAAGGCCAGCAAACCGATCATGGCCCAGGCGCTCTGGGAGGCCGTGCTGGGTGCCACCCCCTTGGCGGCGGGATTTTTGTAGCTGTGGCAGCTTTCCCCCCAGCCCCCGTCGGCGTTTTGGCACTGCAATAGCCATTGGGCGCCCCTCGCGATGGCATCGCTGTGGCGCTTGGGTGCGATCCAGGCCAAGGCAGAGAGGGCACCACTGGTGCCATAGATGTAGTTGACGCCCCAACGGCCAAACCAACAGCCCTCCGGCTCCTGCTCCCGGATCAGGTACTTCAGGCCCCGCTCGATCGCTTCGGCATCGCCGCTATGGCCAATGCGGCCCAGCATCTCCAAAACCCTGGCGGTGACATCGGCGGTGTTGGGATCAATCATCGCCTTGAGATCGGCGTAGGGGAGGGAGTTGAGCCAGGCCTGGTCATTGTTGAGATCGAAGGCGGCCCAGCCCCCCGGCTTGCACTGCATGCTCATGGTCCAGTCGACGGCCCGCTGCATCGCCACCCCCTTGCAGCGCTCGTTGGCAAGAGAAACCGTGGCCAGGGCCATCACGACCACGGCCGTGTCATCGACATCGGGATAGAAGCGGTTTTCGAACTCAAAAGCCCAGGCCCCTGGCTTGCCGACTTTGTTTTTGACCGCCCAATCGCCGTAGTCGAGGATCTGCTTCTGGAGCAGCCATTCACCACCGCGCACCAAGGCGGGATGGGTGGCAGGCAGGCCGGAGGCGCTGAGGGCGCGCATCACCAGGGCCGTGTCCCAGACCGGCGACACGCAGGGTTGCACCCTCAGCTGCTCAGGGGTTTCGATCGTGAAGCGATCCACCGCCTCCATGCCCCGGACCACGATGGGATCATCGGGGGCATAGTTCAAGCTGCGCAGGGCCAGCAGGGAATTGAGCATGGCGGGGATGATCCCGCCCCAATCTCCCGTGGCCTCCTGGCGCTCCAGCACCCAGCGTTCAGCCGCCCGCAGGCCCCTGCGACGGAAGGGCACGAGGCCCGTGCGCTCCAGCAGTTTGAAGATGTTATCCAACAGCACAAAGCCATCGGCCAAGCCGCCGGAACGGGGCAGGGAGGGATGGGTGATCGCCGCTGGATCGGCAACCAATTCATCCAGACGGAGAGCTGGATCCACCCGAAAAACAGGCTTCTGATCAAAAACGATCAGCAGCGGTACGGTGCTGCCCCGCGCCCAGCTGGAGAGCTCATAAATGGTGAAGGGGAACCAGTTGGGGAACAGCATCACCCAGGGGGGGATGGAGGGAACCCCCTGCCAGGGATAGCAACCAATCAGGGCAAGATGGAACTTGGTGAAGATGCGAGCTCGCTCTAATCCACCCTTGGAAAGAATAAAGTTCTTGGCGGCCTCAAGGGCCGGATCCGTCGCTGCAACCCCCAGCAGACGCAGGGCCATGTAGGCCTCAACGGAGGTGCTCAGATCACCACCATCGCCATAAAAAAGCTCCCAGCCCCCCTGCTCTCGCTGCTGGGATCGCAAGTAGGCCTCAGCCTTGTGCCAGGGGCGTCCACCATCCGTTCCCCAGATCTTGTGCAGCAGGATCACTTCCGCCGTCATGGTGACGTTGGACTCCAACTCCGACCACCAAAAGCCCTCGGAATGTTGAATCGTGAGCAGATGATCCTGGCTCGCCTGAATGGCTGCTTGCAAGGGTGATGTGTTGATGGTGTCGTGCACGGATCAGGCTTGAATCCATTCAGGTGGGCAGCTGGTAGTGTAACCCCTTGATTTTCTACCACTGGGCCGCGCTTCATCCGGGTCCACAAACAGGATGACCGTGAACGCTCTTTTTGCCCTGCAAGTTCTAACTGGCCTCTCCCTGGGGATCTGGATCTACCTGCTCCTGTTTCGCGGCCAATTTTGGCGAGTGGATCTTGAAACTGAGGCGGCCGAATCGATCAAGCTGCAGACAACATCACGTTCAACGGAACGAGCAGGAGCGCTGCCGCCGGTGTGCGTGGTGATTCCAGCCCGCAATGAGGCCACGGTGCTGCCCCGCTCCCTGGGGTCCTTGCTCCGCCAGTCCTATGGGGGGCCGATGCGGGTGATCCTGATCGATGACCAAAGCGACGACGGCACCGCGGCAGTGGCCCGGCGCACGGCCGAAGAGCTGGGCTGCAGCCACCAGCTCGAGATCTGCTCGGGGTCAGCGCTGCCCCAGGGCTGGAGCGGCAAGTTGTGGGCCATGGAGCAGGGGGTGCGCAGGGCCCAAGAGCTGCAGCCGCCTCCGCACTACATCCTGTTCACGGACGCCGACATCGCCCATGCACCGGGCAACCTGGCCCGCCTGGTGGCCCGGGCGGAAGCGGATCAGCTGTCGCTGGTGTCGCTGATGGTGCGGCTGCGCTGCAGCAGCACCTGGGAGAAGTGGCTGATCCCGGCCTTCGTGTTCTTCTTTCAGAAGCTCTACCCGTTCCGCTGGGTGAATCAGGCCCGCAACACCACGGCGGCCGCAGCGGGGGGCTGCATCCTCCTCCGCCACGACGCCCTGGAGCGCATCGGCGGGCTGGCCGCGATCCACCGGGCCCTGATCGACGACTGCACCCTGGCCGAGGCCGTGAAGCGGAGCGACCGGGCCCAGTTCGGCGCAGGGCGCCTGTGGCTGGGCCTGAGCGACAGCACCATCAGCCTGCGGCCCTATCCCGACCTGGAGTCGATCTGGACGATGGTGGCCCGCACCGCCTTCAGCCAGTTGGACCATTCCGCCTGGATGCTGCTGGGCACCGTGGTGGGTATGGGGCTGGTCTACCTGCTGCCGCCGGTGGGGCTGATCAGCGGGCTGGTGCTGGCCAACCCGCCCTTGATCGCCCTGGGCCTGGCGGGGTGGGGGCTGATGGCGATCGCCTACGGGCCGATGCTGCGCTTCTACCGGCTGTCCCCCTTGCGGGCCCTCTCCCTGCCGGTGGTGGCCCTGCTTTACAGCCTGATGACGCTGGATTCTGCCCTGCGCCACTGGCGCGGCCGTGGGGGGGCCTGGAAAGGTCGCACCTATGCCGCTGGCTGAGCAGCACGCCCCATCTGTGGGGCTTCAGCGGGAGGCGGGGGCGGTTGCTGCGGCCCCTTCCTGGGCCAGCGGATGGACCCAGCCCAGTTTCCGCTCCAGCCTCTGAATCATCTTCCCGGCCAGATCCAAGCCGGTGGCGGCTTCGATGCCCTCAAGGCCCGGGCTGGAGTTCACCTCCAGCAGCAGGGGGCCGCGGTGGGAGCGGAGGATGTCGACGCCGGCCACATCCAGCCCGAGGGCCTTGCAGGCCTTGACGGCCAGTTGCTTTTCTTCCGGCTCCAGCTGCACGGTGCGGGCGGAACCACCCTGGTGCAGGTTGGCGCGGAATTCCCCTTCGGCGGCCTTGCGCTCCATGGCGGCCACCACCTTGCCGCCTACCACGAAACAACGCAGGTCCGTTCCCCCCGCCTCCTTGATGAACTCCTGCACCAGCAGGTTGGCGTCCAGGCTTTGCAGGGCATTGATCACGCTTTCCGCCGCCTTCTGGGTCTCGGCAAGCACCACCCCCTTCCCCTGGGCCCCTTGCAGCAGCTTCACGATCAGGGGCGCTCCCCCCACCATGCGGATCAGATCGACGGTGTCGAGCGGGGAATCGGCGAAGCCGGTGACCGGGGTGTTGAGGCCGGAGCGCACGAACTCCTGGGAGGCGAACAGCTTGTCGCGGGAGGCGGTGATCGCCTGGGCACTGTTGAGCACCTCGACACCCATGGATTCGAACTGCCGGGTCACGGCGCAGCCGTAGAAGGTGACGCTGGGGCGAATGCGGGGGATGACGGCATCCACGGAGCCGAGCACATCGCCACCGCGGTAGTGCACTTCCGGGTTCTTGGGGTCGAGGCGGATGTAGCACTGGCGGATGTTGAGGAACTGCACTTGGTGCCCGCGTTCCTCACCGGCCTCAATCAGGCGACGGTTGCTGTAGAGCTTGGGATTGCTGGCCAACAGCACGATGCGCAGGCCGTTCTTGGGTTTGACCGCATGGGCATAGAGGGCTTGGCTTTCCTCGGGGCTGATCACCCGAAGGTGATGGCTGCCTTCGGGATCCACCAGGATGCGGCCCACCATGGCCTGGCGGCCCAGCAGCATGCGATACCCCATGGCATCGCGGTTGGTGAGGGTGAGCTCCACCTCCCAGCTCTGCTCACCAAGCACCAGGCGTTCCTTGATCACGTAGCGCGTCTCCACGGATCCGCCGCTGTTCCTCACATCCCGCTTGCCCAGCACGGGGGCCTCATGGCGCACCACCACCGTGCGGTCGCCCTGCAACGGATGCACCTCGAAGTTCACCCAGGGGCGCCCGTCCCGCTCGAAGGGGGTGATGTTGATGGCATGGAGGGCGGAGGTGGCTGCGCCGGAATCCACCCGTGCCTTGATGGCGGGAAGGCCTGCTTCGGGGAAGCTGCACCACTCCTCGCTGCCCACGATGATCTTGCCGTTGAGGCTGGTCATGGTTTTGCGGCGGGGGGAGGGGAGGCCAGACACGACCCATGCTGAAGCGAGGGCCTGTGGATGTCGACTACAGAGCGCCAGGTCATGGGCACGGGCCATCCAGCTGCACGGGGGCCAGGCGTTCGGCTTCTCGGCTGGCCCAGTGACCTCCGGAGTAAGACCTGCGGTGGGGGCTCGCATGGGGTGGGGATGGCTCCACAGCAACCCCCAACGATCACTAGATGTTGACCACTCCAGGCGCCCGTCCCCAGCTTCACCATGCTGAGCGTTGTGGTCCTTTCCGCGTGCTGCTCTCCGCCTCTCAGCCGGTCTGGACCCTCTCCCAGGAACACCTGCCCGAGGCCCTGCAGTCCTCCAGGCTGGGCCTTCGCCAGGAGGAGGCGCAGCGGCGCAGGGAACGGTTCGGAGCCAATCGATTGCCGCCGGCGCGGCGGCGGCCGTTGCTGCTGCTCTTCCTGGATCAGATGCTCCATTTCCTTGCCTTGCTGCTCTGGATCGCGGGCGGGTTGGCCTTCGCATCGGGCACCCCCCAGCTCGGGTGGGCCATCTGGTCGGTGGTGCTGATCAACGGGCTCTTCTCCTTCTGGCAGGAGTTCCAGGCGGAACGCACCCTCGAAGCCCTGATCCGCTCCCTGCCCCGCCAGGTGCAGGCCTGGCGGGATGGCGACGTGCGCACCCTCTCCGCCGAGGACCTGGTGGTGGGTGACCGGGTGCTGCTGGAGGAGGGGGACAAGGTTCCCGCCGACTGCCGCATCTGCGAGGCCCATCAGCTCTACGTGGATCTGGCGGTCCTCACCGGTGAATCCCTGGCGGTGGCGCGCCACGATCAGCCCCTGCCGCCCGACCCAGCGGGGGTGCGGGTGGCCACCCACGAGCGGGCCAACCTGCTGCTGGCCGGATCCACGATCGCCGCCGGCCGGGGTGAGGCCTACGTCTACGCCACGGGACCGGAAACGGAATTTGGTCAGGTGGCCCACCTGGCCGCCAGCACGCCCCGGGGGGCCAGCACCCTGGAGCAGCAGGTGGGTCGGATCGTGCGCACGATCACCACCATCGCTCTGTCGACCGGGGCGATCGCCTTTGGGCTGAATGTGGTGTTCGTGGGGATGTCTCCGCTGGAGAGCCTGGTGTTCGCCGTGGGGATCATCGTGGCGTTCGTGCCGGAGGGGCTCCTCCCCCAGGTCACGCTCACCCTGGCCCTCAACGTGCAACGGATGGCCCGCCGGCAGGCCCTGGTCCGGCGGCTCTCCGCTGTCCAGACCCTCGGTTCGGTGAGTGTGATCTGTTCGGACAAGACCGGCACCCTGACCGGAAACCGGATGGCGGTGGAGGACACCTGGCTGCCAGGGGCGAAGGAGAGCCTGCGCACGTTGCTGTTGCTCACCTCCGTGCTCTGCTCGAACGCCCGCCTCGAGGATTCAGGCGGCGCCGCAGGCGGCCAACCCTGGCAGGCGGTGGGGGATCCCACCGAAACCGCCCTGCTGCTGGCGGCCCTTGGGGCTGGCCAGGTGCCGGAGGAGGGGCATCGGCGCCACCCCCGCCGCCGCGAACTTCCCTTTGATTCCCACCGACGTCGCATGACGGTGCTGGTGGACTGGGGCACCCTGCCCCAGACAGGCTCGCCGTTGGGCGTGGAAGACCTGCCCATGGGCGGGTGTGCCAGCTTGTTGATCACCAAGGGGGCGCCGCTGGACGTGCTCGATCAATGCGGCGCCTGGTTCAGCGCCGAGGGGGTCGAGCCCCTGGACGCGGAGCGCCGGGAGCGGGTGGTGGCGGCCAATGACTCCATGGCGGCCCGCGGCTTCCGGGTGATCGGGGTGGCTGTCCGTCCGGCGGAGGCCTCGGCCCAGACGGACGCTCCGGAGGCCCTGGAGGCCGACCATTGGTTTCTCGGGTTGATCGGCCTGTACGACCCGCCCCGGCCCGAGGTGCCCGAAGCCATTCGACAGTGCCGTCAGGCCGGCATCAAGGTGACGATGGTGACGGGGGACTACGGGCTCACGGCCGAGGCGATAGCGCGCCAGATCGGACTGCTGGATCCGGCGCCCGAGCCCCGCCGCCATCGGGGGGCCGATCCGGTGCGGGTGATCGAGGGCACCACCCTGGCCCGGATCAGCGACCTGCAATTGCGCCAATTGCTGAAATTTCGTCACCGGCTGGTCTTTGCCCGCATGGCTCCGGAGCAGAAGCTCCGCCTGGTGCTGGCCTACCAATCCCTGGGGGAAGTGGTGGCCGTCACCGGTGATGGGGTGAACGATGCACCGGCTCTGCGGGCCGCCGACGTTGGACTGGCCATGGGCAGCACTGGCACGGATGTGGCCCGGGAAGCGGCCGACATCGTGCTGCTCGATGACAACTTCGCCACCATCATCGACGCCATCCGCTATGGACGGGGCGTGGTGAACAACATACGCAAGTTCATCACCTACATCCTGGTCGCCAACCTTTCCGAAGCCATGCCCTTCCTGGCGATGGTGGCCCTGCGCATTCCCGCCACCCTCTCGGTGCTGCAGATCCTGGCGGTGGATCTTGGCACCGATGTGATGCCCGCCCTGGGGCTTGGCGCCGAGGCCCCCGAGCCCGGTGTGATGCGCCTGCCCCCCCTGGACCGTGCGCTGCCCTTGCTCGATCGGGCCGTGATGGTGCGGTCCTACCTGGTGCTGGGGGTGGCGGAGGCGTTGATGTCCCTGCTGGGCTATCTGAAGGTCTGGGCTGACCACGGCATCGACCTGGAGGAGTTGCGGCGGCTGGCCCCCCAACTGCTCCACCACACGGCGGAACCCTGGGTGAAGGCCCTGGCCCAGGAGGCCTCCACCGTGGCGTTTGCCCTGATCGTGGCGGGCCAGATGGGAGCCCTGCTGGCCTGCCGCAGCGACAGCCTCCCCTTCTGGAAAACCCTGCGCCATCCCAACCGGCTGCTGTGGCTGGGGTGGTTGAGCCAACCTCTGGTGGCCAGCGCTCTGGTGCTGGTGCCCCCCCTGGCGATCGTGTTCGGCATGGTGCCCTTCCCGTTGCACTACCTGGGCCCGATTGCGCTCGCCCCCCTGGTGATGCTGGGCGTTGACGCCTTGCACAAGGCGATGCGAAGCCCACGGCGGGCCTAGGCTCAATCCATGGCCACCGTTCTTGTCACCGGCGCCAACCGGGGCATCGGCACCGAATACTGCCGCCAGCTACGGGATCGGGGCGACGCGGTGATCGCGATCTGCCGCAGGCCATCGGCGGAGCTGGAGGCCCTTGGGGTGCGCATCGAGGCGGGGGTGGAGATCACCTCCGAGCCGGCCATCGCCCACCTGGTGGAGCAACTGGACGGACGGCCGCTGGATGTGGTGATCCACAACGCGGGAATCCTGGAGCGCACCAACCTGGAGGAACTCGATGGCGCCAGCATCCTGCGCCAGTTCGAGGTGAATGCCCTGGGCCCGCTGCGGCTGACGCGGGCGCTGCTGGGCCAGTTGTCCAGCGGTTCGAAGCTGATCCTGATGACCAGCCGCATGGGCTCGATCGAGGACAACAGCTCCGGTGGGTCCTATGGCTACCGCATGTCGAAGGTGGCGCTGTGCATGGCGGGCAAGTCGTTGTCGATCGACCTCCAGCCACGCGGCATTGCGGTGGCGATCCTCCATCCCGGGCTGGTGCGGACGCGGATGACGAACTTCCATGGGCAGGGCATCAGCCCCGAGCAATCGGTGCGGGGGCTGCTCGAGCGCATCGATGCACTCACCTTGGAAAGCTCCGGCAGCTTCTGGCACGCGAATGGACAGGTGCTGCCCTGGTAGGCGATCCATCGCCCTACCTACCAGGGGGCCCACACCAAAAGACCCCCGGGTGAGCCCAGTGGTCCGTGGTGGTGGCGCGGGGCCACCGGGGGAAGCTGCTGGCAAGGACACCTGGGGCCGAGCGATCCAGGTGTGGGGCGGATAGGGCTCCCGGGGCACCTGATGCGGTGCAGATGGAGTGTCGACCGGCTCGACGCAGAGGTGAAACACAACCCTCGTCTTGTCTTGCCGGACGGCCCGCCCACGGTTGGGTGGAGAATGTTGGAGCAGGGGCCTGCGGTCAGCGTGCTTCGGGGGCCTGGCGGGGTGGCGTGTCGTCCATCGGGGCGCCTCCTGAATTCGTACACACAGATTGGACCCGGCCGCCAACGCACGCAATCGGTCTTTGCACGCATTGCCCTGAAGGCCTTGGCGGCGGCAGATTGGATAGTTTGGGCGCCACATGGGCACCGCCGAGGTCAAGGGCCTCGAGCACGGACTCGCCGGCATCGAACCGTTGATCGAAATCAGCACTGTTCCTTGAGCTCCACCTCTTCTGCTCTGAACCGCCGAAAGGAAATCAATGGGATGCTCTGGTCGCAGTGATGGTGCGGGCCGGAAGCTCCGGGAGCTCCGCATCGTTCCAGAGCTGCTGGGCAGCAAGGAAGTCGATGCCGTGCATGGCAAGGCAGGAGGCTCTCAAGGCCAGATCGAACGCAAACTCCATGCGGTGCCGATTGAGATCCTCCAGTCTCCCTTCGAAACATTCAAAGCCACGCGGTCTCGCCCCCCCCCACGGGTTCAACTGAAGGCCACTGGCTCAGACCACCAACCCAAGGATCTGACCCACAATCGCCAGCACCTCCTCCAGTTGCGAGTCGTTCAATCGCCCGAGGGGATGGGGGCGAGCGCCCCTGGCGCGCCAGTCGTAGGACTACACCTAGAGCGTTTGCAAAGCTTACACGGCCTCGATGACTGTTTTACAGGTGGGACGCTGCCATCCCAGCAACCAGTGGTACTAGCAGCAATAACAGCCCACTCCTAGAGTGAAAGGAATTGATTTCAAATTACATCAACCATGGTGGTGTCCCAGGCCCAATCCTCAGAAGCCCCCTCACCTGAGCACCAGCGCCTGGTGGAGGCCGACCAGGGGCACAAGCCATGGAGAAGGTGGGGTCCCTACCTGAGCGAAAGGCAGTGGGGCACCGTGCGCGAGGACGACAGCCCCGATGGCAATGCCTGGGAATCCTTCAGCCACGATCAGGCACGATCCCGCGCCTACCAATGGGGAGAAGATGGCCTGGCAGGTATCAGCGATGACCACCAGCTTCTTTGCTTCGCCTTAGCACTCTGGAATGGCAAAGATCCAATCATCAAGGAACGCCTATTCGGCCTCACCAATAGCGAAGGGAACCATGGCGAAGATGTCAAAGAATATTATTACTACCTCGACTCAACGCCAACGCATTCCTACATGCGTTACCTCTACAAGTATCCGCTCAATACCTTTCCCTACGAAGAACTTGTAGCCGTAAACAAAGCAAGATCACGCCACGAGCCGGAATACGAACTAATCGACACGGGGATTTTTGATAAGAATGAATACTGTGACATCGAAGTCGAATACGCCAAATCTCACCCGGAAGACCTGCTGATTCAGATTACGGTCCACAACCGCTCCGATCAACCGGCCAAGCTCGCCTTGTTACCTACCCTCTGGTTTCGCAATACCTGGGATCAGGTCAGCGGGCCAAAACCCTTGATCCAGGAGAAGCCGGGTGAATCAGGTGCAGCCAGCCTCCATGCGAGCCACCCCGACCTTGGCGATTTCGTGCTGCACTGCAAGGAGGCTGATGAACTGGTGTTCACGGAGAACGAAACGAATACAGAAGTCATCTACGACAAACCTAATCAATCCACCTACACCAAGTGTGGAATTAACCGCTACATCGTTCATGGCGAAATAGCAGCTATTAACCCATCCCAGCGCGGCACCAAGTCATCCGCAGTTCATAACCTCTCGATTGGTGCCCATGCCTCGAGCACAATCCAATTACGATTGACCAAGTCAACGCCTGAATCCCAGGGCGACTCTGCCTATCACGACTTTGATCAAATCTTCCATCGCAGAAAGCAGGACTGCGATGACTACTACGCCAGGGTGATGCCAGCTGGATTAAGCACCGAGCAAAAGCTGGTGTTCAGGCAGGCCGTGGCAGGGATGCTGTGGTCTAAACAGTTCTACAACTACGACATTGCGCCCTGGCTTCAGCAGCGCGGGATCAATCCTCTGGGTGCCATGATCGGCCAGGGATTCAGAAATCAGCAGTGGCATCACATGAACAACTGTGATGTGATCTCCATGCCAGACAAATGGGAATACCCCTGGTACGCGGCCTGGGATCTTGCTTTCCACAGCATGGCGTTTTCACTCGTGGATCCGAGCTTCGCCAAGCAACAGCTCAGCTTGATGCTGAGCAGCCAGTACCTGCACCCCAACGGGCAGATTCCAGCCTATGAGTGGAACTTCGGCGATGTCAACCCACCCGTGCATGCCTGGGCAACCTATCTCGTCTACTTAACCGATGCATCACTCCATGGCCGGGCTGATCATCAGTGGCTGAAACAAAGCTTCCACAAGCTTCTCATCAACTTTACCTGGTGGGTGAATCGAAAAGATGCCGATGGTAATAGTGTGTTCCAAGGCGGCTTCCTTGGTCTCGATAATATTGGTATTTTTGACCGCACTGAATCGCCAGAGATGGGCGGCCGGCTCGAGCAGGCCGATGGCACCGCGTGGATGGCCTTCTACGCCCAGACCATGGTCAATATCGCCGTTGAGTTGGCACGAAGCGATGAAGCGTATCGCGAATACATAGCCAAATTTATCAAGCACTATTTAAGAATCGCCCACGCGATGGTCAATCGCAATGCGAGTGAGAGCATGTGGGATGAAGAGGAAGGATTCTTTTATGATGTTCTGCGCAAAAGCGACGGCAGCTCAACTCGGCTGAAAGTCAGATCGATGGTTGGGCTGATTCCATTGTGCGCCGTACACGTGTTCGAGCAGGATGTCGTGGAACAATTTCCAGAAATTGGCGATATCTTGCAACACATGCGGGATCAATATCCTGACCAACACAGCTCTTTTCACGACATCAGGCTCAAGGGCTATGCCAACCGACAAATGATGTCAGCCCTCGATGCAACCAATCTTCGCCGCGTGCTGACGATCATGCTCGATCCTGATGAGTTTCTCAGTGACCATGGCATTCGCTCGGTCTCGAAACGGCACGAACGGGCCCCCTATCGCTTTGTCCACAATCAACAGGAGTACGTTGTCCAATACCTGCCGGCAGAGTCCGATTCAGGCCTGTTCGGCGGCAACAGCAACTGGCGCGGGCCGATCTGGATGCCAGTCAACTTCGCGATCATTCGCTCCTTGACTGTCTACTACACGTATTACGGCAACGACTTCAAGGTTGAATTCCCAACAGGCAGTGGCCAGATGGCGAATCTCTATGAGATTGCCGAGCATCTTGCTCACAGGCTCGTTTCCATTTTCACACGCAATCCTGAAGGTCTAAGACCAGTCTTTGGAAGCCAGCAGACCTTCCAGAACGACCCCAATTGGAAGGATTATCTCCTGTTTTATGAGTACTTCCATGGTGACAATGGGGCCGGCATTGGTGCCAGCCACCAGACGGGATGGAGTGGTCTGGTATTTAATTTAATCCACTACTTCGCCGCCAACAACCAGGAGATTCGGTTGGCGAGTGGCGGAAATACGGGACCCGTGCCTGTCGAGCGCTATGGCGTCAATTGAGGGTGAGTTATCACAGAAAGACTGCCTTAGTTCACAGAACCAGGGTCATTAACAACAGAAGCCATAGAATGGCAAATACCCAAGGCAAAACAATGTGCGGCAATGAACCTTGCTGCAGTGTCCATGGATTTTCACGAAGAGCCTTACTTGATCCAAGCACTGGAACGAGCTTTGGACTTTTAACTATGTTATTAATATGCATTGACAAGAACGCGCGCCTGTTTTCGAGTGGCTTGCGTACTCGTTCAGCGGCCCTGATAGCTATTGCTACGGTTATACAACAAAACAGGCCCAAAAGAGGCAGTGCAATTCGCAAGAGATGGGCACTGGAGGAATGATTGCCTGAGCCCAAAAGGACAACAAAAGCGGTTATTAGAAAAGATTGAGAGGTAAAAAGCCAAGACAAGCGATTAAGTATCCATTGCTGCTCAGTCATGAGCAATTGTTCTATGTATGCCGCAAGGGCCAGTGCGTCTTTAAAGTCAATGCTATCAATTGACTCGATAAAATGCTCATCAGGCAGTGACATGATTAGCTCCAATACGGGCAAGAAGTTTTTTCTTTAAACGATTTGGCAGGATTGTGGGTCTTTATTCGAGATCGTTTTGGGATCCGCTAAGCTGTAAGCTCCATGCCAGCAAACACGTTTTTTTTCATAGCAGCCTCTATACTATATTGATGAAGCATTGATTGCCAATGAGCAGATCACGCCTAGTTGTCTACTGGGGAATGGATCAGCTGTTGTTCTGATCACTGCGTCCTGCACTCCAGCCATTACGCTTGTGATTCCTGCCATACGTCTGTAAGAACCGGCTTACTGGATCCTTCAACGTTTGCCATCATCGGGCCGCAGAGAATGTTTACCACGAACGACCCAGGCCGCCAAGGCTGATCGGGGTTGGCTCAGGTAAATAGCTGTGTTAGCCAGGCCGCTACACAGCAAACATAGCCTGCAAAACACCGAGCACCTCAACCAGCGTGTCCTCGTCCAAAACGCCTAGGTGCTTCATCAACCAATTTCTATCAACAGCCCTGAGCTGATCCGCAACCACGATGTGTCCATCTTTGTCATCAAATCGGCAACGTATGCGAAAAGGATAGGGATGCCCACCTGTTGTAAGTGGCGCATCTTTATGCCGCAACTAGGGCTGACTGGGGAAGTCGGCCCGCGATGGCGGTGGCGGGTATGGACTGGGGCAGCACACCCACACCCGCAGCCGGGTTGGCTGCAGCCACCACCATCACTCCGTGGCCACCAGCCCCTCTGCGGCCCCATCCTTCTGGATAAAGTCACAGCTCGGGGTTCAAGCAGACGTCCGCTGCTCCAGCCGCTCCGCCAGCCACACCTTGATGATCGACTGACGCGTGACGCCGAGGCGGCTGGCTTCGCGATCGAGCTGATCGATCATCCACACAGGGATGTCAACGTTGACGCGTTTCTGCTCCAGCCGACGGCGACGGGCACCGCCGAGGTCGAGGGCCTCGAGCACGGACTCGCCGGCATCGAAACGTTGATCGAAATCAGAACTGTTCATAGAGCTCCACCTCTTCTGGTCTGGACCGCCGAACGGAAATCAATCGGATGCTCTGTTCGCAGTGATGGTGCGGGCGGGAAGCTCCAGGAGCTCCGCATCGTTCCAGAGCTGCTGGGCAGCAAGGAAGTCGATGCCTGCTTGGCAAGGTTGGAGGCTCTCCTGGCCTGATCGAAGGCGAACTCCCTACGGTGCTGATTCAGTACCTTTTCGTCTCCTTTCGAAACCTTCAAAGCCACGCGGTCTCGCCCCCCCCCCACGGGTTCAACTGAAGGCCACTGGCTCAGACCACCAACCCCAGAATCTGCCCCACAATCGTCATCACCTCCTCCAGTTGCGAGTCGTTCAATCGCCCGATCGGATGGGGGCGAGCGCCCCTGGCGCGCCAGTCGAAGGATTTGAGTTGCTGGCAGAGCACATAGCTATGGGCACCCGGCCGATCGGGGATGGGGCCCAGGTCCACAGCAAGGGTGGAACCACGGTTGTAGGGCGCTGACGTCATGGCGCAGCCCACCACCAGGCCCACGGTGCTGTGGAACGAAGCCGTGGACAGGACTGCAAAGGGGTGGTGATCCTTCATCTCGCGGCCGGCCTGGGGGTTGTGGTCGATCCAGATCACGTCACCGCGATCAGGCACCCAACCCTGGACCCCTCGGCGGGGGCTCACTCGATGACCTCGGCCCCGAGCGACCTGAAAGCCAGAGCCTCGGTGGGTTCGCCAGCCATGGGCTCATAGGCCGCCAGCCGTTCGGCCAGAGACAGGCGATGCTGAACCGGCCGGATCAGCACCCCACCTTCGACGACGGACAGTTCCACGGACTGATCTTCCTGCAGCTGAGCCTGCCGGGCGATGGCTGCGGGCAGGCGAATGCCGAGGCTGTTGCCCCAGCGGCGCAGGGCCTGGCGCGAAGGGGTGGCAGCCATGGGAATCAGGCGTATAGACAGAAGTATAGACACCTCAAGCGACTTGGGCGGCACAGCCAGAAGAGATCCCAGCAGGGTCGCACTCCTAACGGGCCGCCCAACACCAAACCTGGCCCGGCCGCCCGGCAGCCGCCCGCATCGCTCCACTGCCCCGCCCTGGCGCAGGATGTGGCCTGGCGGATCCTGGGAAGCCCGTGGTGGGCCGGGTTCACCTTCAACGGCATCACCGCCTACGGCAACGGCGCCTACAGCCTGATCGGCGGCGATGAGCTGAACGACGCCGTTACCTGGCCAAAGGCCAGCATGGCTCAGCCACTACGTGACGCGCTGCTGCAGCTCTATCGCGAGCGGCAGGATCACCTGCTCTTCGTGCTCCAGGGGGCTCATGGTGGGACTCCTGGGCAGTAAGCGATGCTGGCTTTGCAGCTCAATCGTTCCTATGCCGCTCAATCAGCGAGCGAACGGTGAGACCAAGGGGAGGAAGATCACGCGCCACGGTTCCCCAGACCTGCTCCAGATTCACACGCAAGTAATCATGAATCAGAACATCTCGCATGCCGGCGATGGACTTCCAAGGAGTGGACGGTTCGGACTCGCGAAGATCCGCCGACAGATTCTTCACGGCTTCGCCGACCACGATCAAGTTACGGATCACTCCATCCTGCACAAGCGTGGAAGCAAGAAAGGCTGATCGACCTTCTATGGAGTAGAGAGTAATGCGCTCAAGAGCTTCGGCAATGCTGGTGAGGTAAAGGAGATCCTTGCTCACAAAGCCTTTGCCTGCGCAATGATCTGATCGCGGATCAAAGGATGCAACTGCGCAGCTTCCGCCAGATCCACCTGGCAATTCAAGAGAGCTTCCAGTTCCTGCCGAAGAGCGATCACCTCCAGCAGGGAACAGCCCCGTTCCAGATCCACCAGCAGGTCAAGGTCGCTGCCGGGCCGATCCTGGCCACGGGCCACCGAGCCATAGATCCGCAGGTTGCGGGCCCCATGGCGGTGAGCCACTGCAAGCACTTCCTCACGGGCGCCCTGGAGCCGCTGGGAGAGGGAGGTTTCCTGGGTCGCAGGGACAGCCATGGCTCCATTCTGGACTGCATCCCCGTCGATGGCGATGGGAACGACACCCCTCGCCGACCTGCTGCAGTTGCCTGGGGGCCGCGGAGTGGGATAGGGGCTGAGGCGGCACAGCCACACCCGGAGCCGGGTTGGCTGCAGCCGCATCACGCCCAAACCAGAAGGGATCCCAGCAGGAGCTCCTGCCTGACGGGCCGCCCAAAACCAACCCTGGCCCGGTCGCCCGGCAGCCGCCACCATCACTCCATGGCCACCAGCCCCTCTGCTGCCTTCCTTGGCCTGCGCGCGTTCATCGCCGAGCGGATGCGCATGAGCCACACCTATCAGCCAGTGATGCTGCTGGAACTGCTGGGCCGCCGCAGCCCGGCCCCGGCGCAGGACGTGGCTCGGCGGATCCTGGAAACGCATGGTGGGCAAGGTGCTCACCGGCAACGGCATCACCCGCTGCAAGCGAGGCACCTATGCCCTGGTGGGCGGCGTCGAGCTGAGCGACGCCGAGCGCGACCAGCTGCTGGAGCTCTGCCGCCAGCGCCTCGATGCCTTCCGCGAGCAGCGCGAAGAAGAGGTGTTTGCCCACCGCTGCCGCCACCGCAGCCCGATCAGCGGCTCGTCGAAATACAGGGTTCACCGATGCGCCCAGGGCCGCTGCGAGTGCTGCGGTGCGGGCTGTTGCTCAGCAAACCCCGCACCAGCGGGCCCTGGAGGTGGCACCCATCATCCCCTAGGCGCAGCCTTCCGCGCAGCGGTAGAACCAGGGCGGCTCCGACGCCATCAGCAACCTGCAGGCGCTCTACTTCCGCTGCAACGCCGGCAAGCGCGACGGCTGTTTGCCTACGCAAGAGGGCGCCCGGTCTTCCGCTGCGGCATTTGGTTGACGCGATGGGCTCAGCTCTCCAGGTAACGCTCCACCGTGTTGGTGGTCCAGGTTGCGATGCCGATGCCGAAGAAGTCCTGATCCTCCGTCCAGATGGCGCATTCCAATTGCAACGCCAGCGCCAGGGCAGGCCAGTCATCCTTGTCGCGGATTCTCGCCAAGGCCTCCTCCTTGGCCGACCCCAGCAGGCTGTTTTCCACAACCTGGACAATCAACAGCAGGCTGATCAAAGCCTCGGCGCACACCTCTGCATCGAGTCCCTTCTTCCTGGCGAGAGCAGTCACGTAGGTGGCCGCCTCGGCTACGTTGGCTTCAGCGACGAAGAAGTCCACGTGGTCGGCGTAGCGGGCGATGAGAGAGCGCACCCGAAGGCCGAGACAGCCGCGAATCAGGATGTTCGCGTCCAGGACCAGCCGCTTGCGCTCCACCCTCAGGCCGTTGCCTGCTCATGGCGGCCTTTCCTCCAGGCCCTGAAGTCGGCACTGAGCTCGTCTTCGCCAAGACCGAGACGCTCCAGTTCAGCCTGCATCAGCCGGCCAGCCTCCAACACCTTGTCCCGATCACTCAGATTGCCTTGCTGGGGCAGGGGCACATAGAGGCCAATGGTGCGGCCATGGCGGGTCACCTCAATCGGCGTGGACGATTCCAGATGGGAGGCCAGCCGGGACCTGAGTTCACGGATGCCAATACGGGTCGCCACGCCTTCCTCCTGCACAATGTGTACACATCCTAGGGCTGCCTGGGGAAGTCGGCCGGCGATAGCGGTGGCGGGTATGGACTGGGGCGGCACAGCCACACCAGGAGCCGGGTTGACTGCAGCCGCCAGGCGCCCACGCCAGAAGGGATCCCAGCAGGGTCGCACTCCTAACGGGCCGCCCAAAACCAAACCTGGCCCGGCCGCCAGGCAGCCGCCAGCATCCCTCCATGGCCGCCAGCACCTCTGCTGCCTTCCTTCGCCTGCGCGCGTTCATCCAGACCGCAGCGATGGTGTGCCTGCTACCGGGCGAAGCCAGTGGCCGTCAGAATGAAGTCATGACTGCCACCACAGCCACCAAACCGATCGAGCCGAGGCTGGCGGGCATGGTTGCCGGCATTCGCCAGCTGATCCCTGCTGCCGATGTACGTCTGTTCGGATCGAGGGCCCGAGGTGATGACCGGGCCGATTCCGATGTGGACCTGCTGATCACCGTGCCTGATGCCTGGCTGGCGCAACGCGACCGCTTTGCGCTGCTCGCTGACCTGTGGGGTGCCGTGGCCCAGCCGGATCTGTCGGTCGACCTGGTGCTCCACTCGAGCAGCGAAGTGGCCCGCCGAGCCAAAGAGCCAGGCTCCCTGGTGTGCGAGGCCCTGCGAGAAGGCGTTCTGCTCGATGGCCAGGCCTGAAGCGCTGCGGCTGCTGCGCATCGCCCGCCGCGACCTCAGGATGGCCCGCTGTCTGCTGGATCCAGAGGTGGAGGAAGCCAGCTGGGGCTGGGCAGCTCAGCAGTGTCTGGAGAAGACGCTCAAAGCCTGGTTGCACCACCTCGGCAGCACTCCGCCTTCGACGCACGACATCTCCCGACTGCTGTTGCTGTTGCAGGAGGCAGGAGTTGAGGTCAAGGACCTTCTGCCACTGCAGGCCTTCACCTCTTTCGCTGTGCAGTACCGCTATGACGACGAACCCGAAGAACTCAGCCTGGATCGCACGGCCTGGTGCGAGAGAGCCCAGGCATTGATCGAACAGGTGGAAGGCCTCCTGGGCTGATGGCCGTAGGCATGCGCATGAGCCCCATCGACCAACCACTCATGCCCATGGAACTGCTGGGCCGCCGCAGCCCCGCCCCCGTGCAGGACATCGCCAGCCGGATCCTGGGAAGCACATGGTGCGCCGGGTTCACCTTCAACGGCATCACCGCCTATGGCGATGGCCACGACAGCCTGATCAGCAGCGAGGAGCTGAGCGACGCCGGTACCTGGCCGAAGGCCAGCGTGGCGGAGCCACTACGCGACCAGCTGCTGGAGCTCTGCCGCCAGCGCCTCGATGCCTTCCGCGAGCAGC
>JBAXME010000007.1:0-63782 GCA_037134455.1 Synechococcaceae cyanobacterium ELA445 | reverse complement strand
CGGGGAACGCCTGGGGGCTTCCGGCAGCGTAGGCAGCACACCAGTCCCGCCAGGGACAGCGCCCACAGGCGGGGTTCCGGGGAGTGCAGACGGTGGCCCCCAGGTCCATCAGGGCCTGGTTGAAGTCCCGGGGACGGTGCGGATCAAGCAGTTCGCCGCTGAGGCGCCAAAACAGCCGCCCCTGGCGGCGGGGCGGAACTCCGAAGGCCAGCAGCCGCGCCAGTACCCGCTGCACGTTTCCATCCAGGATCGGCAGCGGCAGATCGAACGCCGACGACAGCACACTGCCGGCGGTGCTGCGGCCGATGCCCGGCAAGGCCAGCCAGCCCTCCAACGTGCGGGGCCAGGGATCCGCAGTGGGCCCACGGAGATCCACCGCCTCGCTGAGGTGCTGGGCCGACGCATGCAGCCTGCGGGCGCGGGAGTAATAGCCAAGCCCCTGCCAAAGCAGCAGCACGTCGTGGAGTTGGGCCGCCGCCAGGGCCTGGAGATGGGGGAAGGCGTTCATCCAGCGCCGCCAGTAGGGGAGCACCACCTCGAGCCGGGTCTGCTGGAGCATCACCTCGGCGGTCCAGATCGGGAAGGGGTCAAGGATCTCCCCTGGGGCGGGCCGCTGGCCTGAGGCAGTGAGCTTCCAAGGCAGGTCGTGGCGGCCATGGAGCTGCCACCACTCCAGGAGTGCGCCCCGCAGGACCGGCGCGATGCCTGTCAGCATCGGCTCAGGCGACAAGGGGGAGACAGCGGCGGAGAGCGACCGGGAAGCGGCCGTCCCACCCCCAGCACGATTCAGCCAGGCCATGGCAGCGCCACCAAGGAGCCTGGCGGGGACGCGCCCACCGGGATGGAGCTTTCAAGGCTTGGTGTGACCGCCGTGCGCCTGACACCGGGTGAGGAGCTGCTGGCGGATCGCCCTTGCCTGGACACCAGCACTCTTCTCGATTAGGCGCCCGTCTGCTGCAGGGCAGCAATGGAGCCGTCCGCCTCAATCGCCCGAACCACAAACGCGCCCTCAACCCCCTTGAGCTGCACGTCCTGGGCTGGCCCGATCCGAAGCCCATCGCGATCGATGAGCTGCTCAGCCACGGCCTGGGACACCAGCAGAGGGGATCCGAGCAGCTTGGTCTGCCCTTCCAGTCGACTGGCAATGTTCACCGTGGCGCCAACCAGGCCGAATCTCAGATCATCGCTGGGGCCCACCTTGCCCACAATCACCGGTCCGACATGAATGCCGACACCGATGCGCAAGGGCACTCCGAAATCCTGCTCAATGACCCTGGACAGCACCTCGATGCGTTCCATCATCTCCAGGCCTGCATCCACGGCCTGGCGGCAGGCCAACCGAGGGTCGGTCTCCAAACCAAATACCGCACTGATTTCATCACCCACAAAGAGATTGACCTGGCCGCCGTGTTTGACAATCACCTGCTTGAGAGCGGTGAAATAACGGTTGAGGATATAGATCACATCAAACGCGGAAGAGGATTCCGTGATCGGAGTGAAGTTACGCATGTCGGCGAACAACACAGCCAGTGAACGGATCTGACCCAGGCCTTCCTGCTTCTCTAGCCTTCTCTGGTGCTTCCTCTCCTGCGGGGGAGTGATCAAACGCTTTATGGTTACAGGGCCCGCGCCCACGATTCGCGTGGTGCAAGCAAGCCGCACATGGTCAGGCCAGCCGCGCTTGGTGGCCATCAAGGACTCGGCGTCACTTCGCGCCGTGAGTTGATCAAGGCCTTCCACCACTTCCACCCGGCAAGTGGAACAGATGCCATTGCCGCCGCACGCTGAAACGGTTGGAATCTCCGCGGCGAGAGCAACCTCCATCAAGCTGGACTGGGGTGGGTACCAGGGGCATGACAGAGCCGCGCAGTCAAAGGTGATGCCCATCGCAGTGGAGAGCGGCGGGCTCAGCCTGCCACGTAGGCCTCGACGCTGGCGCTCAGGCGCCGCAGGCTGATGAGGCCGTCCCGTTCCAGGTTGCGCACCCGGTCGCGGCTCATGCCGATGATGCGGCCAATGCCGGTGAGGCTCATGGGCTCCTCCACATCGATGCCGTAGCGCATCTTCAGCACCCTGCCCTGGAGTTCGGGCAGTTGCTCCAGAAGGGCCCGCATGTCACCCCGCAGGCACTCCCCATCCACGGCCTCCTCGGGCAACATGCCGTCCCCCTGGAGCAGATCCAGCAGTTCGGTGTCCTCACCGTCGCCCACCTTCATCTCCAGGCTCACGGGCTGGCGGGCCCGGCAGAGCAGGTCCTTGACCTCCTCCTCGGGCAGTTCCACGGCCACCGCCAGTTCACTGAGGGTGGGGGTGCGTCCCAGCTCCTGGCTCAACTCCCGCTGGCCCTTCTTGAGTTTGTTGAGGGTTTCGGTGATGTGGATCGGCAGGCGGATCGTGCGGCTCTTCTCGGCGATCGCCCGGGTGATCCCCTGGCGGATCCACCAATAGGCATAGGTGGAGAACTTGTAGCCGCGGGTGGGATCGAACTTCTCCACGCCCCGCACCAGGCCGATGGTGCCCTCCTGGATCAGGTCCAGGAGTTCCATGTTCCGCTTGGTGTACTTCTTGGCCACGCTCACCACCAGGCGCAGGTTGGCCGCCACCATCCGCTCCTTGGCCCTGCGGCCATTGACGAGCTTGCGCTTCAGAACCGGCACCGCCAGGTCCGCTGCTGCGGCCCAGGCCGATTCATCAGGCCTGGAGCCCTGGCTCAGCTTCAGATCCTCGGCCAGTTCTTCCAGGGCCATCAATTCCTGCACCTGACGGCCCAGGGTGATCTCCTGCTCGTGGCTCAGCAGGGGGACGCGGCCGATGTCCCGCAGGTAGGAGCGCACCAAATCCCCCTCCAGGGAAGGGAGCTGACGGGTTGGCGAGGGGCCGGCAGCAGGCGCGGGTCGGGAGGTTAGGGCGAGGACCACAGCAGTGCCTTGAACTTGTGTAAAGCCTAACCTGAAGAAGTGTAAAGGCGCTCTCAGGAAAGCCGAACATCCCCAGCCTGGCGCCGGTGGCAGGACTGGAAGGCCAGAGTCCCTGGATAAGGCCACACCTGGGCAAGCCCGCCGTCCTTATCCGTGGCCGAGGTGGTCCAGCAGCCATGAGGCGGTGTGCAGATAGATGAACACCCCCGCCACATCGGTGGCCGTGGCGATGAAGGGGGCTGACATCAGGGCCGGATCCAGGCCGATGCGATCAAACAACAAAGGCAAGGCCGCCCCGGCAGTGGCCGCCAGGGTGGTGATGGCCACCAGGCTGATGCCGGCGGCGCCAGCCACCACCCAACTGCCCGACACATGGGCGGACCAGGGCACCACCACCAGCACCATCAACAGCCCCAGCAGGGCGCCGGCCACCGCCTCCCGCCACACCGCCCGGCCCAGCCCCAGGCTCTGGATCCTTTGGGTGCTGAGACCCCGGATCACCACCGTGGAGCTCTGGGCACCCACGTTGCCGCCCGTGCCGATCAGGAGCGGGATGAAGGCCGCCAGCACCACCACCTGCTGCAGCACCGCCTGATGGGAGGCGATCACGGCGGAGGTGCCGGTGTTGGCCAGCAACAACACCAGCAACCACACCACCCGGCGCCGGGCCACCGTGAAGAGGTTGCTCTGGAAGTAGTCGTCCTCGTCGCCCGCCTGCACGGCGCCGGCGGCATAGAGATCCCGGGTGGCCTCCTGCTGGATCACATCGATCACGTCGTCCACCGTGACGATCCCCACCAACCGCTGTTCCCGGTCCACCACCGGCACGGCAAGGAAGTCATAGCGCTGGATCACCCGGGCCACCTCCTCCTGGTCGGTGTCGGTGGCGACGCTCACCACCTCCCGCGTCAACACATCGCCGATGCGGGCGTCGGGATCGGCCACCACCAGATCCCTCAGGGACAGGATGCCGCTCAGGTGGCGAGAGGCATCGGTGACGTAAAGGCTGTAGATGGTCTCCGTGTCCAGGGCGCGGCGACGCACGATCGCCAGGGCCTGGGCGGCGCTGTGGAACTCCTTGAGGTCAATGAATTCGGTGGTCATCAGCCGGCCGGCCGTCTCCGCCTCGTAGCCCAGCAACTGGGCCGTCACCCGGCGCTCCGCCGGGCTGAGCTCCGCCAGCAGTCGGCGCACCACCTTGGCGGGCAATTCATCGAACAGGCGCACCCGATCGTCGGGGGACATCTGCTCCACCAGTTCCAGCACCTCCCCGGAGCGCAGCCGCTCCAGCAAGGTCTGCTGCACGGCGGGCTCGAGGTACTCGTAGACCTCGATTGCCTCGTCCTTGGGCAATAGCCGAAAGGCCAGGGCCTGCAGGGTGCGGGGCAGGGTGCCGATGGCCTCGGCGGCATCCACCGGCTGTACGGGCTGCAGCAGCAGCTTGACGCCGTCGTAGTTACCCGCCTCCAACAACCCCTGCAGCTGCTGGGTCACCAGCTCCGCCAGGGCAGCTCCACCGGAGACGGCGATGGTGGCCTCGTTCATGGCACCTGGCGGTCTCAGCAACGGGCAGTTTATGGGCGGGAAACCGGCCGCCCTCCCCAGGGGCTGCCGCTAGGTTTCGGCCTCCTCGAAGCAAGGCCATGGCTGTGAACGTATCGGATGTGGTGGTCAAAGCTGCCGACGGCACGGACCAACGCCTGGGCGATCGCGCCGGCAAGGTGCTGCTGATCGTGAATGTGGCCAGCCGCTGCGGCTTCACCAAGCAATATGCGGGCCTGCAGAAGCTCCAGGACACCTACGGCCCCCAGGGCCTACAAGTGCTGGGATTCCCGAGCAACGACTTCGGTGGCCAGGAGCCCGGCACCCTGCCGGAAATCCAGGAGTTCTGCTCCACCACTTTCGGCGCCAGCTTCGAGCTGTTCGACAAAGTGCACGCCAAAGATGCCGCCAGTGCCCCCTACGACACCCTCAACCAGGCGGAACCGGCGGGCGATGTGGCCTGGAACTTTGAAAAGTTCCTGATCAGCAAGGATGGCACCGTGGTCGGACGCTTCAAGAGCGCCGTGGCCCCTGACGCGGCCGAACTCACCGCAGCGATCGAGGCCGCCCTGGCCGCCTGAGCCAGGCGCCTGCGGCCACGAGCCGGGGGGCCAGGCGCTGCCCCCCCGCAGCCGCCAGCAGACCGAGAGCCAGGCTGCCGACCACCAGCAGCAAGCCCAGCCCCCCCTGTCCGTCCTGGTGCAGCCGCACCACATCCAGCATCCAGGAGCTGAACGTGGTGAGTGAACCGCAGAAGCCGATGCCCACCAGCAGCAGCACGGCACTGGGCACGCTCACCGGACCCACGAGTGTTCCCAACAGAAACGAACCCACCAGGTTCACCAGCAGATCGGCACCCGCAGTGCCCCCGAGGTAGGGGCCCAGGCGCACATCCACCTGCCAGCGCAGAAGGGCGCCTGGCACGGCCCCCGCAGCCACCAGGAACAGCTCCCAGAGTTCAAAGCGCAGCGGTTCCTTCACGGTCCCCCCACCACCAGGCCCAATTCCAGGGCCGTGAGCCCCGCCAGCACCGAACCAAAGGCCAGCAGCAGGGACTGGCGCCGCTCACCCCTTTGCAGCGCCTGCAGCACTTCCACAGCGAAGGTGGAAAACGTGCTCAGGCTGCCCAGGAAACCGGTGCCCAGCAGCAGCAACAGGCGGCCACTGTCGACGCAGCGCTGATCGAGGGCCACCAGCAAACCCAGCACAAAACTGGCGATCACATTGACGCCAAAGGTGGCCCAGTGTTTGCGGGGGATCAGGGGCTGAAAGTGGTTGACCAGCCGGAAGCGGAGCCAGGCACCCGGGATGGCCCCGATCGCCACCAGCAGGGCCTCCCTCAACCCGCCAACCAACCCCGGCGTGGGGTTCCGGGCCCTGCCGCCGTCTGCACCTGCAGCCAACGGCGCCCATCGGGAGCCACCCACTTGCGCAGCAACCGCAGAGTCGAGCCCTGCTCAAGGGAAACCAGAGCCGGTGCATGGCGCCGGGGGGCACAGCGCAGGGACAGGGATTCCTGCACCAGCAAGGGCTCAAAGGCGACCCGCCGCCGCACCATCGGCTGACGGCGGTCGGCACCACCGGCGGGCAGGGCCGCCGGCGCAATCAGGGCGAACCCCAGGACCCAAGCCCAGCGCCAATCCATCAAATGTCGAGTTGGGCGAAGTCCAGCTCAGCGCTGTGGGTTTCGATGAATTCACGGCGGGGAGCCACCTTGTCACCCATCAGGATCGTGAAGATGCGATCGGCCTCGGCCGCATCCTCGATTTCCACCCGCTTCATGGTGCGGGTCTCCGGGTCCATGGTGGTTTCCCACAGCTGCTTGGGCATCATTTCGCCGAGACCCTTGAAGCGCTGGATCGTGTAGTTGGCCTTCTCAGGAAAGGCATCAATCGTTTTTTTGAGGTCCTGCTCGTTGTAGCAATAGGTATGGTTCTTGCCGCGCTCCACCTTGTAGAGCGGCGGACAGGCGATGTAGATGTATCCGCCCTCCAGCAGCATCCTCTGGTAACGGAAGAAGAAGGTGAGGATCAGGGTGCGGATGTGGGCGCCGTCCACGTCAGCGTCGGTCATGATCACGATGCGGTGATAGCGCAGGGCGGATTCGTTGAAATCCTCCCCCTTGATGCCCAGCCCCAGGCCTGTGATCAGGGCCTGAATTTCCGTGTTTTTGTAGATCTTGGCGTCGTCAGTTTTCTCGATGTTGAGGATCTTGCCCCGCAGGGGAAGGATCGCCTGGAAGCGTCGATCGCGGCCCTGCTTGGCGGAGCCACCGGCGGAATCCCCCTCAACGATGTAGATCTCCGATTCCTTGGGATCACGGGAGCTGCAGTCGGCCAGCTTGCCGGGCAGGGTGGAGCTCTCCAGCACGCTCTTGCGGCGCACCAGTTCCCGGGCCCGGCGGGCCGCCTCAGCAGCATTGAAGGCCTGGATCGCCTTTTCCAGGATCAGGTCAATCACCGTGGGGTTGAACTCCAGGTACTCGCTGAGGGCCTCCCCCACCAGGTTGTCGACGATACCGCGCACCTCAGTGTTGCCGAGTTTTGTTTTCGTCTGCCCCTCGAACTCCGGCTCCGGCACCTTCACCGACAGCACGGCAGTGAGGCCCTCCCGAATGTTCTCACCGGCCAGATTGCCATCGGCCTCCTTCCGTTTGCCACGCTTACGGGCGAAGGTGTTGAGGGTGCGGGTCAGCACCGTCTTGAGGCCCTCGATGTGGGTGCCGCCATCGATGGTGCGGATGTTGTTGGCAAAGCCCAGGATGCTGTCGGAATAGGCATCCACGCACCACTGAAGGGCCGCCTCCACCTGAACCCCATCCTTCTCGGAGTTGACGTAAATGATGTCGGGGTGGAGGGGGTCCTTGTCGGTGTTCATGTACGCGACATACTCCTTGATGCCGCCTTCGTAGTGGTAGATCTCCTCGTGGGCCTCGCCGGCGGCGTTACGGGCCGATTGCCGTTCATCTCGGAAGACGATCCTGACGCCACCGTTGAGGTAGGCCAGTTCCCGAAGGCGCCCGGAGAGGGTGTGGTAATCGAACTCGATACCGCCGCTGAAAATCTCGATGTCAGGCTTGAAGCTCACCGAGGTGCCGGTGCGGCCGCTGTCATCGGGCTCGGAGGCCAGGCTGCCGATGGGGGCGCCCCGCTCGAAACGCTGGCGGTGCACCTGGCCCTGACGCCGCACCTCCACCTCCACCCACTCGCTGAGGGCGTTCACCACGGAGATGCCCACGCCATGGAGGCCTCCGGACACCTTGTAACCGCCACTGCCGAACTTGCCGCCGGCGTGCAGCACGGTCAGCACCGTTTCCAGGGCGGATTTGCCCGTGCGCGGGTGGACGTCAGTGGGAATGCCGCGGCCGTTGTCGGTGACCGAGGCGGATCCGTCCTCGCCCAGGCTGACGAGAATCTCGTTGCAATGGCCCGCCAGGGCCTCGTCGACCGAGTTGTCGACCACTTCGTAGACGAGGTGGTGCAGTCCGCGGGGACCGGTGGTACCGATGTACATCCCCGGTCGCTTGCGCACGGGCTCCAAGCCCTCCAGCACTTGGATCTGCTCGGCGCCGTAGGCGGCACTGACCTTGCTGGCTTCGCTCATTCCGGTGTTTGGCAGCCAGGAAGGCGGGAGGAAGCGAAAAGACGCGACCTGGCAGGCTCAATCTAACACCGATGGCACACAGCCCCTCCCAGGGGCCTCTGAGGCCCCGTTCGCCCTGGGGCTCCACCCCCCTTCTGCCGCCATGTCCCCGTCCGCGTCCGAGCTGCCCCTGGTGATCGTGCTGCTCGGGCCCACCGCCAGTGGCAAGACCGCCCTGTCGATCGAGCTGGCCCAGCAGCTGGACCTGGCGGTGATCTCGGTGGATTCCCGCCAGCTGTATGCCGGCATGGACATCGGCACCGCCAAGCCCACAGCGGCCCAACGGCAACAGGTGCCGCACCATCTGCTGGACCTGCGCCCCCCGGACCGACCGATCAACCTGCAGGAATTCCGGGCCGAAGCCGAGGCGGCGATCACGGCGGAACACCGGCGCCGGGGGGTGGCCTTCCTGGTGGGCGGCAGCGGGCTCTACCTCCAGGCCCTCACCCAAGGTCTGCAGCCTCCTGCGGTGCCGCCTCAGCCCCAGCTGCGCGCCCAGCTCACCGCCCTGGGCCAGGCCAGCTGCCACCAGTTGCTGCGCCAGAGCGACCCTGGGGCAGCCGCCCGGATCGCCCCTGCCGATGCGGTCCGCACCCAGAGGGCCCTTGAGGTGCTCTACGCCACCGGTCGCCCTCTCTCCCAGCAGCAAGGCCGGAGCAAGCCCCCCTGGCGGCTGCTGGAGCTGGGCCTCAATCCTGACGATTTGATGCGGCGCATCGGCCGTCGCACCGAAGTCCTCTACCAGGAAGGCCTGGTGGCGGAAACGGCCCAGCTGCTGGAGCATTACGGAACGGATTGCCCGCTGCTGGAGACCATCGGCTACGGCGAGGCGAAGGCCCTACTGGCGGGCCGTCTGGGGGAAAGCGAGGCCCACGCCCTCACGGCCCAGCGCACCCGCCAGTACGCCAAGCGCCAACGGACCTGGTTCCGTCGCCAGCACACGCCACAGTGGCTGGAGAGCACGGATCCATTGGCCGAGGCCATCCAGAGGATCGGGCAGGTCCTAGGGTGAAACGTTCAAGACAACCTTCACTCGTCCACTCGCCCTTCTGAATGCCTCCCCGTCCCCGTTTCGACCGCCGGGCTCCTGTCCGGGAACTGCCCAACATCAACGACCGAATCAGCTACCCGCAACTCCGGGTGGTTGACGCCGACGGCAGCCAGCTGGGAGTGATCACGAGGGAAGAGGCCCTGGAGGTCGCCAAGGACAGGGAACTGGATCTGGTGCTGGTCAGCGAAAAGGCTGACCCTCCCGTCTGCCGGATCATGGACTACGGCAAGTTCAAATTCGAACAGGAAAAAAAGGCCAAGGAGGCCAAGAAAAAGTCGCATCAGACCGAAGTCAAGGAGGTCAAGATGCGCTACAAGATCGACTCCCACGACTACCAGGTGCGCATCGGCCAGGCCGTGCGCTTCCTCAAGGACGGCGACAAGGTGAAGTGCACCGTGATCTTCCGCGGCCGGGAAATTCAGCACACCGCCCTGGCTGAGCAACTGCTGTTCCGTATGGCCAAAGATCTCGAGGAGAACGCCGAGATCCAGCAGGAGCCCAAGCGGGAGGGCCGCAACATGATCATGTTCCTCAGCCCGCGCAAGACGCCACTCACCAAGGAAAAGGACGCGGCTGCCCTGGCGGCCAAGGCGGTGCGCACGATCGAGACCCGGCCGCAGGCCGAGGCCCGCCTAGCGGCTGAGCCCCGTCCAGCAGCCGAGCCCCGAGCAACGGCGGAAGCCCGACCAACGGCCTAATTGTTCCGTCTCGGCAGCTCACCGCCGAACAGCTCCAGCATCGATCGCCAGCCCTCGGCGGCGGCAGCTTCGTTGAACACCTCCCGCTCGCTGCACATGTAGCCGTGCCCCGCCGCCGCTGCCCGCATCAGCCGATGGCGGGCACCGCTTGGGTCGGCGTTTCCCAGGGCTGCAGCGATGGAAGCCACCTCAGCCGCAGGGATCAGCGGATCGTCGTCACCGCAGAAGCACCACAGACGGCCAGCCACCTGGCCCAGCAGCTCCAGGCTGGGGGGGCCGCCCCCGGGCCGGCCCGTGGCCACACCGGCGCCGTAGAAGTCGCAGGTGGCCCCCACCGACGGCAAGGTGGACGCCAGCAGGGCCGCATGGCCGCCGAAGCAGAAGCCCACGCAGCCCAGCACCGCCGGCGGGGTCAGCGCCAGCTCCCTGGAGAGCCAATCCGCCGCCGCCCCCAGGTCGGCCAGCAGCTGGGGCGTGGTGGTGCGCTCCTTGTGGCTGCGGCCCTCGGCCAGAGAGGCGTCGTCGTAGCCCAGCTCCAGGCCAGGGGCCGTGCGGGCGAACAGGGGCACCGCCAAGGCCCCATAGCCCTGCTCCGCCAGCCGATCAGCCACGCTGCGCACCCAGGGATTGACCCCGAACACCTCCGGCAGCACCAGTACCCCAGCGCGGGCGACCTCCCCAGCAGGCCGCGCCCACCAGCAGCTCAGAACGGTGGGCGCGGCGTCCGGACCCGCCGGCACGGGAATGTCGATCCAGGAGCCTGTGAGGGGTTCGGGGGACATGGGCTGTCGAAGGAAGGTCACGGGAAGGCCGTGGAGGGGGAGGCAAACGATGGATGGCCGCACGGCCAACCGGCACCCCTTTGGCACAGCCTCGTATGCCAAAGAGGGAATTGTCACGGGCCCCAAAGCTCCGTAGGGTGGCCGGCGACAGCCCTGGCACACCGGCGTGCGATTCCACATCCAGCAGGAAAGCGACATCCCGGCGTCGACCCAGCTGTACAACCAGATCTGCTTCGCGATCGCGGCGCGCCATTACCCGCCTGGCCATCGATTGCCCAGCACCCGCCAGCTGGCCATGCAGACCGGCCTGCACCGCAACACCATCAGCAAGGTCTACCGCCAGCTGGAGAACGACGGCGTCGTTGAGGCGATGGCCGGATCAGGCATCTACGTGCGGGACCAGCAGAAGCCCCGCGATCTCAAACCCCCCGCCGGGCTGCGCAGCAAGATCCGCCCCGACATCGACCGGGAGGTGCGCCAGTGCGTCGATGGTCTGCTCAACGCCGGCTGCACCCTGCAGCAGGCCCGGGAACTGCTCACCCGAGAAATCGACTGGCGGCTGCGCTGCGGTGCCCGCGTGCTGGTGAGCACCCCCCGGGAGGACATCGGCGCCTCAATGCTGATCGCCGAGGAACTGGGCCCCAACATCGACGTGCCGGTGGAGGTGGTGCCGATGGAGGAACTTGAAGCCGTACTGGAGACCTCCAACAACGGCACGGTGGTGACGAGCCGCTACTTCCTCCAACCCGTGGAGGAGCTGGCCAAACGCCACGGCGTGCGGGCCGTGGCGGTGGACCTCAACGACTTCCGAGCGGAACTCGACCTGCTCAAGGAACTGCGCGCCGGCAGCTGCGTGGGCCTGGTGAGCATCAGCCCCGGCATCCTGCGGGCGGCGGAGGTGATCCTGCACAGCATGCGCGGCAACGAGCTGCTGGTCATGACCGCGACGCCAGATGTGAACAGCCGGCTACTGGCCCTGCTGAGGGCCGCCAGCCACGTGCTCTGCGATCGCCCCAGCCTGCCGCTGGTGGAGCAGACCCTGCGCCAGAACCGTGCCCAGTTGATGCGGATGCCCCAGCTCCACTGCGCCCAGAGCTACCTGGGAACGGCCACGATCGAACTGCTGCGCAAGGAAATCGGGCTTCAGGCAGGATGAGCTCTGGGGCCCCTCGGACCGGGTGAGCCGGATGTTTCGATCCGTTGCAGCCGATCTCGCGATCATCAGGGAGCGGGACCCCGCGGCTCGCAGCAGCCTCGAGATCCTGCTCTGCTACCCGGGCTTCCACGCCCTGGTGATCCATCGCTTCAGCCATCGCCTCTGGCAGCTGGGGCTTCCCCTGGTGCCGCGGCTGGTCTCCCAGCTGGCCCGCAGCCTCACCGGGGTGGAGATCCATCCGGGGGCCCGCATCGGCCAGGGCGTGTTCATCGACCACGGCATGGGGGTGGTGATCGGCGAAACGGCCGAGATCGGCGACCGCTGCCTGCTGTTTCAAGGGGTAACCCTCGGGGGCACCGGCAAGGAGCACGGCAAACGGCACCCCACCTTGGGGGAGAACGTGGTGGTGGGAGCCGGCGCCAAGGTGCTGGGGGCGATCTCCGTGGGGGCTAACACCCGCATCGGCGCTGGCTCGGTGGTGCTACGCGATGTGGCCGCCGACAGCACAGTGGTAGGGGTGCCCGGGCGAGTGGTTCACCAGTCGGGTGTGCGCATCGATCCCCTGGCCCACTCCGCCCTGCCGGACACGGAAGCCCAGGTGATCCGCAACCTGCTGCAGCGCATCGACGCGCTGGAGATGCAGTTGCTGCAGCTCAACAACGGCCTGCAGGCGGTGGCGGCCGGGGAACCACTGCCTAAGCACACAGGCGGTACGGCGCAGAGCTTGGATGATCGGGAGATCCTGGAGTTCTTCGGGCCCGAAGAGTATCGAATCGCTACCTCGCAAGACCCCTCGGACGCCTCATGAGGTTGAGGGTAAGAACTCAGGCTTCCACACCCTGCGGCTGGAACATAAACATCGAATAGATCACATTCCGCCGCATCCCGGTCATCATCTCCAGGAACATGTCATAGCCCTCGTTCTTGTATTCAATCAGGGGGTCCTTCTGGCCGTAGCCCCGCAACCCCACGGATTCCCGCAGGGCATCCATGGCCTGTAGGTGCTCCCTCCAGAGGGTATCGATCTGCTGAAGGATGAAGAAGCGCTCGGCCTCGCGCATCAGGCCGGGCCGCAGCTGCTCCACCTGGCCCTCCTTGAGGTCATAGGCATTGCGCAGCTGCTCCTGCAGAAACGCCTTGAGCTCCTCCACCGAGAGGCCCAGGAGCTGGACGGGCTGCAGATCCTCCAGCAGGTAGACAAACTCCTTAACTTTGGCCACCAGCCGCTCAAGATCCCATTCCTCTGGCGGCAGATCCTGATTCACATAGGCCTCAACGATGTCCTCCATCGTGAGTTCCCCGTAGCCGATCACCTGCTTCTTGAGCTCGCGGCCCTCCAGCACCCTGCGGCGCTCGGCGTACACCGCCTTGCGCTGGTTGTTCATCACCTCGTCGTATTCGAACACCTGCTTGCGGATGTCGTAGTAGTAGGTCTCCACCTTCTTCTGGGCCCCCTCCAACGAGCGGGTGAGCATGTTCGACTCGATCGGCATGTCCTCCTCCACGCGGAAGGCATTCATCAGCCCCGCCACCCGCTCGCCACCGAAGATGCGCAGCAGGTTGTCCTCCAGAGACAGGAAAAAGCGGGTACTGCCTGGATCCCCCTGCCTGCCTGCCCTGCCCCGTAACTGGTTGTCCACCCGGCGGGATTCGTGGCGCTCGGTACCAATCACGTGCAGACCGCCCGCATCGCGCACCCGCACCTCGTCCTCGCGCACCACGGCGTCGTACTCCCCCTTGACGCGGCCAATCAGATCCCGCAACTGCTGGATCAGGGGGTCTTCGGTGGGGGCCTTCTCGGCCGCCTGGGCGATGCGGTCTTCCAGTTCCAGCACCGTCAGGGCCCGGTCGCCCCAGGCCTTCACCAGATCCCGAGCCAAATCCACCAGGGCCTGGTCGGTGTCATCGCTGAGGGAGCAGGGGTAAAGGGTGCCAATCGCCCGGGCCTCACTCAGGGGCTTTACAGAGACGGCTGTGCCGGGGGCAAAACCGCCGGCACTGTCTCGCTGCAAGGGGATCGGGGGCTTGTGGCCCTCCTCGGGCCGCACCAGCCGGGGCAGGAGCACCTCCCGCAGCTTGAGGCGGGCCATGTAATCGGTGTTGCCGCCAAGAATGATGTCAGTGCCACGGCCCGCCATGTTGGTGGCGATGGTGACAGCCCCGGAACGGCCGGCCTGGGCCACGATCTCCGCCTCCCGCTCCACGTTCTCGGGCTTGGCGTTGAGCAGATTGTGGGGGATCTGCTGCTCGGAGAGCAGGGCCGAGAGCACCTCGGATTTCTCAACGCTGGTGGTGCCCACCAGCACGGGCCGCCCGGCCCCATGAATCTCGGCCACCTCCGCCGCCACGGCGCGCCACTTGGCCGTCTCGTTTTTGTAAACCTGATCGACCAGGTCCGTGCGGGAGCGGGGGCGGTTGGTGGGGGCCACCGTCACTTCGAGCTTGTAGGTCTTCTCGAACTCCACCTCTTCGGTCTTGGCCGTGCCCGTCATGCCCGCCAGGCGCGGGTAGAGCAGGAAGAAGTTCTGGTAGGTGATGCTGGCGAGGGTCTGGGTTTCGGGCTGGATGGGCAGGCCCTCCTTCGATTCAATCGCCTGGTGCTGGCCGTCGCTCCAGCGCCGCCCGGGCATGACCCGGCCCGTGAACTCGTCAACGATCACCGCATCCTCACCGCGGACGATGTAGTTGACGTCCTTGATGAACAGCTCCTTGGCCTTGAGGGCATTGGTGATGAAATGGGCCCAAGGATCGGCCGGATCGAACAGATCGGCAACCCCCAGCAGCTCCTCAGCCTTGGCATAGCCCTCATCGGTGAGAGTCACATTGCGTTGCTTCTCATCGACCTCGTAGTCACCCTCCGGATCGATGCCGTCCTTGGACATCCCCTCGGCGCGCGCCAGCTGGGCGGCCACCTCGTTGGCCAGGCGGTACTTCTCCTGGGGCCTCTCCACCTGGCCAGAGATGATCAAAGGCGTGCGGGCCTCATCGACCAAGATCGAGTCGACCTCATCGATGATGCAGTAGTGGAACTCCCGCTGCACCACTTCGGCGATGTCATTCGCCATGTTGTCGCGGAGGTAGTCGAAGCCCAGTTCGCTGTTGGTGGCGTAGGTGATGTCGCAGGCGTAGTTGCGGCGGCGCTCCTCTGGGGGCATGTCCTGCTGAATCAGCCCCACCGAAAGCCCCAGGAAGCGGTGCACCTGCCCCATCCACTCCGCATCACGGCGGGCGAGGTAGTCGTTGACGGTGACGACATGCACCCCCCGACCGGTGAGGGCATTGAGGTAGGCGGGAAGGGTGGCCACCAGGGTCTTCCCTTCGCCGGTCTTCATCTCGGCGATCTGCCCCTCATGCAGCACCATGCCGCCCAGCAACTGCACATCGAAATGGCGCATGCCCAGCACGCGCTTGCCTGCTTCACGCACCACGGCAAAGGCCTCGGGCAGCAGGTCGTCGAGAACCTGACGCTGGCGCACGGGCGTGGTGGCTTTAAGCAGGGCCTCCTTGAACTCGCCCGTTTTTGCCCGCAGCTGCTCGTCGGAGAGGGGGGCGATGTCCTCCTCCAGCAGATTGATGTCAGAGACCAGGGGCTGGAAACGCTTCAGCTTGCGGGCGTTGGGATCCCCCAGCAGCAGCTTGAGCATGGAGACAGGACCAGCCGAATACGGTCACCCTACACCCGCGAGGCCGCCATCAAGGGGGAAAAAGTGAGGTGGTGCAAGGGTTTTCAGCCGATGCCGCCGGTAGATCCATCGTTCATCCAGGTTGGATCACGTCAGGCGCGAAAATCGGCTGGATCGCCGAAGCGGCCCGTCCGTTGAACACGGCCAGCCCAGCCACCCCAGTGACCCAGCACCTGGACTGCCAGCTGATCCAGCACGGCCCCCTGGCCCTGCGGCTGCTTTGGCGCCTGGGGGCCCTCCAGGGCCTGCTCAACCAGCACAGCTTCTGGGCCGCAGGCCGTAGCCGTTCGGAGCTGGCACAGATGCTGCGAAACAGCCAGGCGGTCGTGAGCGTCTGGCGGGGCCGGGAGCTGGTGGGATTCGGCCGAGCCACCAGTGATGGGGTGTTCCGGGCCGTGATCTGGGATGTGGTGGTGGCCACAGAGCACCAAGGCGGAGGCCTGGGACGCCGCATCGTGGAGGCCCTGCTGCGTACCCCAGCGGTGAGGCGGGCCGAGCGGGTCTACCTGATGACGACCAACAGCTCGGGCTTTTACCGGCGCCTGGGGTTCGCAGGTGACCACGGCCAAGAGCTGCTGCTCAGGGCCGACAGTCCACCCTAAAAGAGGCTGCTGGGCTGGAAAACGAAGCGGATGAAGAGATTCGAACTCTCGACCCTCTCCTTGGCAAGGAGATGCTCTACCACTGAGCTACATCCGCAGTCTCGACGCCTGGCTTGCCGGACGTCGACAAAGTGAGCATGCACCAGCGAGGGGCCCTGGGTCAATCGGCTGGCAAGAGGAAGGGTGGCTCAGCTGCGCGAGCTTGGACCAGGTTCATTCGTAGCTGATGACGACAGAAAGGCAACGTCAAGGCTGCCTGACTGAGCCCCCAGGGCAGCAGAGCAGCTGTGCTGGCGAAGCGGCTGTCTCCATGGGCACGGTAGACACGGTAGGTCCAGAGCGGCATCAACCAGCGGGCGCCGGTGAGGTTGCCCCGATGAACGCGGTAGAAGGCCAATAGTTCTGGAACGGTATGGCAGCGCAGTTCTGGCTGGCAGCGGAAGAGATCAAGCCAGCAGAGATAGTCCTCGTGCGGGCAAGGCTGGAATCCGCCCGCCAGCAGCTCCCGCTTGGCCAGAAGGGTGAGCATGGGAATCACGTTGATCCGCCTCAGGGTGGAGTATCCAAAATGGGCCGGTGGCAGCCTCCAGTCAGCCAGCCTCAGTGCCTGTCCTTCAAAGCGCCCGTAACCGGTCACGCTGATGAGGATGCCAGTCGCTGCGTGCAAAGCCAGCTGGCGCTCCAGCTTGCGGGGATGCCAGAGATCGTCGGCATCAAGAAAAGCAACCCAGGGCGAGGAGGCCTTGGCGAGCCCATGATTGCGGGGCCACCAGGGGCCAGCAGGCTTCCCAGGAGGCCGCTGCGGGACGCTGAGGGGCCTGAGCCTGCTGTCGAGGGCGGCTGCCTCCTCCACAAAAGCAGCCCCGTTATCAATAGAAGTGTCATCGATTAGCAACAGCTCCCAGTGGGGGTGGGTCTGCGCCTGCACAGATGCAATCAATCCCGGCAGGAATGCTTCTGCATTGCGGTAGGGGCAGATGATGCTGACGCGCATTTCGCTCATACTTCCACCGCCAACCAGTGGGGGCAGCGGAGATCCCCCAAGCGTCCATCCTCTTTGATGAGCCAACGGTCGGGGCACAGCACCACGGCAGAGGGATCCCGAAGCCCCACCAGATGGGCGGCCACGGCCGAGAAACTGCTGTTGCTGGTGATCAACACTCTGGCGGCAGCCATTCGGGCCAGATCCTGCTCAGGCGTGCCTTGCTCGATCCGCACTTCCCAGCCAACGATTCCCAGGTGGGTTCGGCACCAGGCGGGATCGTCGGTAAAGACATTCACCACTGCTGGACCAGAACCCACAAACCCTGCCTTCGTTGCCAAGTCAGAACGCGTCTGTATGGCAGCCAGGGCTCGGTGGTAATAGCAGGCCTCCAACGCAAAGAAGCCACTGCTTGGGTGGAGGTAATCCCCACGCCGAACATGCAAAGCCAGGACGGGGAGGGGGCCGACCTGCAGAGGCTTGAGGGCGCCGGCAAGATCGAGCCAGGCCTGGTGGAAAGGTGCCCCGAAGAGAGCGGGATGGGTGGCGTGGGTATGCAGCAAGCGAACGGCTGAGAGCTGATCAAGCAGCGACCCTTGGGCAACAGCCAAGTTGAGGGATTGATCAGTAAGGATCCAGTCAGTGCCGACCCAAGGGCAACGGGCGGCGAACCGGGCCCCGACCCAGTGGTGCCAGGGGGTGCTGCAAAGGGGCAGACATTGGGCCAAGAGAAGACTGAGGGACCGAGGCGTCAAACCCCTCAAATGCCTCAGACGCGAGTGGAGGAGGACCGAATCCACGCACAGGGGCTTGCCGAAATGGCGAGAGAGGGTTTGAGCAAGAACGATCTGGAACAGCTGGTTGCCAAGGCCGCCTTGGAGCAGCAGCCTCAAAGTGGTGCTTGATTCAGCCAAGGCGCACGATCCTGGCCTGGCCAATCAGCATGGCCAGGGCAAGGCGCAACCAAACACTGAGACTGAAACCCAGCCTTCGCTCGAGGCCCAGCAGCAGCAGGGTGAGACGGCGACGGGGCCAGGGATCGATGGGCAGCTGCAGTGCATCGACGGTGGCAAGATCCATGCTTACCCGATCTGGGTCCCGGGATGCATTGGCGGGGCTCACCTCGGTAGCGCTGAGCAAGTGGCGTTCGTCATGGCGCCGAAGACTGGCGAAGGCTTTCATGAACAAGGTGTCGGCACAGATCAGAAGCCGTTCGTCATAGGGACCAAACTGTGTATGCAGATCCCTTTGATAAACCAACGCCTGATGACAGGCAAGCGGAAGCTTTGGAATCCAAGCTCCCACTCTGCATCCTGGCGGAAAGATGGCTGCCCCGAATTGAATGCTGGCTGCCTGGCGAACCTCAGCCAGATCAAGTCCATCGGCCAGATAACTGGCATGGAGAAGGAGGTCGCCTGCATTGAGAAACAACAGCCAGGGTGACGTGGCCCGTTGCCAGGCCGCGTTCATCGCGGCATAGATCCCCTTTGGAGGTTGGCTGATCAGCTGACTGCCAATGGAGGCCGGCAGAGAAGAGATGTGGGCTCTAGCCACGGCCAGGGAGCCGTCTTCGGATTCGCCATCAACAATAACCAGCTCACATCCGAGTGTTTCCAGTTCACGGATCTGCCCGCGCAGAGATCGAAATGTGAGCTCAAGCCCGGTTGCGGCATTGCGCACAACGATGCAGATGCTCAGGCGATGGCTCATCGCCGTTGCCATGCCATGGCCACCAACCCAAATCCTTCGAACGTCTCAAGCAGAAGATCGGGTTCTGCTTCGGTGGTGATGGGCTTTCGACGTTGATCGATCAACGTTGTCCAAACGGGCACGAAGCCGGGCAACATCCTGCTCAACAGATCCGTCAACTGACGAGCTGCAAACAGGCGCTGGCTATTGAACTGCACCAGATGACGGGGTATCTGGGCCACAGGAAGAGAAAGGAGAAAGCGACCATGGGGTGCCACCAGGGCAGCACACTGTTTCACCGCTCGCTCAAATCCATCCGGTGCGATCGCATCGCCATATCGGCCCAGTCCGATGTGCTCAAGGGCGTGCAGTGAGCTGACCAACGGATAGTTGTTGCATAACTCCCGATGGGGATTCAGGATGTCCCCCTGACGAAAGATCAAGTTGACACAGGGCGGCTCAACCATGGGGCGGATGTCGAGCACTTCAATCGGACGGGAAGCGGCGATCTGAGCCACAAATCCATCCACCCTTGAGCCCACATCCAGATGCTGACAGGGCGGATCCCGCAGGACGTAGGTGCTGCAGATCAGATCCTGAAGGAAGTACAGGGAACGCCCGGATCCAGCCCCTGCCCCGACGTAGCGATCGGCAAGCATGGGGGCAAGGCTGAAGGCAGCCCGAAGCTCGCATGTCGCTTGGCGCTGCAGACGACGGAAGTGGTTCAGATCGCGCAGATAGGAAGGCAGGCCGCACAGCGCCAGTAGTTTCAGGGGCTGAAGGCCGAGGTCTTCGAGGGTGTGAAAGGCACTACGGGCCCAGAGTGGTAGCTGCCCGGTCACAACGGGGGAAGGGGAGGGAGGAGGTCCAGAAAGGCCCGATGGTGTTCTAGGGCCATTACGAGCACATTGTCCAGGAAAACCTGGTCGTCGAGGGCCTCGGCTGCAAGGATGCGCACCTTGATGGGGCCCGAGCCCACCAAAGAGGAGCAGGCCAGCAGATGGGTGTAGCCAATTCCTAGAAGTTGCTCGATGCAGCGGGCCCAGGCATCGCTGTGGCGACCCGGCTGCCATTCCAAAGTCAACAGGGGATGGACCGCTGCAAGGGTGCGCTGCGCTCCGGAGAGGACTTCGGGCTCCGCCCCTTCGCAATCCAGCAACCACAGGGAGTTGGTGGGCTGTGGGTTGACCCCTCCAGGCTCGAAGAGAGTATCCAATGGCAAGGTGGTCACCGTTTGTCTGTCCCAGCTGGGTGTGCCGGAAATTCCGGCCAGCAGGGATCCGGCCGTACCAGTTCCGAAAAAGGAAGCCCGCCCTCGTTGGCTGGAGAGGGCCACAGGAATCGGAACGCAGGCGGCTTGATTGAGAGCAAGGTTGCGCTGAAGGAGCCTGAAGGCGCGGGGCTCCGGCTCGAATGCCAGGCAGTCAAGGCCCAAGGATTCAGCCAGGAGACAATAGAAACCCGCGTTGGCACCCACATTCAGGAAGCCTTGCAGGCGCGGGGCAAGGAGACGCAACAGCTCAATGGTGCCGAGCTCATCGGCAGAGCCGCGAAAGCGTTTCTGCGAACCCACGAAGCGGAAGCCATGGCCTGTGTCCCGAGGCGGGCGTAGGTCTTGGAGGGTGTCGCGAAGGCGTCGAAAGGCTGGCCGAAACTGATTGATCACGGGGCAGCTCCAGCCCGGGAGCGAAACACAGCGGGCAGCTTGAACCAGCGCAGCCACCAATGGAGCCAGAGCAGGCGCGGAAGCAACAGGAGAGTGCCGCGGGGATCATGAAACAACGAGGGCACGGGTCGCAGGGGCAGCGATTGCGAGGGCAGGGATTCGATCAGGGCGAGCAGATCCGCCACATAGGGATCGAAAAGTGTTCGGCGAGAACCTGGTGGCAAGGCCACCCCTGCCGAAAGCCGGATCAGGAGCCAGGCGCCCAGGCGATACAGGCGGAATCCCTGGAAGTGATAGAGGCAAAGATTGGCTTGGGCCTTACCCCAGAGATGTTCGATGTTCCAGGGGGCGAGGGTGAGCTCAGGCCGATCCAGAACGAAGACGGATGCACCAAAGCGCTCTGGCCAGTCATCCAGGTAGCCCTGATCCCCCAGGGGACCAGCCCCTAATTGGGCGCTGCAGCGCTCCAGACAGCGATCCTGCCACCAATGCAGGATCCCTAGGGTGGTGGAACTTCTTCGGAAGGGCATGAATTGCACGCAGTAGCGTCCAGCTGTGGCCGTTATATCTCGCTTCGGTGTGTAGGCATGGGGTGTGATCATGCAATCCGCCCCTGAGGATTCGAATCTCGACAGCAAGGACTCTACGGGACCCAGCAGATAGCAATCAGCATCGATGTAGGTGACACAGCTCAGGGTTGGATCGCGGTCCAGCACGAATTGGGGCAGAAATGGTGTGAGTGTCCAGCAATATTCGCCCCAGCTGCGATGATGGCGGGCATGGGCCAACTCCGGGGTTTCGCATTCCTCCAGTGTGAGCACCTTGAGCTGGGGATGCCCCAGCTGATTGAGCAACCGGCCCGTGGCGGCATCCATGGCCAGCACCCAGAGCAGTTGGCCGGGAGCATGGCGTTCAAGGCTACGCAACAGTGCGAGGCCCTGGGGCAGATACCCGCGATCAAACAGGGTGCAAAAAGCCGTGCTGCTCATCTAGGGAGATCTTCAGGCAGCTGGTTGCAGGCTTCAATCACCCGGGACACCTCCTCCTCCGAAAGGAAGGGGTGGATCGGCAGGCTGAAGCAACGGCTGGCAAGGTGCTGAGCAGCCGCCAAACCGAGTGGGTCGGCGCGGTGTTCGCCAAGGGCGGCCTGCTGGGTGCTGAGCAGAGGGTAGTGAATCAGGGTGGCGATGCCGACGTCCTGCAGCCGAAGCCGTATCTCATCTCGGGCCACGGAGCGGAGCACGAACAGGTGATGCACGTGACTGGCTGGATCCTGGGGAGTGGCCAGAGCGTCCAAGCTGGAGTGGCGAATTTCGCTCCAGTAGCGCTGAGCAATGGCCCGTCGACGCTCGGTCCAAGCCTGCAAATAGGGTAGCCGTTCCAGCAGGATCGCAGCCTGGAGTTCATCAAGGCGGCTGTTCATGCCGGCTCGCTCATGGTGATAACGATCGCTCTGGCCGTAGTTGCGGAGCTGGCGGGCGGCGGTGATCAGATCAGGATCTTTGCTGGTGAGGGCGCCGGCATCGCCGATAGCTCCCAGGTTCTTGGTGGGGTAGAAGCTCCAGGCACCGAAGGCACCCAGGCTGCCCACTGGACGGCCTCGATGGTGTGCGCCGTGGGCCTGGGCGCAGTCCTCCACCAGGGCCAGGCCATGGCTGGAGCAGAGGCTGGAGAGGCCATCGAGATCGGCAGCGCGACCATAGAGATGCACCACCACCACCGCGCGGCTGAGAGGGCCGATGCAGCGCGCCACGCTGGCGGGATCGAGGCAGGCGGTGGCCGGATCGATGTCTGCGAAGACGGGGATTGCCCCGCAGCGCTGGATCGCCAGGGTGGTGGCATAGGCCGTGAGTGGCGTGGTGATCACCTCATGGCCCGGGCCGATGCCCAGCGCCCTCAGGCCGATCTCAATCGCATCGAGGCCGTTGGCCACACCCACAGCCGCCTCCGTGCCGCAGTGCTCGGCCAAGGCCTGCTCAAACGCCTGCACCTGACGCCCCAGCACCCACCAGCCTGAACGCAGCACGGTTTCGCTGGCCCGCAGCTGGGCCTGAATCAACGCCTCCGGTTCGCGTTGGAAATCATTGAAGGGGATGGAAGGGGCAGTCACGGGATCAGAGGTAGGCCGGCAAGTGCTGGCGGTAGTAGGCGAGCGTTTGAGTCAGGCCAGCCTCAAGCGAGACCTGGGGCTGCCAGCCAAGCAGTTCGGTGGCGAGGTTGTGGTTGCTGTAGTAGTCGCCGATGTCGATCACCTTGCGTTCGGGAGGGAAGGGCACCAGCCGCCAGCTGGCGCCAGGTTCAACGGCTGTGAGCCGCTCGGCAAGGCTGGCGAGATCGATGACCTCACTGTGGCCAAGGTTGAAGGCCTTGCCATGGCAAGCGGGCGTGGAGGCAGCACGAACAAGCGCATCGACGACGTCGTCGACGTAGTTGAAATCACGAAGCTGCTTGCCATCGCCAAACACCAGGATTGGATCCCCTTTGAGCAGATTGCGAATCCAGATACCAAGGAAGGTTTGGCGAGCATCCTTCACGCGCATGCCCGGCCCGTAGGTGTTGGTCAGCCGCAAAGCGGTGGCACGGATGCCGTAAACATCATGATAGAGAAGGTGAAATTGCTCACCGGCTACTTTGTTGACGCCATTGACGTCAACTGGCCGGATCGGATGGGCCTCATCAACGGGTAAATACTGGGGACGACCATAGATCTGCCGGGTGGAGGCAAACACCACCACCGCCTCGGGAGCCACCTGGCGAACGGCCTCCAGCAGCGCGAGTTGAGATTTGGCGTTGATGTCCAGATCCGTAAAGGGATCGGTCATGGAATCGGCATGGCTGGTCTGTCCGGCCAGGTTGAAGACCACATCAATCCCTTTGAGCAATTCTCGGGTGGCAAAGGGATCACGAACATCGGAGATGTTCACCGTGACGCGATCGCGAAAATCGGTGATGTTGACCAGATTGCCGCCGTATTGGGGAATCAGGCTGTCGAGCAGGGTTACCCGATGGCCCTCGCCCACCAGGCGCCTCGCCAGGTTGCTGCCGATGAAGCCAAGGCCGCCGGTGATGAGGATCTTCATGGTTTACGGGCCGTGACGACAAGATCCAGGGAAAGCTCCGTGCGCTCGTAATGCAGCTGGAGCGGGGGCGAGGAGCGGTAGAGGGCCCCCATCAGATTGAGCGCGGTGTAGGGAAGCGCGCTGAGGACGCGCCACAGACAAGCATCCCCGTACGCAACCAAGTGGAGTGGATCCCGCAAAGGCAGCTCTGTTGAGACTTTCCAACCACTCGATCCCCAGTTGGAACAGAGTGCTCAGGCCGGGATTGGTTCTATGCAGCAACACCAACTCGAAGCCAACGGCCTTGAGGCGCTGGGTGAGGCCAAAGCCAGTGAAGCACTGGGAATCCCAGGGCTGCTCGTGCTCGGGCCAGAGGAAGGGAATGGTGAGTAGCCACATCCCAGCAGGCAGATCGGGAGTGCGATCGCCAGAGCCGAGAAAGAAACACAGCGCGACGATCAGCCGCTTCTGAGAGGATTTCATCCCCTGGCTTCCTCAGCGTCATCCCACAGCAGAAGCATGCCGATGTGCTCAGGACGCCCTGCATCGAAGTCATTGTGCCAGGAACGTTCCGGGCGGTATCCGCGGAAGGCCGCTAGCAACCGCTGCTGATCGAGTACCTGCACCGGATAGGTCACCGGTTCCTGGTAGTAGCCAGGGTTGGTCTGCAGATACCAGCGGCTGGGCCCACGGCGGATCGCCGTGCGATCAATGATCACGGACGCGGGCCTGAGTTGATGCAGCAGGCTATCGAGGAGAGGCCAGGGGTCAGGAATGTACTGGAGGACTGAAGAGAGCACCAGCACATCGACCGAGGGAATGGCGCTGAGCTCAGCGCTTTCAAAGAATTCGATATCTAGGCCATAGACCGAGGCCAGGCGCCGTCCCGCCCCAACCATGGAGGGTTGCTCGATCACGAGACGGCGGCAACCAGTAGGGAACAGTTCAGGAGCATTGAGATAAAGCCCCCCCAACCCTCCTCCGAAATCGGCGATAGCCGAGTGAGGTGCGAGCAAGCTGCCGAGGGCAACATGGATCGGTAGCGAAGGGCGTGCCGCAAAGGCGGTGCCATCGCGTTCGTACACGGCAAGGCCATCAAGCACGGCCCTAGTCGCCTCCTCCACCTGCTTGGTCACGAGCGGAGAGTCGTAACCGGTGGCCTCCGCCAGGGCGGCCCCATAATTATCAAAGGGCCCCTTCATGGGCAGGCGGCTAGGGATCAGCCGCCGCACTATGGGACCCAGGAGCCTGCGAAGGCGTTGAATCAAAGACTTGTAATTGGAGTCCACCGTAGGACCTCAGGGACCGGGCCTGCGGGGTGCAAAACGAGAATGCACCAGCGACCGGAGGCGGGTCAGCAAACGGCGGGGCAAGGGGGCAGGGGCGAGCTGCCGGGCGTAGGCGGCAACGATGCTTGGATCTTCCTCTACCTTTTGCCGCTGTAAAATTAATGGCCGATCCGTAAGCGTCGCCTCGAGGGAAGCAGAAGGAGCGCAGTGCTCACCCGAGTAATCCAGGCCGATGTTGCGAACAAGGGATCGGCCCGGATGCAGGGTGTAGCGATCGGCGAGAAAGCAACTGGCATGCCAGCAGATTGCCCAGCTGCGGGAGCGGCCAGCCGCCTTGGCATCAAGTAGCTGCAGGTTGGGTATCCGACCACCCAGATCGAAGTCCAAGGCAAGACCCCGCTCACGGATTTCGTAAGCCATCATAGCGGCATCGGATCGGAACAAATTCCAACGATCCCTCCAGGTGGCCCAACCCCAGCAATCGGCTCCACGGAGGAAAAATGTGTCGGGGAGTTCTTCAAGAATCGGCGGGGTGAAACCATGAATGGAGGCCACAGACGGTACATCGGCGTAGCATTGAAGACCATCCAACATGTACGCGAGGAAATGTGGTGATGTGAGAATATCGTCTTCGAGAACGATCAACTGGGAATGCTGATCAAACACCTTGCTCACGCCCTCAGTAAGTGCCCTATACAGGCCGCGATTAATTGAGGAGTTGTGAATCTGCAGGTCAATTGCATTGGAGTACTGCTCAGCAACGATGTGGCATGCCTGGACGGCAGGGGTGTCTTGCTCACCTCGGGGGCCATCCAGAAACAGATGCACTTGGTGTGGTCTATCATCAAGTTGAACCTGTAGAGCATGCAGAACACGAGCAAGATGGGCGGGACGCCGATAGGCAAACAAAGCGATGGCTGTGGTATCACTCATGCAGCACAAAACAGAATGTCACGATAGGTTCCGCTGTCGGTGAGTACTTCCATGTGCCGATAGCCGGCTGCCTCAAGATGGATTGGAACGGCATTATGGCGGCACTCCGCCAAGATCCAGCGTGGGCGATAAAGGTTAAGATCTAGGCCCCTTAATACGGCCAATTCGTTACCTTCTACATCCAGGCTAAGCAGGTCAAAATTGGCAGGGGCACCTACCTCGTCCAGCAGACTTGTCAAGGTGCGTGCCTCAGCTCCAAAACGATGCCGCTGTGCTGCATCCACAAGGAATGGCAAGCCACGATCAGCCTGTTGGAGTACTTCAACTCGGCTCAAGTCGAGCCCATGAGCCACTGACATGAGATCGGAATATTCCATTTCCACGAAGGTGTCTGTATAGGCCGAATCAACACAAGCTGCACAGCGGAAGGCAGGAATAGATCCAAAAGAACGGTTTTGTACACATTCCAAAAACCGGAGAGGGCTGGGTTCAATCAATAAACCGCACCAGCCAAAATGATGCTGCAGCAAATAGGTGTTGGATTGTCGCAGTCCATCGTTCGCACCGAGCTCAACGTAATATCCGCCTTGTCGCACTGGCTGAATAATCTGAACTAAGCGCTTGTCAATTCCATTGAGGCCATAACTTCCCCCATGAAACAGGGTACGAAAGAGGCGGTTAAAATGACGAAAGCGGAGAGAACGGAGCGCTTTTCTCAGTGAAGACATCCGTCAAGCATGCAAGTAATGAGACGCAAAGATTAAGTCGTATACCAGTGGAGTCGACACAATTGACTTCCGCCAGATGTCATAAGAAGGCCACTGAGAAGAGAGCTTAGGTCGCGTGTGTGCATAAACCTGTTGCGAACCGAACTGATTTCTTGAAAAATTTACTTGCATCGCAAGCTTCCAGCTACCCAATTCCGGAGGTGCATCTCTGTGTAGCCCTCGGTTGTCGGAGATGTACAGGGAACCCTTCGGCCCAGTGAAGAGAGAACGATTTGAATGGGGATGCTCTTTCCATACTGTACTGACCGAAACGGGTTCTGCACTCCAAATTTTCTTGCTGCCAGGTCGATGGCTCGCCGCTACATATTCTAGCGGCCCTGATGAGGCATCCACGTCGGAGAGATTGATGAATAGCTTAATATCGTCGAGATAGTCATAATCCATATGAAAAACTTGCGCAGATGCAATGGCTTGAGCTTCTGAGTCACATGGAAAGCTCGCCCACACAAGAGCAGATGTTACCATAAAGCGAGGGCCTAGAACAGCAGAAGCCAGCCGATTTATCTGCTCAGAGGTTACAATTATAGCAAAAGACTTTAAAGACAGAAGTGTTACATTGTCCGCATCATAACGACCTTTTAATGCAGAATGCTTGTTCTCAAGCTCAAGCAATGACTTCTCATCATGACCATCGCGCCCAACAAACATCAGAGAGGTCAAATCATCGAGCAAATCATCAACATCAATAGAGAATTCACAGCACGCGTAGCCACTGTTGGAGACTTGCTTAAGAACTCTTTGCAAATATGAGTCCTCGTTGGTGTTTAAAAAGCTGCGCCACCTGCGGGGGCCGAAGATGAACCGGTCAATCCACTCACTAAAACCGTGCGACAACAAATAGATTTCAAGCGCAGTTGAGTGCGCCGAAAAGGAATTAATGTGTGCAGACGAAAGTCGACACCGCAACATCTCAACCAGAGACGCAGGGTAAAAGATGAAGGTGCGAATGCGGCGAAGGATACTCCGTAAAGACAAATTTTTTTTTGACTGAATCATTGAAATACGAATTTAAATATACTTCTTGACTTTCTTGTATGATTGATTGGGCGACAACCTAAGAATGCCTCCTTCTACGTCAATCACTGGGTGGCTAGAGCTTCGCTCATGCAAGGCAACAAAGTATGAAGCTGCGTTCACCTCATCGTCTGTAATCGCGGATTCATTCGCAAAGTTTTTTAAACGTTGTTTGCAAAGGCATAGATCCACTTCTATTCGACTTGGAAATAGAGCAGCATAAGGTGGGCGACCCGTGCACACGAAAGGAGTCCGCAAATACGCTAGTTCCAGTGCTACGGTTCCGCGAACGGTCACTCCTAGTTTCATGCCAGCGTTGATCAACTCGATTGTACTGAGAGATGTGGTAACGTTTAAGCAGGTATTTAAGTCAGTGGCTAAGCGCACAAGGGCATTGACTGAGTTCGAATAGGAAGATGGAGAGTTGCTTATACACGGATGTACCTTTAAAACATAGGGGAGATCTTCTTCAATTAGGAATGAGATGATTATGCGAAGCCAATCATAGTACGACGTGGCGAACGTTGGCAAAACACCGTTATGATGCCAATCATCAAGTTCATGCATGTACACAGTAATATAACCTGCTTTCCTACATTGAGAAAGAGCTGCAAAAGACACCTCTAGGAAATTATCGCTCACAGTCGGGATGGCCCAAAAAGCGTCCGAAGTTGTCTTTTCATATGCAGAGACTTTCATGTATGACATTGTGCTATCAAAAGATCCTTTTACTCTCTGTGCGAAGATCCGAGACCCTATTTCGGAGAGCTTAGCAAAGTCCGTGGGCAGTTTAGATTGAGTAAAGTCAACAAAATCAAACTGCCGCGGCACCTTGGAATCGCTGACTCGATAAAGGCAGTCACCACAACCCAACACAAGAGTGGGTACTCCCATCTTAACAGCGGAATCGCATGGTGTTTTGTGATGTAAATACCCAGAATAGATTGCCAAGTACAACTTGGGCTTGATTAACGAAAACAAGATATTTGTCAGCATGCTATATATTTCCCAGCGCTTTAACAGCCTGAGGAATCGACCATCAAATGGCTCAAGGCCGTAGTTTTCTTCTGGAGAGGCAACAAAGCGTAAGTAGGTGGCCATAATTTCATCCGCTGCTGCTGCATTTGGCCATCTCGATGCATAGAGTGATGCAACAGTTCTAAAAGAAGTGGGCACCTCACCCATGGATTTCATGAACAATTCAAATGAAGAAATCAAAGCGGGTAGTGGTAGAATTAAATGTCCATTGTAAAGCATTTCAACATACCAACTCAAGTCTCTCCATAATTCGCGGACAAATCCCAGTAAAGCCCTGAACGTTGATTTCTCAGCAGCCATAAAGCTGCTAAGGAACATGATATCTACACCAATGGCTAGGGTTGCATTGCGTTGTGCCTCACCGCGCAAGAAGTGCAAAAGCCTAAGGTCAGCACCTCGATAGACTGCGTAGCAAGCAACTGTGATCATTGGGTTGATAGTAAAGTAAGGGCGAAGTACGGCAACACCTCAAGCTTGAAGTGCCTTTTTCGACCAGTCCTAGTCATGCTAGGTGTGTTGCGCTTCAGCGCAGCTGCAATGAAAGAATCAATTGTGAGGTTCTTTTGTAATGCTCTTGTGCAGGCAAATCATCCTGGGCTAGTCTGCCACAATAGCTCTGAGATTATTATTCATGGCAAATTAACCGTTCAAGGGCGCGTAAACATTGGCAGAAGAACTCGCGTTATCATTGAGAGTGGATGTCATTTGATCTTGGAAGGAGAAAATGATATTCTCGACGATGTACTGATCGGCCCAGGCTCGCAAATGGTGATCGGAAGAGGCGCCTCAATACAAGAGCATTGTACCCTACTTGGCCAAGTCGCTATTGGGGCATATAGTTTGTTGGCCCCAAGAGTATTTGCCAGCTCTGGTCAGCATGCGTTTAAAGGACAGGGAAATTTGCCGGCTTGGTCAATGATTCGGCTACAAGATCATCTTCAGCCGTGTTATGGAGGGCCGATCAAAGTGGGACGTGATTGCTGGATTGGCATCAACACTGTCATCTTGCCTGGATGCAAGCTGGCTCAAGGGTCAATAGTGGGCGCAGCATCAGTTCTTATGGGTAGTTATTACTGCACGAAGTACTCAGTCATTGCTGGAGCGCCAGCGGCTTATGTTGGTCGACGATGGACTGACCCTTCATTGCAGCTTTCACAGGATGAACTACACGATTGACTTATAAATTGGGATTACCCGTTATCCAAGATTTTAATAAATAGACTTGTAAATGAAGCTCACTATCTCATGAGGCCGAATGTTCATAAAAGCTGATCCAGGCTGAGGGGAGTACCACGGCTATAGGATCGATTGGATGTGCGGCCAAGCAGCTGTCGATAGAGCTGTGGTGGAGCTCCATGGCCAGGGCGAATGATACGGATATTATCGACAGTGAAGGCATCGCCTTCTGCAATGTCTGCCGAGGCATAAATGGATCTTCGGTAGACCAAGTTCTTCTTCTCGGCCTCAGTGGGGCCGTAGCACACTTGTCCAAGTGCTTGCCAGGCCCCCTGAATCTCATAGACCAGCTGGCCTAGCTCTGAAGGTTCCAGTGAAAAGGCGGAATCAACTCCCCCATCAGCCCGGGCCAACGTGAAGTGTTTCTCGACCACGCTGGCGCCGAGGGCCACTGCAGCCACAGCCACACCTAAGCCCATGGTGTGATCAGAAAGTCCTACTTCGCAACGGAACAACTCTCGGAGATGGGGAATTGTGCGTACATTCGTATTGTCCGGGGTGGCGGGGTATGTACTCGTGCATTTTAGTAGAATGAGTTCTCGACATCCTGCTTCGCGCGCAGCTCGCACAGCATTCTCGAGTTCACCTAGGTTGGCCATGCCTGTAGACATGATCAGAGGCTTTCCGGTACTGGCGGCTTTCTCAATGAGTGGTAAGTGATTGTTCTCGAAGCTGGCTATCTTGAAAGCGGGAACTCCGAGCTCCTGTAGAAAGTCAACAGCGGTTTCATCAAACGGGGAACTGAAACAGATCAGACCCAACTCATGAGCTCGTTTCATGATTGGGCTGTGCCACTCCCATGGTGTGTACGCTTGCTTGTATAAGTCATGGAGATTCTGTCCAGACCACAGGGAGTCGGGATCGTTGATCTCAAAACTGCCTCCCCGTACGTCAAGCGTCATCGTGTCGGCTGTGTAGGTCTGCAGCTTGATGGCATCGGCACCAGCCTGCGCGGCTGCCTCGACGATGGCAAGGGCCCGATCCAGGCTCTGATTGTGATTTCCGCTCATTTCGGCGATCACAAAGGGAGGGTGGGCAATTCCGATAGACCTTCCGGCAATCTGAATGGCCATTGCTAAGCTTCAGATCAAATTGAAGTTCCACACTACCATTCAACTCATCGATGATGGCAAAAACTCCGATCATCTTTGATTGACTCTAAAGCTGGTGTCGCCAATGGCTAGGAATGGATTGACATCTCCGCATATGCAACCCCTGGCGTGTGCCAGTATGGCAGTGAGATACAAGGTTTTCGTGTAAGATTGCGATGGTGGGATCGTTAAGTTATGAAGCTTGTATGCCTGCCGAGCGCGGGGTCTTACTCTGAATATCTGAGGAGGATTCTTGATCTATGCTGCATCGATAGGCAGGACTGGCAGGTAATCCGAAGTACTTTGGAAGAGATCAAGCCGGATCTCCTTAGACGATTCTATGCCAACCGATCAAAGTATTTCAGCAATCACGACAAGGGTGAAGCCTATCTAAGAGCTTGGCACTACAGCCAGCTGGTTTTAGTTCTTCATCCTTTGGCAAGGTGTTTACATCTTAATGGCCTAAGTCACCTCAGTGAGCGAGTCTATTTCGCTATGGTCTCCCATACAGCATGTGACATATACTATGAAGTGCCCCTGCCAGTAAGAACCTCATGCGACCATCCTTTGGGGGCTGTAATCGGTAGGGGATCGTTTGGTGAAAATGCATCGCTCCAGTTTTCGAGTGGCTGCAATATTGGTAACAATAATGGTGTCTACCCGGAGGTTAACGGCAATCTGCTTATGCTTCCAGGCTCGAGCCTTGTTGGGAAGTCACTCATTTTGGGCAATGTTGTGTTGGCGAAGGGTGCTTACCTGAAAGACGCAGGTTTGATCGAGAATAAGATCGTTTTCGGGAGCCACCCAGACAATATCTTTAAGAACCTCTCCTCTGAAGTATTTAGCTCACATAGCATGTTCTGCGATGCTGATACAAGGAATGCCCATTAGCTGTCTTCGGAGTTAAATACTGCAGTGCGTCTATTGGCATTGTTTCACTGAATCAGTATCTATCTGAAGGAAACGAAGATTGCTTATATCCTAGCCTTCAGGTGTGGGAACTGACAGGTTCGGTAATTCTCCCCTCGCCGCGATCCTGATGTCTGATCTGGCAGGCGGATAATTGCGAAAGCCAAGAATCTCTTTGTCATGCGCCGTAAGATCATCGCGACGATGGAGATGCTCTGTGTATGGAAACAGAAACTGCTGGTGCATCCACCATCTGTTATAGGCAAATGCTACGATCGGACGCGGAGTTGAGGATATCTTTCGAGAAGAAGAGTGCCAAAGGGAGGAGTGGAGTACAAGCAGGTCACCACGATTTGCCAGGATCGGAATGCAGAGATTTCGATCACTTTCATTGGGATAGCGTGGCATGCGGTGACTGCCAGGCACCACTTCGGTGGGGCCATCGCTAGAAGCCACATCAGACAAGTAAAGGAAGCAATGCAGCGAGATGCTTGGCCAAACTCCAGGCAATCGAGAATCAAGATGAAGGTGCTGCGGATCACAGGGGCTGATCAGATTTCGATACTGCAGTCTTGCCAATTGGTACGGGAACTCTTCCCCATAGGCTTCACGTTGAAAGTAGTAGTGGACAAGTTGATTTAGTCTTGGCTCAAGCGTGATGCGGAAGAGCTCATTATCAAGCTCAAGCAGGTTTGGATAAGAAATACATTCTCCTAGCTTGGAGTCTTGATCATTGTGAAGGGCAGGAACTGTTGATAGCAGACTAAGAATAGCTTCGGTCTCACAATGGTCAAGATATCGTTTCCACTGCCAGTACCCTTGGCTGTCTAGAGCGGTGGCAGCGGCAACTAGCTCTTGAAGATTCATGACTTGGCAAGTACATACGTATATGAGCGCGAAAGGTCGCAAGCGTAGAGCGAGCGTGCGAGATTTAACAACTCTGGCATGGCAACATGCTCCACAACGTACTCGGTGATAAGGCAGCGAGCCAAGTGAGCAGGCTTGCCAAGTTGGCTGTGTCGCTTGTAGTTAAAATCTTCAGTAAGCAGTAAAAGTTCAATTGGGAAATCGCCGAAGGCATCGATGATGGCCAAATCATTGTTGCTGATGAACTGTTGGAGTCGCTCCTTGTTCCAATAACAGAGATGATCCGGAACGCTTACCCAATAGGGGCTATCCACCAAGCCTTTATCAGTGAGTATTTTTTGGAGTGGTGAGAAGTCGTTGGGGATTTCAACAACAAGCAAACCATCGAGGCCAAGAAGGTTTGAAAGTAGTTTCAACAAACTTTCGGGCTCACTGCTGTGCTCTAAAACATGGGTGGCATTGATCAAGTCAAATGTGGTTCCCGTAGATATTGCCTCCTGCAGAAGATCATCGGGATTTCCCTCACGGCAGAATTCACGAATGTGCTTGTGCTCCGATCGCAAAGAAGTAAGAGTAAAATCAATGCCTTGAATTGATTTGCATTGCGTAAACGCTGCTGAGAGGAAGTCTCCTTGCCCATAGCCGATCTCAAGCAGGCTAGCTTCTGATAGCGGCTGGCGACCTACTTGCCCGATCATGGCGAGTTTGGCTACCGCCATCGCATGGCGGTATTTCACTTCTTCGGGACGTTCAGGCTGGGAATAAATTGAGTTGTTTTGGAAGTATTGCTTGTAATGCTCGTCTAGGGCTTCTTTTGTGGGCATCTGCTCTACCTTCACGATCGATGGCATGAACACCATGTTGTTCATCTGCTTGTCAAGCTACTGATGATTATTCTACATGATTTCGTAGGTGAAGTGGTTATAGGACAGGAGACTGAAACGAAGAAAGTTCTTTGAGGTCAAAGAGGTCACGCGAGAGAAGAATGTCGGCGATACCGTCCCATCCAACGTTCGCAATAAGATCCAATATGGATAGGTTCTCTTGAAAGCCAGGAAGTGGTTTGCCTTTGGCCCCAATCTGCTGGTAGTGGATTCTATTTGAAGTTAACACCGTTGTGGTGACTTGTTTTAGTTCGTGTAAGCACTGTGAACTTAGCATGTATTCGACTGATCCTACGGGTGTAAGATATTGATCGCATTTCAGTATGGATGCACATTGTGCGATTCGCTTGACGCGTTCCTGTGACATCACATCAGGAACAGTCTCCATTACTTCAGAAAACAGACGAATGTCAGGAAATCTTCCTATGCATCCCCCAAGCTTGGTGCAGGCGACTTGAATGATGCGAATATTTAGGTCTACAAGTCTCATGCTATTCGTGTCTTCAAAAGCAGCGACGAGAAAATCTTTTAAGCTGCTAACGAAAGGGGCAGCATAGTAATAAGATTCAATACGATTAGTGAGTTCCTTAAGTGACTCTTCGAGGCTTGTAAATCTTCCTTTGGACAGCAATACTTCAGAGATGGGCAAAAACTTTGTTGAGCAGTCAACGGGAACTGATACCATGCGTATTATTCCTGACTGGTCGATTATACGATTTCTCGATTGCCATGATTGATGAGAGAACTGGGCTGTATCGTATATTACAAAAATATCACTAGAAAAAATCAAGAAGAAATAGCCAATGTAAGGGAAGAAGTGGGGCTGCATCAACGCAAATGACTTCATCGAATAAGTTTTTCGAAAAGAACTGTGTCGTAGTACGTACCGCCGACAAGAAAGTGGCTACGCATAGTGCCTACACATCGATATTGAGATTTCGCAAAGAGCTTCTTAGAGGCTTCATTGATATCTAGGACTTCTGCCTGTAGCTTATGAGCCATCCATTGACTGCTTAGAAAGGATTCCAGCAATCCAAGACTTGTGGATCCAAGGCCATGATGACGTGCTGTTGGCAATAGACATAGCCCGATGCGATAGGTACGTGAAACTGAGCAGAGATTCTCATAGCATGCATAGCCAATGGCTTGATTCGAACGATTGGCAATGATGACGCGATGATTCGATGTATTCGTGTTGGTGAAGTGCTTAATGATGGTGGCTTGGCTAGGCAAGCTGACTCGATTGCTGATGAGCAAGGCTGTTTCAGGGTCGTCCCACAGGAGTTGAATCACATCAATATCCTCTGCCTTGAACCCACGAAGTCTTAGTTCAGTCATGGCTCGAGCATGCTTGTTATCACATCTTGTGATTTAGATCCCAAAGGTATTCTACCCATTAACTCGATTTGTTCCAGGTGCTTTTGCGGATCGATAGGCTCTGAGCAAAGAGACGCAAAGTCAGGGAAGAGCTGAATTAGCCCCATTTCATGTAATGGCATCAAGATGGTTCTCTGCAAATCCGAGTAGGGCACCAATCGCGTCGGAAGGTTTGCACACAATCTTTCCCAGGTGCTAACTCCTCCGGTAGAAATACAAAGATCAGCGCTTGCATAATGTTCCTGAAGTGATTGAGGAGCACTTAGTACGTTGAGAGGTAAGGAATCAGAATAGGAAATGTTGCGATTGAAGAGGGGCCCTTCGACCACTTTCACATTGTTAACATCTTGAGCAAGACATGAATCTTGTAGGGCAACCAGGGCCTGCTCGGTGAAGCCAAGAGGGTCCTCGGAGCCCATACTTATCAGGACTTCCCAGGGGGGAGACAACCGCTTCCATCTGTGATCAAAAGCTTCTTGTGCATTGACTAGGTCAGGCTTGATCGGCGCGTATGTCCATCCAAGAAGTAGTCTGCATTCATTTCGTACATACTGCTGATAGTGAACAACGAGTTGTTCAGCGCCATAGTTAAAGTCTACCAGAAGGTCGGCGATGCATAGATATGGATTATCGGTAGAATCGGATATAACTACCACCTTCTTGCTGTAAGGCACAAGTTTCAGCACTGCAGGACTTGCCTCGCAGCGATCAATAAGAAGGAGATCAAACCCCCCGACTTCGTTGTTCAAAAAATGATCATCTACTTCTTGCACGTGCATTGGGCGTGTGATTAAAGCCTCGTGAATCAATCGGGGGTTGCTTATCTCTAGGAGGTCGACTGAGTCATTGTCAATTATCAGCGTTACCGCAATGGGTGTTCGAAATGTCAGCTCACGTAGGTAGTAACGAACGCGGGCCAGGTGGCCTCCTCCTTTTGATCCACCGTACGTGACAGAAAGACAGACTTTGAATGGCATCATTGGCTACTTGTCACCAGAATTTAAACCAGTTTGGGCCTTAAGAATGAACAGTTTTTCAGCAAAAAGAAAGTCAACTTCTTCGTCAATATCAACAACTGAATACATTTTCATCTCGTGGCCTATTGCATCTGCCATCGAAACCTGGCCATCCATAATCAGTTGCTCGCAGTGTGACCAGCAGAACTGGCCAGCGTCGTGCCACGCTTTGGGAAGATCTTGGGTCCGCGATAGCTGAAAAGAGGGCATCGCAGCAGATAGTCGATCATCGGGACCTTTCACGATTGCCCGAAAGGGTGTAGCCGGATATGGAGTTACAGCGAGGCAGGTTTGGCTACCTTCTTTGACGATAGCTTGGTAGGAAGCTGAGAGGTCACGTGCTGTAGTAAACACTGCTGTTGGATAAAGGCAGCAGACATAGTCGAAATAATATCCCATCTCAGACAATCTGTGAAGGGCGTCAACAGTTACTGAGGCTGTTGTTGTTACGTCGTCCGATAATCTCTGCTCGCGAAGATAAGGGACCCATGCTCCCGCAGACTCGGCCAAGGCTGCGATCTCTTTGTCATCGGTGGAGACCATGACATGATCAAAGACCTGGCTTTCAATAGCCGCAGCGATTGGCCAGGAAATCATTGGCTTCCCCGCAAACACGCGAATGTTTTTTCTTGGGATCCTCTTGCTCCCTGCTCGGGCTGGGATCAGGCATAGTGTTTTGAACGGCTGACTCATATTGTTGCTGATTAAGTAAATCCTATTGTTGCTCGTTTCGAGGCCATAATCATCACTTTTCAGATGTTTGGCCGAGAAGCGATGTCAGGTCTTCGACTACTTTTTCCTGCTGTTCCTTGAGAAGGCCTGGGTAGAGCGGTAGGCTGATGGAGTTGTGGGCATAGGCCTCAGCCGCTGGGTAGTCCCCTTCCCTGAAGCCCAGCCGGCGGTAGTACGGTTGAAGATGGACTGGGCTGTAGTGAAGCTGCACTCCGATGCCTTTCATCCGCAGTCCCTCAAAGAGGCGCCGGTGGTGGGCCGGATCGGGATCGTCAAGCCGAACGATCGCCAGATGTAGCGCTGACTCCACGTCTTTTGGGATCGCCAACAGCTTTAATGGCAGATCGGTCAAGAGCGATTGGTAGCTGGCGAAGAGGCGGTGGCGTTCGGCCACGATTGAATCTAGGCGTTGCAGTTGGCTTAGCCCGAGTGCCGCCTGGATGTCGGTGAGCCGATAGTTGAAGCCCAGCTCCTGCTGCTCGTAGCTCCAAGGGCCGGCACTTGCCAATTGGAAGCGGCTGTTGTCCTTGACGATGCCGTGGCTGCGCAGATCGACCATGCGCTGGGCAAGCTGCTGATGGTTGGTGGTGGCTAAGCCACCCTCCCCAGTTGTGATGATTTTGACGGGATGGAAGCTGAAAACGCCGATGTCGCTGTATTCGCAACTGCCCACTGGTTGGCCCTGATAGCTCCCTCCGATGGCATGGCTGGCATCCTCCAGGATTGAGATGCCGTAGCGCTGCGCCAGTGCGGCGATCTCGGCCATCGGGCAGCTTGTGCCGGCGAGATGGACCGGAACAACGATCCTTGGAAGTGTGCCTTCCCGATCAGCGTCTGCGAGCTTCTCAGCGAGTGCTTCCACACTCATTAGCCCGGTGGCCGGATCGATGTCAACAAAGCCGACCTCTGCGCCGCAATAGCGGGCGCAATTGGCAGAGGCCACGAAGGTGATGGGGCTTGTCCAGAGTCGATCTCCCGGGCCAAGGCCCAGAGCCAGACAGGCAAGATGCAGGGCGCTTGTAGCACTGTTCATCGCCACCGCGTGGGCGGCGCCCACGCGGTGGGCGACGGCCCGCTCAAAGCTTGGCACGACGTCCCCTTGGGTCAGCGTTGGCCCCCTCAGCACGCTCTCAACCGCAGCAATGTCTGCCTCGGTGATGGTTTGCCGGCCATAGGGGATGGGGCTCTGCTTATGCATGACTCATCAGAATTGCATGACGCTCGCGCAAGCAAGGTACGCCTTCGATTTCTGGGTAGGCCCAGCCTCCGTCGCTGCTCCACCAATACCCAGACTTTTTCTCTAACAATGCGGACGATTTTGGGCAGATAAAGTCGTGCTGTCCACAATCGGTTTCAGCTGCAAGTTTATGCTTATTAGGATCAATGATATAACAGTGGGTTGGATTGAGTTGGTTGAGGGGATGGGGTAACGCGCGGACGGAAACAAGGTGAGCGCTGGACGCAGCAACATGACTTGGTAAGTTTCTGACATAGCCGTGATCCCTCATTCTTGCGCGTACGGCATCTGAACCCATTTCCCAAGAAGGTTCAAACAAAATGAGCTTCCGACGGGTCACACGAAGGAGCTCAGCAAGCAATTCACTTTCACGCCCGTGGTTTGGCTCTAGCGCGTGAATTGTCATCACCACATCAATGGAGTCTGTGGCTAGTGGAATGTTTGCCATATCCGCAGCGAAAAGAGTGAGCTGTTTGGCACAATCGTCCCGCATCATCCTTGAGACAAAGCGACGTCCGGCTTGAATTCTGCTGATCGAAAGATCAAAGGCAAACAGCCTTACCTCTGATGGTAGATGGTGGCTTAGGGCGCTCAATGTTGTGAGTTCCCCAGCCCCACAGTCAAGAATAGAGTCACCAGCTCTGATGTGCTCTTGGCATAGGCTGTAAATTTCGGCAGCATATCTCCGCTGTAACTCAGGATTTTCTTCGGCAATCTGTGTATAGCTTCCGGCCTGCAAGTCGTAAGCAATTTCAATGATGTCTGAGGTGCTCAGATCTTTATTCTTGTCGCGTAGAATGTTGACAATGTTCTCCCCTCTTTCGTAGGCTTGGCGAAGTTCGCCGATGTTCAGCTGGTGGGGCGTTGAGGTGTTAGGCATGTGGGTCAACCGTGGTAAGCAGCCCGGTTAGAACGGTGTAAATTCAGGGTCCAAATGCTCCCGAATCAAGTGGCGGAGTTGCTCAACCGAAAGGAAGTCGGAGTTGGTTCCAGAGTTGTAGGCAAAGCCAGGCTTCACCAAGGACAGGTGACTCTCGGATTCTCTGTAGCGACGAGATACACTGCCATCACTTGGCAGAATCGCGAAATACGGGCCAAGATCGACGGTCGTGAAGCTATCGGAGGCGGTGATCATTTCCTCATGGATCTTTTCGCCGGGACGGATCCCAACAATTTGTTGTTCACAGCTGGGGCCTATCGCCTCGGCTACATCGGTGATGCGATAGCTGGGAATTTTGGGCACAAATAACTCACCACCAAGCGCGCTATCCAATGCCCACAGCACCATTGAGACACCTTCTTTCAGTGAGATGTTGAAGCGCGTCATCTCTGGATCCGTGATGGGTAGCACGCCACTTCTTGCCTTTTTGAGAAAGTAAGGAATCACTGAGCCTCGTGATCCCATCACATTCCCGTACCGCACGACTGAGAAGCGCAGATCACGTGAGCCTCGGATATTATTGGCTGCAATGAAGAGCTTGTCGGAGCAGAGTTTAGTAGCTCCATAAAGGTTGATTGGGGCTGCCGCCTTGTCGGTAGAAAGTGCAATAGCTCGCCTCACGCCAGTGTCTAAGCAAGCCTGCACAACGTTTTCGCCACCAATCACATTTGTTTTAATAAATTCCATTGGATTGTATTCAGCCGCTGGCACCTGTTTGAGGGCTGCGGCATGTATCACGGTATCGATTCCTTCGAGGGCACGGCGCAGGCGGGATTGATCACGTACATCGCCAAGGAAGAAGCGCAGTTGGGGGAAATGCTCAGAAGGAAATTCCTGTTGTAACTCCCACTGCTTCATCTCATCCCTGCTAAACACAACCAAGCGCTTGATGTCTGGATAGCGGCATAGCACTTCAGAAACAAATGCCTTGCCAAAGCTACCGGTTCCACCTGTGATTAGAATTCTTGACTGATTGTCAAATGGCATTGGGAGAAAGTGAATCAGACTTGCGATGCTGTGCTGAGTTGGCGAAAGCTCGGACTGATGCGAAGGAGCTCTTCGTAACAGCCCTGAGCGTGAACGTGTCCTGCCTTTAGCTCAATAATGCGTTCGCATTGCGTGACTGTACTGAGGCGATGAGCAATCATTACAACAGTGTACTCAGGGCCTAGCCCTGCGATCGCCTCCAGCACACGCTGCTCAGTCAAGGTATCAAGCGCACTGGTGGCCTCATCGAGGATCAGCACGTCCGCGCGCTTGTAAAGAGCCCGCGCGATGCCCAGGCGTTGGCGCTGGCCGCCGCTGAGCCGCACCCCACGCTCCCCCACGGGGGTGTCCAATCCCTGGGGCAGGGCGGTGATGAAGTCCTCCGCCTGGGCATAGGCCGCCGCCCAACCCAGGCGGTCGCGGTCGATCAATTCCGGGGCAACACCGAAGGCGATGTTCTCGGCGATGGAGGCATCGGCCAGGAAGATGGTCTGGGGCACATGGGCCAGGTGGCGCTGCCATGACGGACGCCGATCGATCGAACCACGTTGCTCCTCCAGGGGAAGTCCATCCACCAGGATCTGCCCCCGGCTCGGGGAGAGGAGCCCCATCAGCAGATCCACCAGGGTGCTTTTGCCACTTCCGGTGGCCCCCACCAGGCCAATCCACGCACCGGGGCGGATGGTGAGATCGATCCCATGGAGCACCGCAACCCCGCCTTGATGGCAGAAATCCACCTGCCGGAACTCCAGACCCTGCTGAAACGGCAGGGCTTCCGGCTGGTCGATGGGGCCGGCCGATTGCGAAAAGACCTGGGGAGCCCGAGGCTGCTCTAGTAGCTCAAGACCGCCGGCCAGCGCATCGCGATACGCACCCAGATAGGTGGAAGCCCCGTACATCTGCTGCATCGCCGGCAGCAGACGCTGAAAACCAAGCGCAATGGCCCCCACCGCGGGCAAGGCTGCCACCACCCCGCCGCGGGGTAACAGCCATAGCACTGATCCAGCGATTGCCGCCATCCCCGCCGCCTCCAGGGCATAGCGGGGCAGACCGGCCACGGTGTCGGCCTCGGCCTGCAGCAGCATCAGGGGCCGCTGGGCGCGGCGATAGGTGTCCACCAACAGCGGCTGGCTGCGATCCAGGAGCACTTCTCGGATGGCACCGAGGCCCTCCTGCTGGGCCTTGAGAGAGCGCTGGCTGTACTGGTCCGAAAGCACACTGATCCGGTGCAGCCGCCGGCGATTCAGCCGGGCCATGGCCCCATAGATGGCCAGGAACACGGCCGCCAATCCCATGGCCAGGGTGGGCTGGTAGGCCAAGAGGCCCGCCACCAGCACCACCGCTACGATCAGACCCGAAAGGCCCTGCAGCAGTGGGGCCAGGATCCCTCGGCTGATTCCCCCCAGGTAGGCCAGCTGCGTGATCACCTCGCTGCTGTTGCGCCCCAGATGAACGGCATAGGGCTGCTCCAGGGTGCGCCGGTAGCCCTCCACCCCGAGGTCGCTGCCGATGAGCGCAGAGAGGCGGGCATTGACGAAAAGGTTGGCGCCCCTGATCGCCGCGCTGATCACGCCCACCGCCATCAGCAGCAGGGTGATCGGCAGGATCAGCTGGTGGGGGCCGCTGAAACCCAGGATCTCGGCAGCGCTCCGCACCAAGGGTTGGCGCCAGAGGCGGGACGGATCGGAGAGGACCACCAGGAAGGGCACCAGGCTGGCCACGGTGAGCAGCTCGGCGAAGCTGCTCAGGAGCATCAGAGCCACCAGCAGGGCCATCTGAACCCTGCGGCGGGGCTGCACATGGCCCCAGAGCAGGCGCAGCAGGGTTCCGTAGCGCGCCTGACTGAGGTCCGGCGTGGAGGAGCTCACCCAGCCAGCGCCTTCATCAGGCTGCCCATCTCCAACGCCTGCAGCCCATAACTCCAGCCCAGGTTGCTCTTGATCCCCGCCCGCTCCAAGGCCTGCTGCAGGGTATCCGTGGTGAGCACCCCAAAGATCACCGGCACCCCGGTCTCCCGCGCCACGGAGGCCACCCCCTTGCTCACCTCGGAGACCACCACATCAAAGTGGGGGGTGTCGCCGCGGATCACGGCCCCCAGGGTGATCACCACCTGATAGCGCCCGGAGGCGGCCAGGCGCTGGGCCACCAGAGGAATCTCAAAGCTGCCGGGCACCCAGGCCACATCCAGCTGGGCGCTGGTCTCACTGACGTCGATGCCATGGCGGGACAGGGCATCCAGGGTGCCGCTCAGGAGCCTGGAGGTGACCAGATCATTGAAACGGGCTACTACAACTGCGATGTGAAGCCCACCAACGTCGGTGAACCGTCCTTCAAAGATGGCCAAGGGGTCAGATGACGAAGAAGCTCACGCCCCAGTTGAGCAGCACGAGGCCCACCCAGGCAGCTCCCCCCAGCAGGATCAGTCGGTTGGAATTGCCGCCCGCATCGGGGCTGGCGTAGAGCACCGGCACCGCCACGATCAGCGCAAAGGACATCACCACCAGGGCCAGAACGGTGAGGGTGTTGACGATCTGCATGGGTCCTTCCGGGGCCTGGGGGAGCAGTTTATGGATTCTCCCATGGCAGGTCAGGGCCCCCGAGAGGCGGCCGCCGATCCTTCACAACTTGTCGGGAGCAGGCCAACCAGGGCTCCTACGATCACCCCCACGTGGGGGCTCAACGTGGCAGCGGAGGCCGAACGACAGCTGTCCCTGATGGCCGAACCGGTGCTCCAGGGAAGCCTGTTCGGGGTCGCCGAAGCACCCGCTGACGCCCCCAGCAACGGCTCTGGGCCCACCTCAGAACCGGCTCAAGCCTGCGAAACCGACCTGGATGACGAGGCCCTGATCGCCCAGGCGTCGGCCCGGCCCCGCCGACGCCGCTCCAGCCCCCAGGCGCCCGAAGCAGAAGCGTCCGCCAGCCCCTGCGAAGACACCGCCACCACCGCCACCGCAGGGGCCGAATCCGCCAGCGACGACGACCTGCCCCGCTGGCACCACCACAGCCTGGTGGACCCCGAGGTGCTCACACCGATGTTGCGCCATTACGTGGAGCTCAAGGCGGCCCATCCGGACCGGGTGCTGCTCTACCGCCTGGGGGACTTCTTCGAGTTCTTCTTCGAGGACGCCCTGCTGCTCTCACGCCTGCTGGAGCTGACCCTCACCGGCAAGGAGGGGGGGAAACAGATCGGTCGGGTGCCCATGGCGGGGATCCCCCACCACGCCGTCGAGCGCTACTGCGCCGAGCTGGTGCGCCGCGGCCTGAGCATTTCCCTCTGCGACCAACTGGAGGCGGTGCCCGCGAAGGGCAGCCTGCTGAAGCGGGGCATCACCCGGGTGATCACCCCCGGCACGGTGCTGGAGGAGGGCCTGTTGGCCGCCAGGCGCAACAACTGGCTGGCGGCGGTGGTACTGGAGAGGGGCCGCTGGGGCCTGGCGGTCACCGACGTGAGCACCGGCGAGTTCCGCGTCACCGAGCAGGAAGGCACAGACCGGCTCCACCAGGAGCTGCAGCAACTGGAGGCGGCAGAGTTGCTCTGGCCCGTCTCCGCCGGCGCCCCGGGCGGCGCGACGGCGGCGGCCCCCGCCTGGTGCCCCGAGGGCCTGCGCCTCACCCCCCTGGCCGCCACCCCCTTCGCCACCGCCGAGGCCCGCCGCACCCTGCTGGAACGCTTCCACCTGGCCAGCCTCGACGGGCTTGGGCTCGGGGAGATCCCCCTGGGTCTGCGGGCTGCCGGCGGCCTGGTGCGCTACCTCGATGACACCCAGCCCGGGAGCTCCATCCCCCTGGAGCTGCCCACCACCTGGACCGCCGGCGATGAGCTGGTGCTGGACGCCCAGACCCGCCGCAACCTGGAGCTGACCCGCACCCAGATGGGGGGCCAGTTCCACGGCTCGCTGCTGTGGGTGCTCGATCGCACCCTCACCTCCATGGGGGGACGCCGCCTGCGGCGCTGGCTGGAGGCCCCCCTGGTGGACCTCGAGCGCATCCGCTCCCGCCAGGAGGCCGTCAGTGAATTGGTGCACCTGCGCCCCCTGCGGCTGGCGGTGCGCCGACTGCTGCGGCCCATGGGCGACCTGGAGCGGCTGGCGGGTCGGGCCGGTGCCGGCGCCGCCTCGGCCCGGGACCTGGTGGCCCTGGCTGACGGCCTGGAACGGCTGCCCCGACTGGCGGCCCTGCTGCAGGACACCGCCAGTGCCCCGCTCCAAGCTCTCTGCGAGGAGCGGCCGGATCTAGGCGAGCTGGCCGCCCTTGTGCGCCACACCCTTCTCGACACCCCACCCCTGAGCCTCACGGAAGGGGGGCTGATCCACGACGGCGTCGACCCCAAGCTCGACGGCCTGCGCAACCGGCTCGATGACCAGGAGGGCTGGCTCAAATCCCAGGAGGAACTGGAGCGGCGCCGCAGCGGCATCCCCACCCTTCGCCTGCAATTCCACCGCAGCTTCGGCTATTTCCTCTCCGTCAGCCGGGCCAAAGCCACCGCCGTGCCCGACCACTGGATCCGCCGCCAGACCCTCTCCAACGAGGAGCGCTTCGTCACCCCCGATCTCAAGGCCCGCGAGGGCGCGATCCTGCAGTTGCGGGCCCGTTCCGCCCAGCGGGAATACGACCTGTTCGTGCAGCTGCGCCAGCGGGTGGGGGAGGTGGCCGCCCCGATCCGATCCGCCGCCCGCCGCGTGGCGGCCCTGGACGCCCTGGCGGCCCTGGCGGAGGTGGCGGCCACCGGCGGCTACGTGCGCCCGGAGCTCACAAACGACCGCAGCCTGAGCATCGAGGCAGGGCGCCATCCGGTGGTGGAGCAACTGCTGGTGGAGGAACCCTTCACCGCCAACGGCATCCACCTGGGCGCCGAGGATCAACCCGATCTGGTGGTGCTCACGGGCCCCAACGCCAGCGGCAAGAGCTGCTATCTGCGCCAGATCGGCCTGCTGCAGCTGATGGCCCAGATCGGCAGCTGGATTCCAGCCCAGGGCGCTCGGCTGGGGATCTGCGATCGCATCTTCACCCGGGTGGGGGCCGTGGACGACCTGGCCACGGGGCAGTCCACCTTCATGGTGGAAATGAGCGAAACGGCCAACATCCTTCACCACGCCAGCGAGCGCTCCCTGGTGCTCCTGGATGAAATTGGCCGGGGCACCGCCACCTTCGATGGCCTCTCGATCGCCTGGGCGGTGGCCGAGCACCTGGCCGAGTCGATCCGGGCCCGCTCCGTGTTCGCCACCCACTACCACGAGCTCAACGAGCTGGCAGAGCTCCTGCCCAACGTGGCCAACTTCCAGGTGCTGGTGGAGGAAACGGGCGAGCGGCTGCGCTTCCTGCACCAGGTGCGCCCCGGCGGCGCCAGCCGCAGCTACGGCATCGAGGCGGCCCGCCTGGCTGGGGTGCCACCCCAGGTGGTGCTGCGGGCCCGCCAGGTGCTGGGGCGCATCGAAGCCAATAGCCATGTGGGCGTTGGCAACAACGATGGGTCCGTCAGCGGTTCAACCAGGCCCGGCGAAGCAGGGCATTGACCGTGGCGGCCGCCAGGCCCGCCCCCCCCTTGCTGCCCTCCAACCGGATCTGGGGCCAGGGAGCCTCCGCCAGCTGCCGCTTGCTCTCGGCCACCCCCACGAAACCCACCGGCATGCCCACCACCAGCGAGGGCCGGATGGAGGAATCCGGGGCGGCCGCCAAGTCCAGCAACCGCTCCAGGGCCGTGGGGGCGCTGCCGATCAGCACCACGGCCGAGGGGTGCTCGTGGAGCGCCAGGGCCATGCCCTCAGCGGCGCGGGTGCCCCCCTCAGGCGCCACGGCCGGGGCCCAATCCAGCACGCTGCGCACGGGGTTGGCGAAGGTACGCGCCGCCATCGGTGCCACGGCCGCCGCCGCCATGGCGGTATCGGTGAGGATCACCGCTCCGGCGGCCAGGGCCTCCAGCCCCGCGTCGCAGGCACCAGGCCCGAAGCGCAGATCGCTGGCAATGGCCAGATCGCCACTGCTGTGCACCAGGCGCTCCAGCACCTCCTGCTGCACCGGATCCAGGCCCGTTTCCCCGAGCCAGCCGCGGATGCGACGCACACTTTCGCTGAAGATCGGGTGGTCCAAGCTGAGCTCATGCCGATCCATCTCTACTGGGGCGATGACGAGGCCACCCGCAACCGGGCGGTGGAAGCCCTGATCGAGCAATTCAGTGATCCGGCCTGGCGCAGCATCAATGTGTCGCGCCTCGATGGGGCCGATGCCGCCCAGGCGGCCAGGGCCCTGGAGGAGGCCCGCACCCCCCCCTTCGGCGCTGGTGATCGGGTGGTGTTGCTGCAGCGCAGCCCCTTCGGAGGCGTCTGCCCGGCGGAGCTGGGGGCCCAGCTGGAAAGCGCCCTGGAGCTGATTCCCCCCAACTGTCACCTGCTGCTCGTGAGCCCGGGCAAACCGGATGCCCGCCTCAAACTCACCAAGGCCCTCAAGGCGGTGGCCAACGAACGCAGCTTCCCCCTGCCCGCCGTCTGGGACGGGGCCGGCCAGCTGGAGCTGGTGCAGAACACTGCCGCGGCCCTGGGGCTCAGCCTCACCCCAGGCGCCGCCGAAGCCCTGGCGGAGGCCGTGGGCAGCGACAGCGCCCGCCTGGCCAGCGAACTGGAGAAGCTGGGGCTCTACAAGGGAAGCGCCCCGATCGATAAGGGTGCCGTTGAGGCACTTGTGGGCGCCCATGCCACCACCAGCCTGCAGGTGGGAGATGCCCTGCTGGCAGGGCATCTGGGGGAGGCAATCGCGCTGCTGGATGCCCTGATCGAGGCCAATGAGCCGGCCCTGCGCATCGTCGCCTCCCTGTGCAGTCAGATCCGGGGCTGGCTCTGGGTGAGCCTCCTGGAGCGCCAGGGCGAACAGGACGTGGCCGTGATCGCCAAGGCGGCCGGCATCGGCAACCCCAAACGCATCTATGTGATGCGCAAACAGATCCGGGGCAGGCCGCCCGAGCGCTTCCTGGCCCTGCTGAGCCAGCTGCTGGAGGTGGAGGCGGCCCTCAAACGCGGCAGCAACCCCGGTGATGCCTTCCGCGATGGATTCCTCGCCGGTGCGGGCGCCAACGGATAATCAGGCTTCTGTGCTCCCCCACCGCGAGCGATGGCCCTGCTGGTTCAGAAATTCGGCGGCACGTCAGTGGGGAGCGTCGAGCGCATCCAGGCGGTGGCGCGCCGGGTGGCCGCCAGCCGCGAGCAGGGCCACGACCTGGTGATCGTGGTGTCGGCCATGGGCCACACCACCGACGAACTGACCGCCCTGGCCCGGGCCATCAACCCGGAACCCCCCCAGCGGGAGATGGACATGCTGCTGGCCACCGGCGAGCAGGTGTCGATCGCACTGCTGGCCATGGCACTGCAGGGGCTGGGGGTCCCCGCCGTGTCAATGACCGGCCCCCAGGTGGGCATCGTCACCGAATCCGCCCACGGCCGCGCCCGCATCCTCGAGGTGCGCACCGATCGCCTGCGCCGGCGCCTTGAGGAGGGGCAAGTGGTGGTGGTGGCAGGGTTCCAGGGCACCAGCAGCGGCAGCGGCGGCACCGCCGAGATCACCACCCTGGGCCGGGGCGGCTCCGACACCTCCGCCGTGGCCCTGGCCGCAGCCCTCGGGGCCGACGCCTGCGAGATCTACACCGATGTGCCCGGGGTGCTCACCACCGACCCCCGCAAGGTCAGCGATGCCCAGCTGATGGCCACCGTGACCTGCGACGAGATGCTCGAACTGGCCAGCCTCGGCGCCGCCGTGCTCCACCCCCGGGCCGTGGAGATCGCCCGCAACTACGGCGTGCCGCTGGTGGTGCGTTCCAGCTGGAGCGACGCCCCCGGCACCCTGCTCACCAGCGGTGTGGGCCGGCCCATCGGCCACGAGGGCCTGGAGCTGGGCAAGCCCGTGGACGGGGCCCAACTGGAGGTGGACCAGGCGGTGCTGGCCCTCTCCCTGGTGCCCGATGAGCCCGGCGTGGCCGCCCGCCTATTCGAGGCGCTCTCCGCCCGGGGCCTGAACGTGGACCTGATCGTGCAAGCCACCCATGAAGGCGCCACCAACGACATTGCCTTCACCCTCGCGGGCCCCGAGCTCGAGGCCGCCGCAGCGGTGTGCCGGGAGCTGCTGGCGGACCTGGGGGCCCAGGGCACCAAGCTCACCACTGAAGGAGACATGGCCAAGCTGAGCATCTCCGGGGCCGGAATCATGGGCCGCCCAGGGGTGGCCGCCCGCCTGTTCGACACCCTGGCCCGTGGCGGCATCAACCTGCGCATGATCGCCACCAGCGAAGTCAAGGTGAGCTGCGTGGTGGAGGGCAGCCAGGCGAGCAAGGCCCTGCGGGCTGCGGCGGCCGCCTTCGAGCTAGGGGACCACCAGCTCCAGCACAACCCCGCCCCCTGCGGCCTCGGGGATCCGGCGGTGCGGGGCGTTGCCCTCGACCGGGATCAGGCCCAGGTGACGGTCCGCCAGCTGCCGGATCGACCCGGCACCGCGGCGGCGGTATGCAGGGCCCTGGCGGATGCGGGCATCAGCCTGGATGCCATCGTCCAGTCGGAGCGCACCCACGGAGGCGGCGAGAACCGTCGCCGCGACATGGGTTTCACCCTTCGGCGCGACGACCTGGGCCGGGCCCGCTCCGCCCTGGCGCCGGTGCTGGCCCAGTGGCCAGAAGCACGGTTCGAGGAGGGCCAAGCCATCGCCCGGGTGAGCGCCGTGGGGGCGGGGATGCCCTGCACCCCCGGCACGGCGGCCCGCATGTTCCGCGCCCTGGCGGACGAGGGGATCAACATCGAAATGATCGCCACCAGCGAAATCCGCACCAGTTGCGTCGTGGCCGAGCGGGATGGGGAAGCGGCCCTACGGGCGGTCCATGGCCGCTTTGGCCTGGGGGGAACCGCGGTGCACAGGGCCGAGGGTTCCGAGGCTGCGGTCTGAGCGGCCGTTCCACGGGGTGCTGGAGCTCCTTCAGCTCCTGCCCACCAGCTTTTGGCGCAGCTGCCGAATGCGATCCCGCAGGGTGGCCGCCTCTTCGAACTCCAAGTTCTTGGCGGCGGCCTTCATCTTGTCCTCCAGCTGGGTGATCAACTCCGGCAGGGCTTCCAACGGCACGGTTGCCTGCAGGGCCTCCTCGGTGGCCTGCTCCAGCTGATCGTCGTTGAGGCGGCGGGAGACCTCCAGAAACGAGAGAATCGAATTTCCGGCCCGCTTACCCGCCGGAGTCGGTGTGATGCCGTGCTCAACGTTGTAGGCGTGCTGGATCGCCCGCCGCCGCTCGGTTTCGCTGATGGCCTTGGCCATGGAATCGGTGAGGTTCTCGGCGTAGAGGAGGGCCTTGCCCTCGATGTGGCGCGCCGCCCGCCCAATGGTCTGGATCAAGGAACGCTCGGCCCGCAAAAAGCCCTCCTTGTCGGCATCAAGGATCGCCACCAATGACACCTCAGGCAGATCCAATCCCTCCCGCAGCAGGTTCACCCCCACCAGGGCATCGAACACGCCATTGCGCAGGTCCTGAATGATCTCGATCCGCTCGATCGAGTGGATCTCCGAATGCAGATAGCGCACCCGCACCCCGTTCTCCGCCAGGTACTCGGTGAGGTCCTCGGCCATCCGCTTCGTGAGGGTGGTGATCAAGCTGCGCTCCCCCTTGTCGGCCCGCAGGCGAATCTCCCCCATCAGATCGTCCACCTGGCCGTCGGTGGGACGCACCTCCACGATCGGATCGAGCACGCCAGTGGGGCGGATCACCTGCTGCACCACCTGCCCCTCACTGCGCTCCATTTCCAGGGACCCGGGGGTGGCGGAAACGAAGATCGTCTGGTGGGCCTTGGCCCAGAACTCCTCGGCCTTCAACGGACGGTTGTCGGCCGCCGACGGCAGGCGGAAACCGTGCTCGATCAGCACCTGCTTGCGGCTTTGGTCGCCGTTGTACATGGCCTGCAGCTGGGAGCAGGTGACGTGGCTCTCATCCACCACCAACAGCCAGTCATCGGGGAAGTAGTCGATCAGGCATTCGGGCGGGGTGCCGGCCGGCCGGCCGGCCAGATGGCGGGCGTAGTTCTCGACCCCATTGCAGTAACCCACCTCCTTGAGCATCTCCAGGTCGTAGGTGGTGCGCTGCTCCAGCCGCTGGGCCTCCAGCAGCTTGCCCACGCTGTGGAGTTGATCCAACCGTTGCCGAAGTTCGGAGCGGATGGCGGCAATCGCCCCCTCCAAACGATCTTTGGGGGTGACGAAGTGCTTGGCGGGGTAGATGTTCACCGCCTCCAGACTCTGGAGGATCTCACCGGTGGTGGGATCCACGTAGCGAATGGCCTCCACCTCGTCGCCAAACAGCTCGATCCGCACCAGCCGGTCCTCGTAGGCCGGTCCGATCTCCACCACGTCACCCCTGACCCGAAAACGGCCTCGGGCCACCTCGGTGTCGTTGCGGCTGTACTGGTTGTTGACCAGCTCCCGCAGGGAGGTGCGCAAGTTCAGCGTTTGGCCCACCTCAAACTTCACCGCCGCCTTCAGGTACTCCGATGGAATCCCCAGGCCGTAGATGCAGCTGATCGAGGCCACCACGATCACGTCCTTGCGCTCGAACAAGGAGCGGGTCGCCGAGTGGCGCAGCATGTCGATCTCTTCGTTGATCGAGGCCGTCTTGGCGATGTAGGTATCCGAGACCGGCACGTAGGCCTCGGGCTGGTAATAGTCGTAGTAGGAGATGAAGTATTCGACGGCATTGTTGGGGAAGAACTCCCGCAGCTCGTTGCAGAGCTGGGCCGCCAGGGTCTTGTTGTGGGCCAGCACCAGGGCGGGACGCCCCGTCTGGGCGATCACATTGGCGATCGAAAAGGTCTTGCCGGTGCCGGTGGCCCCCAGCAGGGTTTGGTAGCGCTCACCCGCCTCAACGCCCCGCACCAGGCCAGCGATGGCAGTGGGCTGGTCGCCCTTGGGTTCGTAGGGGGCCTGGAGCTGAAAACGGGCCATGCCCGGAGGGGTTCGGGACGCGCCCGTTGCAGAACGCCGACTCTAGGAAGCGAGGCCGCCCACCGGTTCCCGGAATCGCCTCAGGCCACCGCTCCGGCAGCAAGGGCGGCGACGCGGGTGAAGCCCACCTCCAGCCCAAGCGCCCGCAGGATCAAGGCGCTGATCACGCTGTAGACCACGGCGCCGAGGATCGCGCTCACCAGACCGTTCTTGAGGCGGAAGCCGGGAATCAACCAGGCGGCCAGGGCGAAAAGAACGACCGTGATCACCCAGTTGTAGATCGCATTGATCGGGGTGATGAATCCCCCAAGGCTGGTGATCGCCCAGGGCAGGGCCAGCACCAACTTGAGGGGCCAGATCAACAGCGTGCCCAACAGACCGATCACCACGGCGGAGAGGAAGGCCGCCCCGAAGTTCTCCAACTCCACCCCCAGGGGCAGCCAGCCCACCAGCAGCAGCACCGCGGCCCGGATGGGCCACTGCAACAGCCAGACAAAGGCGCCCATGGTTCCGTCGGCGAACTGCTTAAAAACTAAGGAGCGCCCGCGGGCAAAACCACCGCGCGCTCAGTCAGTCGTTACGAAGCGATGCCGTTGGCCACAACGGGCACAGCAGCGAGCGCCTCCCTCAGGCCGCGCACCACCGCCACCATCGCCAGCTCATCCTGGAGTCGGTTCACGGCCGAGCCCACACCAACGCCGGAGGCACCGGCGGCGATGGCCATCGGCAAGGTCACGGCGGAGAGACCCGAAGCGCAGAGCACCGGCAAGGGCTGTCCATCGGCGGCCAACGCCCGGCTGAGGGCATGGGCAGCCGCCAGGGTGGGGGCTGCCTTCTCAATCAAGCCGAGGGTGCCGGGGCTGAAGGGTCTGGCGCTGGTGCCCCCCTCGGTCTGGATCAGATCGGCCCCAGCCGAGCGCAGATCGATGGCCAGCTGCTCCTGCTGGTCAAGGCTGAGCACGTGGGGCACGGTCACCGACAGCACCACCCCGGGCAGGAGAGCACGGGTTTGACGGGTGAGGTCCAGCACCTCCGCGGCACCGAACACCCGACCCTGGGGATAAAACGTGTCGAAATTGCCGATCTCCACCAGGGCGGCCCCGGCGGCCACGGCGGCGGGGAAGAGCGCGGGATCGACCGCCGAGACACAGATGGGCAGCCCTGAGGACTCGGCGGCGAGCCGCACCAGATCGGGGTCGCAGGCGATGTCCAGCAGGTCGGCGCCTCCCGCGCCGGCAGCCCTGGAGATGCGCCGCACCGAATCGGCGTCAAAATTGCTTAAGCCAGCGATCACCTTCAGCAGCCGGCGCTCCGCCAGCGCACGCTGCAAGGAGGGGAGCAGGCTCGTGAGACGGGACATCGGCAGCGCAGGCAGATGACGGCGATTCTCCCATCCGATCCCCCAAATCCCCCCCCCTGGACTCCCCTCCACGATCGGTTGCACCGGGAGCTGCTGCAGCGGCCCCAGTTGCTGCCGGCCGGCGAAAGGCTGCTGGTGGCCGTCTCAGGGGGCCAGGACTCCATGGCCTTGGTTGGACTTCTGGCGGACCTGCGCAGGCTGCACGGCTGGGAGCTGCGGATCTGGCACGGAGACCACGGCTGGCGACCCGAGTCGGCCGATCAGGCCCAAGCCCTGGCGGACTGGGCAGGAGTGGCGGGACTGGAGCTGGTGCGGAACCGCTCGGATGGCGGATCCTGCTCCGAGGCCGAGGCCAGGACCTGGCGCTACGACCACCTGACCCACTGGGCCTCTGAGCTGGGCTGCAGCCGTGTGGTCACGGGACACACCGCCAACGACCGGGCCGAAACGCTGCTGCTGCACCTTGCCCGGGGGGCCCACCTGCGGGGCCTGTCCAGCCTGCGGCGCTGCCGGCCGCTGCGGGATTCAATCCTGTTGGTGCGTCCCCTGCTGGGGTTCAGCCGAACCGAAACGACGGCCTTCTGCCACCAGGCGGGCCTGCCGGTGTGGCAGGACCCCAGCAACAACTCCATGGCCCATGCCCGCAACCGGATCCGCCACCAGGTGCTGCCGGTGCTGGAGGCGTTGCACCCCGGCGCGGCGCGGCGCCTCGCCGCCCTCTCCGAACGGCTGGAGGAGGAGGGTAAGCCCCTGCAAGAGCTGCTCCCCCTGGCCCTGGCCTCCCTCACCACCGCCGGATCGGACGGGACGGGACTGGATCGCAGGAAGCTGGTGGCCCTCTCCCCCGCCAGCCAGGGCCATGTGGTGGCCCATTGGCTAGGACAACGGGCCGAGCTCGCCCTCAGCAGCCAACAGCTGACGGATCTGCTCAGACGCTTGCATCCAGGCCAAGGTCCCGGCAGCCTTGATCTGAAATGGGGCTGGCGTCTGAGCTGGGATCGGCGGGAAATCAGACTCCAGCCTCCCCTTTCGGGCCAACGGCCACCGATGCGGCCCCCGCAACCCACCGAGCCCTCCCCCAAGCCCCCCAAGGATTAATGGCAACAACCTTCCAGGAGTCCTACATCGATGTGGAGCGGGCCTACAGCCAGGGCCAGTTCCAGCAGGCCCTCAGCCAGGCCGAAGCCCTGCTGACCAACCGTCCGGCGGATGCGGACGATCTTCAGTACTCACGCCTGCAGCTCCTCACTGGGCACATCAACCTTTATGGGCTCAAGCAGCCCGAAAAGGCCGCCTCCTATTACAGCCAGGTGGTGGAGTTGAGCAAGGAGCCCACCTACCGCGACCTGGCCCGTCAGGGCTTGGAGTTGTGCATCGAAGAGCAAAACCGCCCTGCTCCAGAAGTCAAGGAAGAAGAGGTCACGGAAAAAAAAGCAGCGCCTGCCGAGCCAGCCCCATCCATCGCACCCTTCCTCACAACAGCGGTGCCAACCAACACCAGCCAGAGCCCTGCGGCCTCCGCAGCGGCCCCCTGGCTGAATAGCGGTATGGGCGCTGCAGCTGACAAGGAGGAGGAGATCGAACTCATCGAGCTCCCCGAGGAGGAATCCGCTGCGGCAACCGCTGACCCCACCATCCTCGAAGTCCCATTCATCGAGACGACGGAACCGGAGCCCGAGGTGACCCCTGAGCCCGTTTCGGCCTTCAGCGCTGAGGATCTGGCCGAACTGGCCAAAGGGCGCCTGAGGGTGATCCTGCGCTGATCACCCCCAGCAACCCCGCGCTCGACTCAGCCGGCGGCGGTGGAGCGGCGGCGGCGGGTGCGGTTGGCGGGCATCTCGGGCTCACTCGCGCGGGCAGGCACGGCGGCCGGCGCAGGCGCTGCAGCGGGGGATGGGGCTGCAACGGCGACGGGCGAAGCCGCCACCGAGGCGCTGACCAGCTGCCGCTGGGGCACCGCGTTCACGGGCTGGGGACGGGGGGCAGAACCGTCCCGGTCGCGGCCACCGGAGCGGCCACCATCACGGCGAGCCGGACGGCTATCGGGCTCGGCATCGGTGCGACCCTTGTAGGCCGGCGTACCGCCTGGAGCCGGCTGGACCAGGGCAATGATCAGGGGCTCCACCTGGAGCTCCCTCCGCAGGCGGCGCTGCAGACCCACTTCAATCTCCCGCTGAACGCCAACCCAATCCACGTCAGGGGCCTTGCCACCGGTGTTGCGGGCTAGCTGACTCCAACGGTTCTCGAGCACCCAGGTGATCTCCCTCTCGGCCCAGAGGGAGAGCTTGCGGGCATCGGCGGTGGTGACCACGCCGCGCAGGTTGACCCTGGGGGGGGCGGCCATCACGCCATCGGTGCTGATGATCGCCAGCAGGGTGATGACGCCATCCTCGGCCAGTTGCTGGCGCTCCTTAAGCACCCGGGCATCAACGATGCCGTTGCGGGAGGCGTCGAGCAGTTCGATACCCGCCTTGACCGGATCCCCCTTGCGAATCGAATCGGGGGTGAGTTCGACCACATCACCGTTGTCGATGATCAGGATGTTGTCGGCAGGCATGCCCATCGATTGGGCGGTCTTGGAGTGGGCCACGAGCATGCGGTGCTCACCGTGCACGGGCACGAAGAACTTGGGCCGCGCGAGAGCGAGCATCAACTTGTGGTCTTCCTGGAAGCTGTGACCGGAGACGTGAATGCCCTCGCCCTTGCCGTAAACCACCTTGGCCCCGAGCATCATCAGTCGGTCGATGGTGTTGACCACGGAGATGGTGTTCCCCGGAATCGGGCTGGCGGAGAAGATGATGGTGTCGGTGCTCTTCACCTGCACCTGGGGATGTTCGCCACGGGAGATGCGGCTGAGCGCAGCTAGGGGCTCGCCCTGGCTGCCGGTCATCAGCAGGAGAGTTTCCCGGTCGGGCAGATCACGGATCTGCTTGATCGGCACAAACAACTCATCGGGGGCACGCATGTAGCCCAATTCGCGCGCCTTGGCGATCACGTTAAGCATCGAGCGGCCCAGCAAGCCCACCTTGCGGCCGTTCTTGAGCGCCAGTTCCAGGATCATCGAAACCCGGTGAATCGAGCTGGCGAAGGTGGTGATGATCACCCGACCCTCCGCCTGGGAGATGTGGCGATCCAGGTGGGGGAACACCGATCGCTCGGGAGGACAGAAGCCCGGCAGCTCAGCGTTGGTGGAGTCACTGAAGAGACACAACACACCCTGCTCGCCGTAATGGGCAAGACGGGCCATGTCGAAGTGCTCGCCATCCACAGGCGTGTGGTCGAACTTGAAGTCACCGGTGAAGACAACGACGCCAGCGGGAGTGGTGATCGCCAGCGTGTAGCTGTCGGCCATCGAGTGGGTGTTGCGGATGAACTCCACCGAGAAGTGCTGCCCCACCTTCACCACCTCGCGGGGGGAGACGGTTTGCAGGATGGTGCGGTCCATCACGCCCGCTTCCTCCATCTTGCCCGTGAGAATCGAGAGGGCCAGACGGGGCCCATAGATCACGGGAATATTGAAGTTCTTGAGGTGGTGGGGAATGCCACCGATGTGATCTTCGTGGCCGTGGGTCACGATCATGCCCCGGATGCGCTTCTGGTTCTCACGCAGATAGCTGGTGTCGGGAAGCACCACATTGACGCCATGCATGCCGTCGCTGGGGAACGCCAGGCCAGCGTCCACGAGCATCAGATCGTCGCCGTACTCGAACACGCAGGTGTTCTTGCCGATCTCATGGAGGCCCCCCAGGGGAATCACCCGCAGACCCGGTGCCTTGGGGGCACCGGAGTTGCGGCCGTTGCCATGGGAGTTGCCGTTGCTGCTAACTGTCATCGGGTTTAAGTTCGGAGTATTCCGGAAAGGGAAGAAGGGAAATCTGAGGCTGAAACTGTTGCGAGGCTGAGTCGGTGCGGAAGGCCTTGGCGTCAGGTGGGACGCAGGGCGGCCAGGGTTGTGGTCAATCGTTCACGCACGTCGCTATCGGCGGAGAGAAGGGGAAGTCGAGGGGTGCCCACGGGCCAGCCGAGGATTTCCAACGCCGCCTTCACCGGGATCGGGTTGGTGGTGCTGAACAGGGCTCGGGTCAGGGGAAGAAGTTCGTCGTGGAGCGCCAGGGCCGTGGCGTGATCGCCGGAGAAGAAGGCGCTCACCAGCTGCTGGATTTGGGGGCCCGCCACGTGACTGGCCACGCTCACCACCCCCACGGCACCGACGGCCAACATCGGCAAGGTGAGCGCGTCGTCACCGCTGTAGATCGCCAGCCGGCTACCGCAATGCTGGCGCAGCAGGCTCACCTCCTCGGTGGTGCCACTCGCCGCCTTGAAGCTGACCACATTGGGCAGATCCATCAACAGGGCCGTGGTCTCCGGCGCCAGGCTGCAGCCGGTGCGACTGGGGATGTTGTAGAGCATCAGCGGCAACTGGGGCGCCGCCTCAGCAACGGCCCGGAAGTGGGCCGCCAGCCCCGCCTGGGGAGGTTTGTTGTAGTAGGGCACCACCACCAGAGCCCCATCGGCCCCCAGTTCGGCCGCCTGCACCACCGCCTCCACAGCCTCGGCCGTGCTGTTGCTGCCGGTGCCTGCCAGCACCTTGGCAGTGGCGGGCACGGCCCCCTTGACGGCGGCAAACAACTGGTGCTGCTCGTCCCAGCTGAGGGTGGGGGATTCACCGGTGGTGCCACAGACCACCAGACCGTCGGAGCCCTTGGCGGTGAGATGGGCCGCCAGCCGGGCCGCCAGATCCAGATCCACGCTGCCGTCGGCGGCGAAGGGGGTCACCATGGCGGTGAGCACCCGGCCGAAGGGAACAGGGCTGGAGCCCGCGTTACTCAAGCGACACCTCCCAAGACGGGAGCCGGCACCGGGGTGCGCAGCAGATCAGCGATCTGGATCGCGTTGAGGGCCGCTCCCTTGCGGATCTGATCGCCGCAGAGCCAGAGCTCCAGGGCGTTGGGATCGCTGAGGTCCTGGCGAATGCGCCCCACGGCCACCGGATCGCGGCCGGTGACGTCTGTGGGCATCGGAAAGCGATTCGTCTCGAAATTCTCGATCAGCTCCACCCCGGACGCCGCCGCCAGCAGGGCGCGGGCCTCCTCCACGGGGAAGGGCTCGGCGAACTCGATGTTGACCGCCTCGGAATGGGCCCGCAGCACCGGCACCCGCACACAGGTGGCCGAGAGCCGCAGGCCTGGCAGGCCCATGATCTTGCGGGTTTCGTTGAGCATCTTGAGCTCCTCCTCGCAGTAGCCGCTCGCCATCAGAGGGGAGTTGTGCAGGAAGAGGTTGAAGGCGAGGGAATGGGGCAACACCTCGCTCACCGGCTCACCGCCCTCGAGCACCGTGCGGCTGAGCTGGCGCAACTCCTCCATGGCCCGGGCACCGGCACCGCTGGCCGACTGGTAGGTGCTCACCACCACCCTCTCGATCGGCCGTCGAGCCGCCAGGGGGGCCAGGGCGAGGGTGAGCAGGATCGTGGTGCAGTTGGGGTTGGCGATGATCCCCTGGTGCTCGAACGCTGCCTGGGGGTTCACCTCGGGCACGACTAGGGGCACGGCCGGATCGAGCCGGAAAGCACTGGAGTTGTCGATCACCACGGCACCGGCGGCGGCGGCCAGGGGGGCCCAGTGCTTCGAAACCGCCCCCCCCGCAGAGGCCAACACCAGATCGACCCCCTCAAAGGCGGCTTCGCTCACCGGCTGCACCGTGAGGGTCTGGCCGTTCCAGGCGACGGTCTGACCTGCGGAACGGGGGGAGGCCAGCAGGATCAGTTCGGCGACGGGGAAGTGCCGTTCCCTGAGCAGGGACAACAACTCCTGGCCCACCGCACCGGTGGCGCCGAGGATGGCCACCCGCAGGGGACGGTCAGGCAGGGAGGGAGAACGAACGGGAGAGGACAACGAGGCGAATCGGCAACTTCAACAAAAAAGGCATCCGGCGGCCGAACGCAGGTCGGCGGGCATGGATGGAGCGGCAGGGGAGGCTTTGGGTTGGATCGGGGAGCGGGGAGAGCGAACGAAAGGTTGGGGAAAGCTGGGACCTAAACGGTCTCTAAGGGGAAGGTCACTGAGGGAGATGCCTGCTCAGCGGTGGTCTTCTGAAGTCATTGTGGTGAACAATACGTGGCCGCGGGCGGATTGGCGAGAAGGCCACTTTCTAGGATTAGGGGCTGCCACGCCGAACCGGTCCGTCCATGAGCTCCGCCCTGAAGGTCAAGACCAGCCCCCGCCCCGCCAGCCGGGTGGCCCTGGAGGTGGCCGTTCCGGGCGGCCGCAGCCAGGCGAGCTACGACGCAGCTGTGGAGAAACTGAGCCGCAGCGTGCGGCTGCCGGGCTTCCGCAAGGGCAAGGTGCCCCGGCCCGTGCTGTTGCAGCAGATCGGTCCCCTTCGTATCCGGGCCACCGCCCTCGAAGAGCTGGTGGACAGCGTCTGGCGTGACGCCCTCGCCCAGGAGAAGATCGAGGCCCTGGGCAGCCCGGAACTGAGCGAGGGGTTCGACACCCTGCTGGAGCGCTTCACCCCAGGCGAGGAGCTCACCCTCACCCTGGAGCTGGACGTGGAGCCCACGCCGAAGCTCAAGGTCACCAAGGGGCTGGTGGCGGAAGCCGAAGCCGTGGCCTACGACCCGGCCCGGGTCGACGAACTGATTGAGCAGTCCCGCAAGCAACTGGCCACCCTGGTGCCCGTCGAGGGCCGCCCGGCCGCCGGCGGCGATGTGGCGGTGGTGAGCTTCGCGGGCACCTTTACCGACAGCGGTGAGGCCATCAGCGGCGGCAGCGGTGACGCCCTGGAAGTGGAACTGGAGGACGGTCGCATGATCCCTGGGTTCGTGGAGGGGATCCTCGGCCAGGCGGTGGGAGAAACCCGCACGATCAGCTGCACCTTTCCGGAGGAATACCCCCAGGAGGAGGCCCGCGGTCGCGGGGCCAGCTTCGTGATCACCGTCACCGAACTCAAGGCACGGGAACTGCCTCCCCTTGATGACGCCTTCGCCCAGCAGGCCAGCGACAAGCAGACCCTGGCCGAGCTTCGGGAAGATCTGGAAACCCGGCTCCAGGAAGACGCCGAGCGCCGGGCCAAGGGCAACCGCCACGACGCCCTACTGAAGGCTCTGGTGGCCGAACTGGAGGTGGAGCTGCCGGAAACCCTGATCCAGCGGGAAATCCGCTCCCTGATCGAGCAGACCGCCAGCCAGATCGCCCAGCAGGGGATGGACATCAAGAAACTGTTCACCCCTGAGCTGGTGCGCAGCCTGCAGGAAAGCTCCCGCCCCGAGGCCGAGGAGCGCCTACGCCGCAGCCTTGCCCTCAAGGCCCTGGCCGCCGCCGAATCGATCGAGCTGGAGGCGAAAGAAGTGGAAACCAAGCTACGGGAACTGAGCCGCGGCCTCAACGAGAGCGGCAACATCGACCCGGCCCGGCTGCGGGAGGCCGTCAGCGAAGACCTCCTGCGCGAGAAACTGCTCGAATGGCTGGAAAGCCACAGCACCCTGACCGAAACGAGCTCCGCCGACGACGATGCCGCCGTGGCAACCGCCCCGGATGAAACCGCCGCAGCCAAACCCGCCAAGGGGAAGGGCGGCAAGGGGAAGGGGAGCGAAGCAAAGGACAGCAAGGCCTGAGGCGGACCCGCCCGGGGACACCCGGGCCGTAGGAGCCGAATAGATTGAAACCACTCCCCCGTCCCCTGGCCGGCGCACCCGCTTGATCAACGCCCTCCAACCCCATCCGATCGTGAACCGCTGGCAGGGTTCCGGGCCCGTCAGCGCCCCAGGCATCCTGCCCACGGTGGTCGAGCAGTCCGGCCGGGGGGAGCGGGCCTTCGACATCTATTCCCGCCTGCTGCGGGAACGGATCATCTTTCTGGGCACGGAGATCAACGATGGAGTCGCCGATTCCCTGGTGGCCCAACTTCTTTTCCTGGAAGCCGAGGACCCGGAAAAGGACATCCAGATCTACATCAACTCCCCGGGGGGCTCGGTCACCTCGGGCTTGGCCATCTACGACACCATGCAGCAGGTGGCCCCTGACGTGGTCACCATTTGCTACGGCCTGGCCGCCAGCATGGGAGCCTTCCTGCTCTCCGGCGGCACCAAGGGCAAGCGCCTTGCCCTCCCCAATGCCCGGATCATGATCCACCAACCCCTGGGGGGAGCCCAGGGCCAGGCAGTGGACATCGAGATCCAGGCCAAGGAGATTCTCTTCCTCAAGGAGACCCTCAATGGCCTGATGGCGGAACACACCGGCCAGCCCCTGGGCAAGATCACCGAAGACACCGACCGCGACTACTTTCTTTCTCCCGCAGAGGCGGTTGAATACGGCCTCATCGATCGGGTGATGGAAGAAGCCCATCCCGTCTGATCCTTAAGTACCGCTCAGGAACGGCCAGCCATGGCCGATCCTGAACCCAACGGGCCTCCCCCTTCCCTCTGAACGCAAGCCCCGCGCGATGGCCAAGTTCGACGCCCACCTGAAGTGTTCGTTCTGCGGCAAGTCCCAGGAGCAGGTGCGCAAGCTGATCGCCGGCCCGGGGGTCTACATCTGCGACGAGTGCATCGATCTCTGCAACGAGATCCTTGACGAGGAACTGGTCGAGAGTCAGGGCAGTTCAGGCCGCTCCCCGCTGGAGAGCTCCCGCAAGGCACCGGCCAAGAAGAGCTCCAAGCCGGCCCCCACCCTGGCCACCATCCCCAAGCCCCAGGAAATCAAATCCTTCCTGGACCAGCAGGTGGTGGGCCAGGAAGATGCCAAGAAAGTGCTGTCGGTGGCGGTCTACAACCACTACAAGCGCCTGGCCTGGCAGGGGGACGGCCAGGGGGAGACCGACCGCACCGCCACCCGCCTGCACAAGAGCAACATCCTGCTGATCGGCCCCACCGGCTGCGGCAAGACCCTGCTGGCCCAGACCCTGGCAGAGCTCCTCGACGTGCCCTTCGCCGTGGCCGACGCCACCACCCTCACGGAGGCGGGCTACGTCGGTGAGGATGTGGAGAACATCCTGCTGCGGCTGCTGCAGAAGGCGGATCTGGATGTGGAGCAGGCCCAGCGGGGCATCATCTACATCGACGAGATCGACAAGATCGCCCGCAAGAGCGAGAACCCATCGATCACCCGGGATGTGTCAGGCGAAGGGGTGCAGCAGGCGCTGCTGAAGATGCTGGAGGGCACCGTGGCCAACGTGCCGCCCCAGGGGGGCCGCAAGCACCCCTACCAAGACTGCATCCAGATCGACACCAGCCAGATCCTGTTCATCTGCGGTGGTGCCTTCGTGGGTCTCGAAGACGTGGTCCAGAAGCGGATGGGGCGCAATGCCATCGGCTTCCTTCCCAACGATGGCCGCAGCCGCTCCCGCAGCAGCCGGGAGCACCTGGCCGCCCATGCCCTGCGCCACCTGGAGCCCGATGATCTGGTCCGCTACGGCCTGATCCCTGAGTTCATCGGCCGGCTGCCGGTGAGCGCGGTACTGGAACCCCTCGACACGCGGGCCCTCAAGGCGATCCTCACCGAACCCCGTGACGCCCTGGTCAAGCAATTTCAGACCTTGCTCAGCATGGACAACGTGGAGCTGACCTTCGAATCGGAGGCGATCGAGGCCATTGCCAAGGAGGCCCACCGCCGCAAAACCGGGGCTCGGGCCCTGCGGGGCATCGTCGAAGAGCTGATGCTGGAGCTGATGTACGACCTCCCCTCCAGCCAGGACATCAAGACCTTCACGATCACCCGCGATCTGGTGGAGCAGCGCACCAAGGCCAAGGTCCTCGCCCATCCCAGCGCCTCCTTAGAGCAGCAGGAAACGGCCTGAGGGCCGTCCCCCAACCCCACGCGATGGCCGCCGCCGACCACCTGGAGACCCCACGACAGCACGGGCTGTTCAACCACCACGGCATCGATCTGGGCGACGGCACCGTGGCCCATTACCTGGAGGGGCGCCAGATCCTGCGCAGCCCCCTCCTGGAGTTCAGCCGCGGCCAGCCCCTGACCGTGGTGCCCTATGCCATCAGCTCACCGGTGGGGCTCACCCTGCGGCGGGCCATGGGCCGGCTGGGGGAGCAGAACTACAACCTGCTGTTCAACAACTGCGAGCACTTCGCCATCTGGTGCAAGACCGGGCGCCATCGCAGCGCCCAGGTGGAGGACTGGCTCCACACCGGCAGTCTCGGTGCCCTGGCCATCGGTCAGTTGATGCCGGCGGCGCTGATGGCCGGGGTTCGCCTTCTGCTGCGCCAGGGTCTGAGCCTCGATGGTGAGCAGCTGGAGCGGGGCCGGGACCTGGCCCTCCGCAGCCTGGAACAGCTGGAAGGATTGCGCCAGAAACTGCAGGAACGGCTGGAAAAGGAGCTCGCCCAGGCGGAGCGTTGGTGGGGGAACCAGCCGGAATCGGCCAACGAGCGCCTGCTGCTGGCGGCCCGCACCCTGGCGGATCAGCTCACGGCGGTAGAGGAGCTGGAAGGGAAGCTGAACCGACTGCTGGAGCCCAGCAAGTCTGAGTAAGGTCGGCATCGAGGCCACCCCAGGGACGGACGCCATGGCCCAGGCCAGCACCTACCAACCCCTGCACCACAAGTACCGGCCCCAGAGGTTCGACGAGCTGGTGGGGCAGGAGGCGATTGCGGCCACCCTCACCCATGCCCTGCAGCAGAACCGGATCGCGCCGGCTTACCTGTTCAGCGGGCCCCGGGGCACGGGCAAAACCTCCAGTGCCCGAATCCTGGCGCGCTCGCTCAACTGCCTGGGGGCCGAAGGGCCAACGGAAGCACCCTGTGGCGTCTGCGCCCTCTGCGCCTCCATCGCCTCCGGCACCGCCCTCGACGTGATCGAGATCGACGCCGCCTCCAACACGGGCGTCGACAACATCCGTGAACTGATCGAGCGCTCCCGCTTCGCCCCGGTGCAGGCCCGCTGGAAGGTCTATGTGATCGACGAATGTCACATGCTCTCCACAGCGGCGTTCAACGCCCTGCTCAAGACCCTGGAGGAACCGCCGCCGCAGGTGGTGTTCGTGCTGGCCACCACCGATCCCCAGCGAGTGCTGCCCACGATTCTCAGCCGATGCCAACGCTTCGATTTCCGGCGGATCCCCCTGGAGGCCCTGGAATCCCACCTGCGTTGGATCGCCGAAAGGGAGCACATCGGCATCACCCCGGAGGCCCTCCACGTGGTGGCCCAGCGGGCCCAGGGTGGGCTACGGGATGCCGAGAGCTTGCTCGACCAGCTCAGCCTGCTGCCCGCCCCGATCGAGGCTGGGGCGGTCTGGGATCTGCTGGGAGCGGTGCCCGAGCAGGAGCTGCTGGAGCTGGCGGCGGCCCTGGCGGCGGCGGAGCCCCTCGGGCTGATCGAAGCCAGCCGCCACCTGCTGGAGAGGGGACGGGAACCGGGTGCGGTGCTGCAAGGTCTGGCGGGCCTGCTGCGGGACCTTGTGCTGGCACGGGTGGCGCCAGAGCGGCCGGAACTGAGCAGCCTGTCGCCCCAGTTCCGCCCCCGCCTGATCGAACTGGCTGCCACGATCGAGCCCCAGCGCCTGCTCGTCTGGCAGAGCCGCTTGAAAGGGAGTGAACAGCAACTGCGGCAGAGCGTGCAGCCCAGGCTCTGGCTCGAAGTACTCCTGCTGGGTCTGCTGGCGGAGCCGGTGGCCTCGGCCCCAGCGGCGACCACCCCTCGGCCCATCCCC